>NZ_CP018788.1:637594-956391 GCF_002139915.1 Campylobacter devanensis
AAGATAGAAGCGAAGTTGTGATATTTTTCTTAAGGGGAGATGATGAACTTCAAGAGACTAAGGCCTTAAATGCTTGTGGAGCATTAGAGCTATTAGACGCTGATGAAAAGGATATTAGCGAAGCTAAATTAGTAGCTGGATATTGCGGGCCAATCGGGCTACCTGAGGGGATTAATTTCTATATTGATAGTGAGCTTGATGGCGAATATGAGATGATTTGTGGAGCAAATCAAAAAGATTATCACGCAATTGGTGTAAGCATTATAAATTTCAATAAAGATAGATTTAAAGATTTAGTAGCTGTAAAGGCTGGAGATAAAGCGCTTGATGGTGGTACTCTTAGTATGACTAAAGGTATAGAAGTCGGCCATATATTTCAATTAGGCGATAGGTATTCAGCGGCGATGGATGCTACATTTTTAGATGAAAATGGCAAGGCAAAGCCGTTTATAATGGGATGTTATGGTATCGGTGTGAGTAGGTTAGAAGCTGTGATTATAGAGTCTAGCCATGATGATAAGGGATGCGTATGGAAAAAAGAGTGCGCTCCATTTAGCGTCCATATCATAGTATCAAATTTCAAAGATGAAGCTCAGGCTAAATTTGCTTTAGAATTAGAAAGCAGACTTGAGAGCTTTGGAATTGAGGTGTTATTAGATGATAGAGATGAGAGGTTTGGTGTAAAGATGGCCGATTTTGAGCTGATTGGAAATCCATTTGGTGTAGTAGTAGGCAAAGGACTAGCTAATGCAGAAGTAGAATTGATAATCAGAGATGGTTTAATAAAAGAAAAAGTTGCTTCTAGCGAAATTTTAGGCAAATTAAAAGAGCTTGTATGATTAGAATTTCATTGCTACCATATATCTTTTTAGAGATAGTATTGGTTGTTTTATATGTATTAGAATTTGGATTTTTTAGTCTATTTAGTGAGATTTTTCTTAGTGCATTACTTGGCGTAATTTTAATACTAAATTATGGATTTGCTAATTTATTTCAAAATATAAACTACTTTAATATCAAAGATATTTTTGGTAGTTTGGGGCTTGCTATTGGTGGATTGGCCCTTATAATTCCTGGAATGTTAAGCGATATTTTTGGGGTAATTGTGATCGGAGTTGCTTTAGCTTTAAAAATTTATTCTAAATTTAGTACTCCTAGGTATCAAAATAATCAAAATAAATATCGTCAAACCAATCATAATGATGATATAATAGATGTAGAGATTATAGAGGAGAGATAGATGAATATTAAAATCGCAAGCAGAAATAGCGCATTAGCACTTTGGCAGACATATCATATTAGAGATCTTTTAGAGGCTCGTGGTCATAATATAGAGATTATTACTATGAAGACTAAAGGCGATGTTATTTTAGATACACCACTAGCTAAGATCGGTGGTAAGGGTTTATTTACCAAAGAGCTTGAGAATGCGATGCTTGATGGAAGGGCTGATATTGCTGTGCATAGTTTAAAAGATGTACCAACTACATTTCCAGATGGGTTAAAATTGGCCTGTGTTTGTAGTAGAGAAGATATAAATGATGCTATGCTAAGTATGAATTTTAAAAGCTTTGATGAGCTTCCAAATGGTGCAAGGGTTGGAACAACATCTTTGCGTAGAAGAATGCAACTTCTAGCTCTTAGACCTGATTTAGAGATTATCTCGCTTCGTGGAAATGTAAATTCTAGAATTGCTAAGCTTAGAGATGGCGAATTTGATGCTATTATACTTGCTATGGCTGGAATTAATCGTCTTGAACTCTATAAAGAGGTAAATTATGTATCTTTGCTTAATACTATTGCAGCAATGGGGCAAGGAGCTTTGGGTATTGAAGCAGTAGATAGGGCTGATATTTTAGAGGCGATTGAGTTTTTAAATGATGAAAAGAGCGTTATAGAAACTACTATTGAGAGAGCATTTGTGCATAAATTAAATGGCGGGTGTCAAGCCCCAATTGGAGTAAGCGCAAGATTAGATGGTGATAAAATTTTCGTTAGAGCAATTTTAGGTACTCCAGATGGTAAAGAAATATTAAAAGATGAAAGAGTCTTTAATAAGGCTAAATATAAAGAAGCTGGAGAAATTTTAGCTGATGAGTTTATAAATAAAGGAGCTAAGGAGATTTTGGCTAGGGCTGAAGAGATAGCAAGTCAAATTTGAGTAATAAAATAATTTTATTTTAAAAATGTTTATTTATATTCAATATAATCGCAAATTAATTTTTTTACTGAGGGCATTTATGGGTATTATTCATAAATTATTTTTTAGTATGGGCTCAGCCGTTGTATTTTTCTTGATTTTTGCGTTTGCTAGTGGTGCTGCGACAATTATTGAGAGTATTTATAATACACAAACTGCTTGGGCTTTGGTCTATGGTGCTGGATGGTTTGCGTTAATTCAGCTGATTTTGGGGGTGAATTTAGTTTATAATATCTATGAATATAAACTTTTTAAGCTTAAAAAACTCCCCGCTTTTATATTTCACTTAAGCTTTTTATTTATTTTAGTTGGTGCGGGTATCACGAGATATTTTGGTTTTGAAGGGCATATGAGTATCCGTGAAAATGATAGTAGCAACGAGATAAGAACAATGCAAAGCTATATCCAAATGATCTCAAGCGATGGTAATAATACCTACACAGTCTCTGAGCCAAAATATATATCTAGTACTATTGGAAATGATTTTAATCTAAGACTCAATATCCATGATAAATTGGCCACTTTGAAATATAAAGATTTTACCCCAAATGCTACGCCAGCTTGGATCGATAGCCCTAATGGTGAGGCGGTTTTGGAACTTATGTTTTCTGATGAGAGCAATAGCGAGTCAGTTACTATGAAACTTGGGGATAAATTCGAAGTTGGCGATATGAGCTTTAGCTTTGGTGCCAAACCTACAAAATCCAAATATATCCAAATTTATATTAAAGATAGTAAATTTTATATAAAAACCAATCAAGATATAAGCTATATGGTGATGAGCGATATGAGTAAAGGCCAATTGCCAAAAGATACAGAAGTTGAGTTTGCTGGGCTTAGACTATATAGCATTGGTGGTGTGAATTTCGCACCTAGAACGATGAAGGTAAGTGCTATAAAAGGTGTGAAAAAAGCTGGCGAAAATGTAGTTGGAGCAGATACTATCATAGCAACCCTAAGCTATAATAACGATAGCAAAGATGTTGCGATATTAAGCAATTACCCGCCTGAAGCAGTGGAGGTCGGCGGACAGAAATTCTATGTAGCGTGGTCACCGATGGCTATAACCTTGCCATTTAGTATCTATCTAAAAGATTTTGAGTTAGCTAGATATCCTGGGTCAAACTCACCAATGAGTTATAGCAGTGATGTAGTCGTAGAAGATGGGGATTTTAAGATGGATTATAGAATTTATATGAATAATGTGCTTGATTATAAGGGGTATAGATTTTTCCAAAGTAGCTATGATGCTGATGAAGGTGGTACTATCTTATCAGTCAATAGCGATCCGGGCAAATGGCCTACATATATTGGATATTTCTTGTTAACTTTGGGGCTTTTATTAAATGTTATGAATCCTCATTCAAGATTTAGAAAACTGGCTAAAGCCGTAAATGAGGCAAATACCAAGGCGCTTGGGCTGATTTTAATAGCTGGACTGGCAATATTTGGTGCTAAAAATAGCTATGCTCTAACAATGCCACAAATTCCACAAAGCCATATAGATAAGGTATCAACTCTAATTATACAAGGTTCAGATGGTAGAATGAAACCATTTGATACTATGGCACACGAGATTTTAAATAAAATTTACCGCAGTGATAAGTTTCAATCAATGGGTGCTAATGCTGTATTTTTATCAATGATGGCAAATTCAGAAAATTGGCGTTCCGTACCAATTATTAAAATTAGCGATGATGAGTTAAAAAAGGTATTAGGAATTCCAAAAAGTCAAAAATATGCTAGTTTTGATGATTTCTTTGGCCCTAATAAAGATGGTCAAATAGAGTATAAGCTAATTAAATTCACAGAACTTGCTAATCGCAAAGCACCGGCTACAAGGGGGCTTTTTGATAAAGATGTTATAAAAGCTGATGAGAAGCTAAATATTCTTTATATGGTATTTATAGGAGAGATGTTTAGAGTAATACCTAAAAAAGATGATTATAATAATACTTGGCTTAGTCCTGGTGGAGCACTTATGGAGCTTAGCGGTGAAGAGGCATCAAATGTAGCTATAATGCTACAAAGATATTTTACTGCAGTACTTGAAGCACAAGATAGTGGCGAGTGGAGTAAAGCCGATGAAGCTATAGAAGCGATTAAAAAATATCAGGCTGAATTTGGTGCAACCGTAATGCCAGCTAGTAATAGGGTAGATTTAGAATTAGCATTTAATAAATATAAGATATTTCAAAATTTAACTCCAGTATATCTTTTGGCCGGTTTTGCACTTTTAATAGTAGTGTTTGTTAAGATGTTACGCCCTAAAATTAAAATAAATTTAATTTTTAAAATTGTCTATTGGGTCAATATCTTAGCATTTATCGCTCACACTATTGGTATGGGACTTAGATGGTATATCGCAGAGCATGCGCCTTGGAGTGATGGATATGAGAGCTTGGTATTTATAGCTTGGTGTTTGGCATTTAGTGGGACAATGTTTGCTAGAAGTTCAGCTATATCACTAGCTTTGACATCTATTTTAGCTGGGGTTACTCTATTTGTAGCTCATCTTAGTTGGCTCGATCCGCAAATTACAAATTTAGTGCCGGTTTTAAAAAGTTATTGGCTTACAATCCATGTAAGCGTAATCACAGCTAGTTATGGATTTTTAGGGCTTTGTGCTCTTCTTGGGCTATTTACTTTAGTTTTATTTGCACTTCAAGGCAAAAATGAGAATAAAGAGCTTACTAGAAATATAATTGAAGCCACTAGAATCAACGAAATGGCGATGATTTTGGGTCTTAGCTTGCTTGTTGTAGGTAACTTCTTAGGCGGTGTCTGGGCTAATGAGAGTTGGGGAAGATACTGGGGCTGGGATAGCAAGGAGACTTGGGCTTTAGTTAGCATTTTAGTCTATGCGGCTGTAGTTCATATGAGATTTATACCAAAAGTCAATTCGCAATATGCCTTCGCTGTGGCGTCTATGTTTGCTTATAGTGCGATTATAATGACCTATTTTGGGGTGAATTTCTATTTAGTTGGTATGCATAGTTATGCAGCTGGTGATGCTGTACCAGTACCAAATTTTGTCTGGATAGCACTTGTGGTAATGGTAGTTATTAGCCTACTTGCTTATCGCAAAAGGTCATATAGCGCTAGACTGTAACTAAATTTAGGAGGTTTAAGTTGAACGAAAGTATTATATTTATTGCGATGGCTACAGTAGCTGTCGTTTTGGGTGTGATTGTCGTGGTTGTGATAAAATCGCTCAGCCGCGGCTCAAGCACACCAAAACAGACAACTCAGCAAAAAGAGGATGAGCCAAAGATCACTTTAGAAGATCTACTAATTATCGTATCTAATAAGGATTCAACCAAAGAAGAGATAGAAAGAGCATCATTGTATTTCATTCAAAAATTCCCAATTCCAGCAAAAAATCGTGGGCATGTACCTTCTAATGCAATTCCTTATCTTAAATTTATTTCATTAGTTTCAGGTCATAAAAAATCAGATGCTAAGCTAATCTCATATCTAACAAATGAGCTTGATAAACAGCATGCTGAGTATATTGCTGAGATCGAGCAGTATAAAAATATGGGACTTCGTGCTAGATTTTAACCATAGTAGGTAAATTTAGCTTTTTAAAGCAATCAAATAGCTATTAAATTTTTTGTCATAATTTGATAGCTATTTTTACATTTTCTCTAAATTTGAATTATAGAAAATTTAAAATATACTAAAATATAAAATCTAAGTTATTTTTTACTACTAAATTTTTATTTTTTTTGGTAGAATAATCAAAAATTTTTTTTAAAGGATGAAAATGGGCTTTTTTGAACAATACAATAGCGCTAAATATGAACGCGCAAAACTTGGTATTCCACCACTTCCGCTTACTAAAGAGCAGACAAAAGAGGTATGTGAATTACTTAAATCATCTGCTAGTGCTGAACTTGTTGATTTGTTAGCAAATCGTGTTAATCCAGGCGTTGATGACGCAGCTAAGGTTAAAGCTGAGTTTTTAAATGAGATTATAAATCACGGCTTAAATTGTAGTTTAATTAGCAAAATTGATGCTGTAAAAATGCTTGAGCCAATGCTTGGCGGATATAGCGTTATAGTGCTTGTGGCTACTCTTAGAAGTAGTGATGAGAGCGTAGCAAAAGCTGCAGCTGATGTATTAAAAAATACAATTTTTGTTCATGATTACTTCAATGATGTAGCGCACCTTGCTAAAGAGGGAAACAAATTTGCTGCTGAAGTTATCAAAAGCTGGGCAAATGCTGAGTGGTTTAAATCTAGAGATGATATCCCTGAAAAGATCGAGGCTATAGTATTTAAAGTCCCAGGCGAGACTAATACTGATGATCTAAGTCCAGCTAGTGAGGCATTTAGCCGCTCGGACATACCACTTCACGCCAATGCTATGTTAATGAAACGCCAACCAGGTAGTTTAGAAAAAATTGCCGAGCTTAAAAAAAGCGGTCGTGAAGTTGTCTATGTAGGTGATGTAGTTGGAACAGGTAGCTCAAGAAAGAGCGGTATCAACTCAATTCAATGGCATATAGGTCGTGAAATTCCAGGAATCCCAAACAAAAAAACAGGTGGTGTAATCCTAGGTAGCATTATCGCTCCAATATTCTTTAACACTGCTGAAGATAGCGGTGCTTTACCAATTATCGTAAATGTAGATGGCTTAGAAACCGGTGATGAGATTGAAATTTACCCACACAAAGGCGAGATAGTAAAAGATGGTACAGTGATAAAAACTTTCAAACTTGAGCCAAATACCCTAAAAGATGAAGTAAAAGCCGGTGGTAGAATCCCACTAATCATAGCTAGAAGCCTATGCGCTAAGGCTAGGGCTGAGTTGAATTTAGGCAGTGAAGATATCTTTATTAAACCAGCCCAACCTGCAAGTGATGATAGCGCAGGTTACACTCTAGCACAAAAAATGGTCGGCCGTGCGTGTGGCTTAGATGGTGTTCGCCCAGGTATGTATGTAGAGCCTATCACTCTAACAGTAGGTAGCCAAGATACAACAGGCCCAATGACAAGAGATGAGATCAAAGAGCTTGCAAGTCTTGGATTTTCAGCTGATTTTGTATTACAAAGCTTCTGTCACACAGCAGCTTATCCGAAACCAACAGACGCTTTAATGCATAAAACTTTACCAGATTTTATGATTAGTCGTGGTGGTGTGAGCTTAAAACCAGGTGATGGCGTTATTCACTCATGGTTAAATAGAATGGTTCTACCTGATTCAGTAGGAACAGGTGGGGACTCTCATACTCGTTTCCCTATCGGTATAAGCTTCCCAGCAGGTAGTGGTCTAGTGGCTTTTGCGGCGGTTTTAGGCTCAATGCCATTAAATATGCCAGAGTCAGTTTTGGTAAGATTTAGTGGTAAGATGCAACCAGGCATAACTCTAAGAGATCTAGTAAATGCTATCCCATATTACGCTATCAAAAAAGGTCTTTTAACAGTAGAGAAAAAAGGCAAAGTAAATGTATTTGCCGGTAAAGTGCTTGAGATTGAAGGCTTACCAGATCTTAAAGTAGAACAAGCATTTGAATTAAGCGACGCAAGTGCTGAAAGAAGTGCCGCAGCATGTGCTATCGCTCTAAATAAAGAGCCTGTAATAGAGTATCTAAAATCCAATATAACTCTAATTGACGCTATGATAGAAGCGGGATATGGCAGTGATAAAACTTTAGCTCGTCGTCGTGATAAGATGAAAAAATGGCTAGAAAATCCAGAGTTATTACAAGCTGATAAAAATGCGAAATACCACACTATAATTGAGATCAATATGGATGAGATCACTGAGCCGATTTTGGCGTGTCCAAATGACCCAGATGATGTGGCTACTCTAAGTGAAGTTCTAAATGATCCAAAACGCCCTAAAAATATAGATGAAGTTTTCGTAGGTAGCTGTATGACAAATATCGGCCATTATAGAGCTTTAAGCGAAGTCTTAAAAGGCGAAGGTCAAGTGCCTACTAGATTATGGGTTGTTCCACCTACAAAAATGGATGAAGCCCAATTAAGAGCCGAGGGTAGATACTCGCTATTTGGTGCAGCCGGTGCTAGGACAGAGGTGCCAGGATGCTCACTATGTATGGGTAACCAAGCTAGAGTAGCTGATAATGCTATAGTATTCTCAACCTCTACAAGAAACTTTGATAATCGTATGGGTATGGGCGCTCAAGTTTATCTAGGTTCTGCTGAGCTTGCAGCGGTGTGTGCTATGCTAGGAAGACTGCCAAGTGTAGAAGAGTATATGAAGATTGTTCCAGCTAAACTTGCTGGTAAAGAAGATGAGATCTATAAATATCTAAACTTCAACCTAATTGAAAACTACAAATTAGAAAACTAATTTATAAAACCCGCTTTATATAGCGGGTTTGTTTATTTTATCAAATTGGCTTATTTAATAAATCAAATTTAACTACTTCATCAATCCTAATCTCCAAGCTAACTGATAGTAACTAAACTCTTCATATAGCTTATGAAACTGAGCTTTTGATTCATCAAGCTCAAAGCTATCATTACTATTTTTTAATGTATTTGAGTTTTGATATCTATATCCTTTAGTGCTTGATATTGGATATATGCCATCATTATCAGCCCAGACATTTATATGCATAGCAAACTCAAATCTCTCATCACTAGGCTTAGAGAGCATATTTTTACCACCTATATTTAGGTATTTTGTCTCATTTAAACTAAGATTGTATAGAGTTGGAAATATATCTTTGTGCGAGCCGATTCTATCTTTGTCATAATAGATATTGTTTTGTAAATTTTGTGGTATATATAGATAAAATGGCACACTAATCCCAAAAGCTATCTCATTTTTATAATCAAATTTATACTCTCTATTTGCATGATCGCCAGTTGCTGCTACTATTATTTTATCTTTGAATTTGCTATTTTTGATCTTATTTAAATAATCTCCAAAGCTGTTATTTGCGTAGCTATATGCGTTTAATAGTGCTTTATAGTCAGTAGAATAACGACTAATCTCAGAGCTATTTAGATCTAAATTTAGCTCATTTTTACCTTTGTGTAAATATGGAGGATGGTTTGAAATACCAAGAGAGATAATTAGAGTTGGTTTGGTTGCATTATTAAAAATCTCATAAATCTTGTTATACATATACTCATCTTTTATCCCATATGGATGCTTAGACTCTTTGGCATTTGTATACTCTTGCATTAGTATAGTCTCATCTATAATCTCATCTACACCTTGAGCTTTTAAAAAGTAATTTATATTATACCAAGCAGAATTCCCCGCATAAGCAAAAACCACTCTATAACCAGCTTTTTTATAGATATCAATGACTGTGTAAGGTAGCTTTGTCTTTTGAAATTTGCTACTTGTGAGATTGATTATAGGGCTTTGAAATAGTATTCTATTTAGACTATCTATCGTGCCATTAGTAGAAGGTAAAAATCTTTTAAATACAAAATCGCTTTGAAAATGGCTATATAATGAGCCTAAAAGAAGCTTTTCTAATTTCTCATCCTCTTGTAATAACCCAAGCCCAAAACTCTCCATGAGATTAAAATGTATATGCATTTTAGCATGATTGGAGTTTTGTTTTGTAGTAGCAAACATATCAAACAATCTCTTTTGCAGCTCTTTGCCTCTATTTATATCCACATATGGGAAGTTGGCTTGATTTTTATACTCTTTACTAGCCCATGAAAGAGCCATAATAGGATTAGTAGATATCTCATTAAATGGCTTAAATGTGCTAAATTGATATGTAGAAGCACGAAGTGCATTATATACTGGATGAGCCCGCAGTGCCACAGTATATGCGTAAATTAATATAATATTACAAATAATTAAAATCCAAATCGGTTGGTTGGATTTTTTAAATTTAATTTTTAAAATTTTACTATTTAAATATCCACATAAAATAGCAAAAACCAAAGCGCATAATAGTATTAAAATTACTGGATAATCATTCCAGATAATCGATATTAAAGCAGCGGTATCATCATCTTTAAGCCCAAATATAAACATATCAATCTTATTTTGATAAATTTGATAATAGTAGTAGTTGATAAATGCAAAAATAACCACGATAAATGATACAATGGCTATATAAATGCTAGAGATAATTTGATAAAATTTGGCTAAATTTAATTTGATAAATCCGCCCAAATAGCTAAGAAATCCAGATAAAAATATAGGCAAAAATATAGCACTAAAAGTCCGCATATCATGCCCAAGCCCATGCCAAAATACCCCACCCCAATCATCAATATCATGCTCAATTAGGTTATATAGCATTACCGCTCTCATAAGAGCAAAGATAGCCATATATATGGCTGTAAAGATGAGAATTTGTGTTATGATTTTTCGCATTAATTTCCTTAAATTTACTGTTTTAAATTTACTATTTTACAATATTTTTATTAAATTTTAGATAGACTTATGGCTTTAAAATTTATTTGAGTGATGATAATGCAAAGATACAAAACAAGACAAATTCAAGTAGGCAGTGTAAAGATAGGCGGTGACGCGCCAATAAGCGTCCAATCAATGACATTTTCTAAAACAAGAGATGTCAAAGAGACCTTAGAGCAGATTAACCGCTTATATTTTGCGGGGTGCGATATAGTGCGGTGTGCTGTGTTTAATAAAGATGATATAGAAGGGCTTAGGCAGGTTAAAAAAGATAGCCCACTGCCGATCGTAGCTGATATACACTTTAACCATCTTTATGCCTTGGCTGTGGCTGAATTTGTAGATGCTATTAGGATAAATCCGGGTAATATCGGTGGTAAAGAGAAGATTAAAAAGGTGGTAAATGCGTGTAAAGAGCGAAATTTGCCTATAAGAATTGGTGTAAATAGCGGTAGCTTAGAAGAGCAGTTTGAGCAAAAATATGGCAGAAGCGTCAAAGCTATGGTAGAGAGTGCTTTGTATAATATTAAGCTTTTAGAAGATTTTGATTTTAGAGATATTGCTGTGAGTTTAAAAAGCAGCGATACGGCAAACACAATGGCAGCATATAGAGCGTTGCGTCCAATGGTGGATTATCCATTTCATTTAGGGGTTACAGAAGCTGGAACGACATTTCACGCTACGATAAAATCAGCTATAGCACTTGGTGGGCTTTTGATGGAGGGGATCGGCGATACTATGAGAGTTAGTATCACAGGAGAGCTTGAAGAGGAGATTAGAGTCGCTAAGGCAATTTTACAAGATAGCGGAGTCCAAAAAAGTGGATTAAATATCATCTCATGTCCTACATGTGGAAGGCTTCAAAGCGATTTAGTAAGTGCTATAAAGATAGTAGAAGAAAAGACCGCTCACATAACCGCACCATTAAATATAAGCGTAATGGGTTGTATAGTAAATGCCATCGGAGAGGCCAAAGGAGCCGATGTGGCTATCGCTTTTGGCAAGGGAAATGGGCTTATAATGCGTCATGGAGAAGTAGTAGCTAGATTGTCTGAGTCTGAACTAGTAGATAGATTTTTACAAGAGATAGATGATGAGCTAAAGGCTAGAAATGAATGAGATAAACTCAAATTTATATGACCTAGATATGGAGCGCTCGATATTGAGTGCGATACTATTTGAGCAAGATAATTTGGGTGAAATTTATGATATTATCAGCCCAAAAGATTTCTATTTAAAAGCTCATGAAGATATATTTGCAGCTATGCAAAGCTGTTTAAATAGTGACGATCCAGTAGATATAGCCTTTGTTAAAAAGCATTTAGGAGCTAAATTTGATGAAGAGGTTTTTAATAGCGTTTTAACTACAAATTCAATTTTAGATATTAAAAAATACGCCACAGAGCTTAAAGAATTTTCTATCAAAAGATCGCTAGTCAAAGTAGCAAATCAAATCCCAAGCAAGGTAAATGAGAATAAGCCTGGCCGTGATATGGTAGATGAGATTAGTAGCGAAATTTACTCTTTAGTAGATGGCGTAGGTAGTGGCGTGATAAAAAATGCTAAAGAGATTGTGGTTGATTTAATTGAAGAGTTAAATAAGCAAAAGCTTGCCAAAGATCATGATGTAGTAGGGCTTGATACTGGTTTTCGTGAATTAAATGAGCGGACAAAGGGATTTAAAGATGGTGATTTAGTCATTATCGCAGCTCGCCCTGGTATGGGAAAAACTACATTTGTGCTAAATTTGGTACAAAGGGTACTAGATCAAAACTTAGGTGTAGTATTTTTCTCTCTTGAAATGCCTGCAACTCAGCTTATGTTAAGGTTATTAAGCGCTAAAACATCGATAAATTTACAAAATCTTATGACATCAGATATGGATAATGATGAAATTGAACGCTTAAGTAATGCGTGTGATATGATGAGTCAAAAAAAGCTTTTTGTCTATGATAGCGGTAATGCTACTATTCATCAGGTTCGTACTCAAATGAGAAAATTAAAAAGCGCTCATCCAGAGATAAAACTATGCGTGATTGATTATATCGGCCTTATGACAAACTCATCAGCATATAGTGATCGCCATTTGCAAATTGCAGAGATTTCACGCGGATTAAAGCTTTTAGCCAGAGAGTTAAATTTGCCAGTTGTAGCTCTTTCGCAGTTAAATAGAAGTCTAGAATCAAGAGCTAATAAACGTCCTATGCTTAGTGATTTGCGTGAGTCTGGAGCAATCGAACAAGATGCTGATACGATTTTATTTGTTTATAGAAATGAGGTTTATTTAGAACAAGAGGAGAATGAGAAAATTCAAAAAGCAAAGCTCGAAGGTAAAGAATATACCCCTAAGTTTAGTAGAAATAAAGTAGAAGAAAGTGCTGAGATAATTATTGGTAAAAATAGAAATGGCCCAACTGGAACTATTGAGTTGGTATTTCAATCTATTTATACTCGTTTTGTGGAAAAAACACACAATCATCCTGCTGAGATGGTAACTTTTGAGGGGTGATGTGAATTTATGTGATTAAATTTGAGATTTATTCACATATTGATTTAAATTCACATTAATAGTTAAATTTATATAATTTAATCTGTGATTAAATAAGGTTTAAAGCTTGAATTAATGGGTATTTGACTAGATTTTCACATAGTGAAAAAACAGTGAATAACTTTTTTAAATTTGACTTTTTAAAGCAGTAATCTTATGATACTTAAGATAAAATTTAGTATAATGCTAAAAAGCACGAAGGAGATATATGCAAAATTATGACAAAGAGGCTGAAGCACAGGCATTTGAAGAGTTTCAGCGTGAATTAGAGGCTAGATTTAAAGCCGAGGGTACTCCATCAAATTTTATAAAAAATATTGTAGCACTTAGTGCTATAAATTTTAGATTAGCAAAGGCTGTGTATGATTTAAAAAGCAATACTAAATTTGATGTATTTGCTGGTAAGACAAATTTGGATATAAATATAATAAATACCGAGCTTAAAGAGCCAATTTATACTGAGTCTCCAGCAGCTCATACAAATGCGATGTTGGAAAAATTTAAAGATGAATATGCACTATATCCATCGCTATTTTTCTTTGGACTTGGAAATGGAAATTTTTATACCAAATTACTACAAAACCAAACCCATGAAAAGATTATAGTATTTGAACCAGAGATTGAGATTATATTTATAGCATTTAATCTTTGTGATTTTGGTGCTGATATATTTAATGAGAGATTTATCGTGGCTCATCCAGATTATTTTAGAAGTGGTCAAATGGAAGTTTTATGCCATTACCCAGCAGTTGTAGCAAATATTAGAAATTATGATTTTCATGTTTATAGTGATTATTATGCTAAAAATTATGGCCAAATAGCAGAAAAAATCAATAAAAAACTTATAGAATTATCATCTAAAATGATTCTAAATATGGGTAATGATGCTTACGATAATTTACTTGGTATCAAACATGTTGTGGCAAATATGCCTCATATTTATAGTGGAATTCAGTTAAAAGATATAATTGAATTAAATCAAGGCAAAAATAAGACAGCTATAATAGCCTCTACTGGTCCAAGTCTAAATAAACAGATTGAGCTTTTAAGAAAGGTCGCACCACACGCATTAATTTTAATTCCAGATGCTTCATATCATGTGCTTAAGATAAATGGTATTAAGCCTGATTTTATAACTACAATGGAGAGAGTAGAGAAGACTAGCGAGTTTTTCCAAAGCCAGCCAAGTCAGTTTGATGATAATATAATATTTATAGCAGCATCTCTTACGCATCCCCAAACTAGCAAAAATTTAGAAGGGCGAAATCGCACTTATGCTCATAGGCCAATTAGATTTGAGTTTATCTTAAAAGATGAGATTCCATTTATGTGTAAAGGGCCTAGCTCAGCACACTTTGCTCTTGATATGGCTCTTAGACTTAAATGCGAAAGAATTATATTTATCGGTCAAGACCTTGCCTTTGGTAAAGATGGAGCTAGCCATGCTAAGGGAAATATATTTGAAAATTATATAAAAGAAGATGGTACTATAACAATTAATCCAAATGCTAGACAAAGACCACAAACTGCCATAGCGTACGGTGGAGATGGTGAAGTAAAAACTACTGATGTTTGGAATTTCTTCCGTGGGTATTTTGAATCTATGATGGAGCCAACTCATTATGATTATGCATTTAAAGTCTATAACGCTACTGAAGGTGGAGCTAGAATTCATGGAATGATAGAAAAGCCATTTAGTGAATTAGTAGATGAAATATTGGCCGAAAATAGTATTAAAACAGTAATCAAGCCTGAGCCAATTAGTCTTGAAGAATCAAAAGCAGTAATAAAACATCAAAAGGCATTAGTAGAAAATCTGATCAAATATGGTCTAGAAAAGCAAAAGCTTTGTGAAGAGTTATTTAAAAAGATTAGCAAAGCTGTAGAAAATGCTAATCGTGATATCTCTCGTGGCAAAGAGCCTCATTATCCTAAATTTTATGAATTAAAAGAGAGAATTGATAGATTTAAAAATAACTTTAAGAACGATGAGGTTTTTGATACTGTTTATTACCATGTAGCAAGTAACTTTTGTATTCATCAAGAGATGGAATTTGGCGAATTAATGGTAAAACCTGAACGCACCAAAAATGATAAAGATAAAAAGATATTTGAGTATGTAAGGCAGCATGGATACTATTTCTTTAGTCTTGCTGGAATGATTGAAGCTGCTAGAGATACAATGAAAGAGTCACTGCAAAGCTGGGATGAAGAGAATAAATCCTAGCTTAGTAAAGCTAGTTTAGTAGCTAAATTTTAGCCTTGCAAATGTGATTTAAAAAGCACTCATTACACTTTGGTTTGAGTGCTTTGCATGTGTAGCGTCCATGTAGTACCATTGCTTGATGTAAAGTATTAAGCTCAGTTTTAAAAGCTTTAACCAAATCTATCTCAGTAGCTTCTGGCGTTTTAGCTTTGCTAAGCCCAAGTCTATGCGAGACACGAAAAACATGGGTATCAACTGCCATTAAATTTGCATTTTGATACTCAATAAGTACTACATGAGCTGTCTTTTGTCCTACGCCAGCAAGTTTTACTAAGCTTTTTTCATCTAATGGAATCTCTCCGCCAAATTCGCTAATAACTGAATTTGCCATTTTGATTAAATTTATAGCCTTATTGTTAAAAAAGCTACAACTATTTATTAGCAGTTTTAGACTTGATAAATTTGCTTTAGCAAGTGAATGTGCGTCTGGATAAGCCTCAAATAGTGCTGGTGTGATTAAATTTACTCTTTTATCAGTGCATTGGGCTGAGAGCATTACAGCTACTAAAAGCTCATATAGATTTTTAAAATTTAACTCAGTCTTTGCTCCGCTAAAATGCTCTAAAAATAGCGCTTTTATCTCATTTATATCTTTTTTACTTCTCATGTTTTAATTATAACAAAATATAAAAAACATAATCTAAATTCAATAAGATATAATCAAATTTATAGTATAATACTGGACTTATTTTAAAATTTAATACTGAAGGAAAACAGATGAAAAAAGGTCTATTTCTAGCTCTTAGCTTAGCTGCTACTATGAGTTTAAATGCAGCGGTTTTAGCAACTGTAAATGGTGAGGAGATTACTGATAAAGATTTAGCTCCACTACTTGGTGCGCATGGTGCAGATTTTGATAAAATTCCAGATCAAATGAAAAAACAATTAATAGATATGGCTATTAATGGTCAATTGATTTTAGAACAAGCTAAAAAAGATGGTGTTGAAAAAACAAAAGAGTATAAAGAAGCTCTTGAATTTAGCCAAGACAATGTTTTAAGAAATGTTTGGACACAAAATGAATATAAAAAAGTAAAAATCTCTGAAGCTGATGTAAAAGCATTTTATGATAAAAATAAAGATACAATTTTTGTCAGTCCAGCTCAAACAAAAGCAAAACATATCTTAGTGGGTACTCAAAAAGAGGCTGAAGATATAATCGCACAGCTAAAAGGTTTAAAAGGTGATGCACTAACAGCTAAATTTAGCGAACTAGCTAAAACTAAATCAATAGACAAAGGTAGTGCTATGAATGGTGGCGAGCTAGGTTGGTTTGATGAGTCTAGAATGGTTCCTTCATTTAGCAAGGCTGCATTTGCTCTAAAAAATGGAACAATCACTATAAAACCAGTTAAGAGTGAATTTGGATATCATGTAATCTTAAAAGAGGATTCAAAAGCTAAAACAACAGTATCATATGATAAAGTTAAAAAGAACATAGAAGAGCAATTAAGAAGTGAAAAATTTAGAACTGTAATGCAAGACAAAATGAACGAACTAAGACAAGGTGCAAAAATAGAATACAAATAATAGGGGTATGATATGGGAGTAACAAATATCGTTAAACCTGGCGTAGTCTGGGGTGAGGATCTTAGCAAGTTATATGAGTATGCTAAAAGTGAAGGCTTTGCAATTCCAGCAGTTAATGTCGTAGGAAGTCACTCTATAAATGCAGTAATGGAAGCAGCCAAAAAAGCAAATTCGCCTGTTATAGTACAATTTAGTAATGGCGGCGCAAGCTATTACGCTGGTAAGGCTTGCCCAAATGGTGATGTACTTGGTGCTATAGCTGGAGCTAAACAGGTTCATCTACTAGCTCAAGCATATGGAATTCCTGTGGTTTTACATACTGATCATGCTGCTAGAAAGCTTTTACCGTGGATTGATTCTCTTATAGAGGCTAGTCGCGAAAATATTAAAAGTTGCAAAGTTCCTTTATTTAGCTCACATATGCTAGATCTAAGCGAAGAGCCATTAGAAGAGAATTTGGCTACTTGTCAAGAGTATTTAAAAACTCTAAGCGACATTGGCATAGCACTTGAGATTGAACTTGGTGTAACTGGCGGTGAAGAAGATGGCGTAGATAATACAAATGTAGATAATGCGCTTTTATACACTCAGCCTGAAGATGTAGCCATAGCATACGAAAGACTTGGCAAGATTAGTGATAAATTTAGCATAGCTGCAAGTTTTGGTAATGTGCATGGTGTCTATAAACCAGGTAATGTTGTGCTTCGTCCAGAGATTCTTAAAAATTCTCAAGAGTATATTAAGAGTAAATTTAATACATCTAGCAATAAACCAGTAAATTTTGTATTTCATGGTGGCAGCGGTAGCGAGTTAGCTGATATTAAAGCAGCAGTAAGCTACGGTGTGATTAAGATGAATATCGATACTGATACTCAATGGGCTTTTTGGGATGGTGTGCGTGGATATGAGGCTAAAAATCATGACTATTTACAAGGTCAAATAGGAAACCCAGAAGGTAGCGATAAGCCAAATAAAAAATACTATGATCCTAGAAAATGGCTAAGAGAAGGCGAAGAAAGTATGGTAAAAAGACTTTTAGAAGCTTTTGAGGATTTAAACTGTATTAATAAAAATTAAATTATTTAGCCAAAGATATCTTTGGCTAAATTACTTTAAGCTTAGCTATCTTTGATGGTTAAACTTAGTGTAATTAAAAGGAAATTTAAATGGAAAAAGAGAGCGAACTTGGCGAGATATATCTGCCTGAAAGCGGAAATAGACAGAGTAAATTTGTATATTTTAAAATTGTATTAGTACCTATTTTGGTATATATAATGTGTATACTGTGCTATTTTGATATTATAAAATTTAAAGTTGGACTTGATATTGTTATTATTATGGGACTTATGCTTGTTGTAGCATTAGCTTTTGCTAGACATAGTGCTGAGCTTGGGTGTTGCCTATTTGAACAAAAAAAAGATATATTTAAAAAAGAGCTAAAAAATTATATCATTAAAACTCTACTTACAATTGGTAAGGAGAGAAAGTCAAATGGCAGCTTTGATGAATTTGCTTCTAGATACTCTAAAGATGTGCGAAATGACAACTTTGCAACTGTGGCGACTGGAGTTTTTCCTATGCTTGGAGTTTTTGGGACATTTGTGAGTATTGGGATATCTATGCCGGTTTTAAGCTCAGCTGATATGCTTAGTTTAGAGAGCGAGATTACTCAATTATTTGCAGGTATTGGGGCATCTTTTTATTTGTGTGCTTATGGGATATTTTTAGCGCTTTGGTGGATATTTTTTGAGCGATATGGCATTAGTAGATTTGAGAGACTAATTGCTAGACAAAAGAATGCTACGATGTCGTTTTTTTGGACTTCTGATGAGATTCAAAAAAGATATATGCAAGAGACATTAGGTAGCTTTGAGAAAATTGGAGTAATATTTGATTATGTTAGTAAACAAGAATTTTTCAAAGAGCTTGATAATGTTGTGCAGAAAAAATTTGATAATTTTACTAAGCTTTTACAGACTGAAGAGGAAGCTGTAAAAGTAAGTGGTGAGCATATTAAACAGACAATGGATATGCTAATAAGATCACAAAGAGATCAAAAAGATATGATTAAGATTCATGCTGAAATTATTAATGTTTTAAATTTATTCAATAGCAATATAAAAGAGTTACAAATTAGATGGAGCGAGAGTTATGCAAGGCTGCAAAGCATTAGCGATGAGAAAGTTGCAAAGCTTGATAAAACTGTTTATAATCTAGGTATGAATATCATCAAATTTGAAAGATCGCTAGAGGAGTTTAGTGTAAATATTCTTGAGAAGCAGCAGCTTGCTTTAGATGGGTTTAAGATTGCTATTGTCGATGGTATGCAAGCATTTAAAGATGCATTTGATGAGGAGAGCGTAGGTAAAGATAGTAGTACTGTTATTGTTGAAGAGCTTAAAAAAAGTATCCAAGAGATAGATAATGAAGCAAATATCGCCCTAGAGATGCTAGAAAAAACTGACTTTGAAACCATCTTAAAATCAGATGAAGAAGAATCAAAATCAAGTGATGAGAAGAAAGATTGATGAGAATTAATATATCAAATGATGAGAGATCAAGCTTTTGGCTTAGCTATATTGGACTTATAACAGGGTTATTTTTTATCTTTGTTTTAGTAGTTGGGGTAGTAGTTGTACGATACTCCATCTCTGCTTCAAATTTAGCATACCTCCAAAAGGATTTAAATGATAATATCGCTTCTTTAAATGCTGCAAATAAGGAGTTAAATAAAAAGCACGAGAGCATTAAAAGCTTTATTGAGCAACTAAAATCAAATCCTGATAGTAATAATATTGAGCAGCTTTATTTAAATTTAAATAAAGAACTAAGTAAAGCAACATCAACTATAAATAATAGCTTGGATGTGATTAGTTTAAAAAATGATGAACTAACAGCACATATTAATAAGCAAGAGGAGTTAATAAACGATCTAAATAATCAAATCAATCAGCGAGATATTCAAATAGATGCTATTGAAAACGACTTACAAAATTATAAAAGCAGCTTAGAAAACTATACAAAAATTAGAGAAAATATCGCTTTATCTCTTAAGTCCAAGCTAGTAAATATAGCGCAGATAGATCCTAAAACTGCTGAGATTACTATGGATGCAGCAAAGATTTTTAACATTAACTCATCAGTTATTAGGGATGATGCCAAATTTGACCTACGTCGAATTTTTAAGGTATATTTAGATCATATGCTAAGTTCTGAAGTAGTGCAAAATATCAATAAAATTATCATTGAATGTCATACAGATAGCGATGGTGGATATATGCATAATCTAGATTTATCCCAAAAACGAGCGTTAGAGATTATGAAATTTGCCTACGCAATTTATAAAAATGAAAGTTTAAGTAGATATTTGGTTGCTATTGGAAAAAGTAATAGTGAGCCAATATTAAAAGATGGTCTAGAAGACCCAGTAGCAAGCTTTAGGATAAAAATTAAATTTGATTTACAAGATCCTAAATATTTCATTGATAAGGTTTTAAATCAGCGTGTCAATTGAACCAATCTACTTTAGAGGGCGTAGATTTTGGGTTTTGCGAGATGATTTAATAGGTGGCGAGTTTAATGGTAATAAAGCTAGAAAGCTTGCCTTTTTGCTAAACTCAAATTTAAACCACATAAATCGCATAATTTCATATGGCTCAAGCCAGTCAAATGCTATGTATTCTATTAGTCTTTTGGCTAAAATGCGTGGAGTTAAATTTATATATTTTACCAATCATATTTGTGATTTTTTATTAAATAATCCATGTGGAAATTATGCTTACGCATTAAAAAATGGTATGGATATTAAAATAAGTGCTAACCCATCAAAATCAGCTCAAGATGAATGTAAATCAAGCACAGATCTTTTCATTCCTGAGGGTGTAGCAATGCGCGAAGCCGAGCTTGGATTTAAAGAACAAGCTAAGATAATTATGGATTTTGCCAAAAAAAATGGCATAAAATTTGATATATTTTTGCCTAGTGGGACAGGGTGTAGTGCGGCATTTTTAGCTAAAAATTTAAATGATATGTCTGTTTGGAGCGTGCCTTGTGTAGGCGATGCGAAGTATTTAAAAGAGCAAATTTCAACCCTTGATCCATTTAATAAGGTTAAGATATTAAATCCACCTAAAAAATATCATTTTGGTAAGTTGTATCTTGAAATTTATGAGATATATAAAGAGCTTTTAGATAGCAATATAGAGTTTGAATTACTGTATGATGGAGTAGGGTGGCTTACTTTGATGAATAATTTAGATAAATTTCAAAATGAAATTTTATACATTCATCAGGGTGGAATATTAGGAAATATTACGCTTTTAGATAGGTATAAACGAAAATTTAATTAATGAATTTATATTTAGTTATTATATTTTAGATATACTTTTTTAGCTAAATCGTATCATTTAGCTCTTAATTAAACAAGATAAAATAAGGAGGAATAAAGTAGTATAGTTGATATTATTTATCAATTATAATTTTATATAAATTTGAATTTAATCTTTTTATGGTGCTAAAAAAAGAGCTTTTAAAAATATTTTTGATAATTATAATCAAAATAAGCTAAAATTTATAATAGCTAGATTATAATAACAATTATCAAAAATACTACAAAGGCAAGAGATGTCAGTATTAGTAATAGGCGCAGATGAGATAGCACCGATTAGGGCAGTTTTACAAGGTTTAGGCGTTAGCAAGATAGAGCATTGGGATGCGAGAAACGAAAATAGAGTAAATCGCAAACCCATACCTCAAGAGGTAGAATGCGTTGTAATGCTAACTAGTTTTTTAAATCATAACACGATGAAAAAGATAAAAACTCAAGCCAAAAAACGCAATATCAAGCTAGTTTGCGCTAAAAGAAGCGTGAGTTGTGTATATTGCGAATATTGTAAAGTTTTTGGCTTAGATCGTGAATTTAAATGTGAAAGGTAAATATGACAGCAGTAATTTTTGGTAGTTCAATGGGAAACGCAGAAGAAGCAGCGAATAAAATCGCAGCAAATTTAGGTATCGATACAGTTTTGAATATATCTGAGACTTCAGCAGATGAGATTAATGAATTTGATAAATTAATAATCGGCTCATCAACTTGGGGTAGCGGTGATTTACAAGATGATATGGATGCTTTTGACTTTTCTGAGCTAAATTTAAGTGGCAAAACAGTTGCTCTATTTGGCGTTGGTGATAGCTCTAGCTATGATGATACATATTGCGATGCTTTGGGTATTTTGTTTGAAAAATGCACAGAATTAGGCGCAAATATCGTAGGTGCCACAGAGGCTCCAAAATATGATTTTACAGAGTCAAGAGCAGCTAGAGATGGCGGATTTGTGGGCTTAGCACTTGATTTTGACAACCATGGTGATGAAGTAGATTCTAGAATTTCAAATTGGTGCGACCAAATCAGAGCAAATTTCAGCTAATTTTTGATACAATTACGCAAAAATTATAAAGGAAAGAATATGCCATTACTTGATAGTTTTTGCGTAGATCATACTATTATGAACGCCCCAGGCGTTAGACTTGCTAAGGTGATGAAAACCCCAAAAGGCGATGATATTAGTGTTTTTGATTTAAGATTTTGTAAGCCAAATGTAGATATCTTGCCAGAGCGTGGAATTCACACACTAGAGCATCTTTTTGCGGGTTTTATGAGAGATCATCTAAATTCAAATAGTGTTGAAATCATAGATATATCGCCGATGGGTTGTAGGACGGGATTTTATATGAGTCTCATCGGAACGCCTAAAATAGATGATGTTATCGAGGCTTGGCGACTATCTATGCATGATATCCTATCTGTAAAAAGTCAAAGCGATATCCCAGAATTAAACAAATTTCAATGTGGAACATACAAAATGCACTCTCTAGATGAAGCCAAAGAGATAGCGCAAAATATCTTAAATTCAGGCATTAGCCGCATCGATAATGAAGCTATAAAATTAGATCTTAATAAAATTAAGTAATCTCTAATTTCACATTCATCTCCTTTTAGATATGGCATTTAAACGCAGATGAAGCTTAAATACAAAATCAAACTTAAAAGGAGTAAAAATGAAATTAAAAGATTTGTTGCCATTTTTGGCTGAAAATCAAAACGAGTTTAAAGTCCATTGTGCTATTGGCGGGCAAGGTAGAGATGCGCAATTGCCATTAAATGAATTTTTAGTGGGAAATTTAGTGATTACCAAAACCACCAAACTCAAAAGAACTTTGGTCGCAAATATATACTTTCATTATGCTATTTAAATAAAGATGAGTGGCTATTTGTAGGTATATATGAAAGTTTAGGTGTAGTTGGCACAGTAAAAGAAGCAGATAGAGAGCTTTATAAATATAACACAAGGCTAACCGATATCGGCGCTGAATTTATAGGCAAACTTGTAGTTGGCTTCAAAAAAGATTTCCGCCAAAGCTATCCAAATCTCGAAACTTGCCTAGATAATTTAGAGGTTTTAGAGCTCAAAAGAGAGGTGATAAAAGCAGAATTCTCAGGCTATGATAATGTAAATGTAAGTTGGAGAGAGCTTGAAAGCCTTATAGAAACACCTGCATGGAAAACAGCCTTAGAAAATCAAAAAGCTGTGTACCTAATAGTAGATACAAAAACTGGAAAAAAATATGTTGGCTCAGCGTATGGTGATAATATGTTGCTTGGGCGTTGGCGTAACTATATAGCAAATAGGCATGGCGGAAATAAGCTTTTAAAGCCATTAGATTTTGAGTATATAAAAGAAAACTTTAAATATTCAATTTTAGAGATTTTTAAATCTAGCATAGATGATGAAATAATAATAAATAGAGAAAGCTTTTGGAAAGAAGTTTTATTAACTCGCACAGACTTCGGCTATAACGGCAATTAACTGCTCTTAAGCTAGAATTTAAAATTATTTTAATTCTAGCCCCCCCCCATTTTCATACCAAAAACCTAAAATCAATCCAAAAATCCAAATTTCTTTGATATTTCAAATTTATAAAACCACAAAAATTTTAATAAAATTTATAACTCACAAATGAAATTCAAATTTATATTAACCCCAAAATCATTTTTATTAAAGCTCGAAGAGTTTTGATAAAAATGGTATAAATCTGCGCCCAGCACAGCAACTTTAAAAGGCTTTTCTAGGGGGTTGGGGGTTGTTAAGGAAGGAAGCCAAGGTTGTTGCTATCTTTCGTAGCGTCGCAAACGATGATTTACACCGTTTTTGCTATCACGCTACTCATCTGCCAAAAAGCGCACCTTTCCTACTTAAAAAAAAGAAATATTTTTAATATTTTAAATTCGCTAAACAGAAAAATAAATTTCTTTAAAATTTCAAATTTCTTAAAAAATAAATTTATTTGATACTTCATACCTATAAATCAAAAAAAATCTTATCAAAAAATAAATTTACTGAATATCAGTAAATTTATTAAAATACATATCTTAGAAGTCGCTACAGACAAAAAATCTAAAAATAAAGTTTTAATTTTATAGTAAGATTAGAATTTATTTGTGCAAAAGCTCCAAAAATTCATTAAAAGAATTTGCTATAAACTCTACACTAGCTGTTTCATGCAACCACAATACTATCTTATTATCTTGCAGGCAGATAAAATTACCAAACTCATCAATTGCGATAGGGAAACAATTTTTGTTTTCTTCTCCAATAATATTAGCAAAAGTGAAAATATTTTCTTTGTCTTCTTTATTGTAAGAAAGAAGTTTTTTTATTGTTCTATTCTTTGTTTTTTGTGTATCAAAAATATTATAACTAGGACGACCATTATTATAGCTTAAGATGCACTGCTTCAAATCTTCTGGCAATTTGATATTATATTGTTTTTCAACTTCCAAAATTCTATCAATAGTCGTATTTTTTACATATTTCCATTCCATTTTATCTCCTTTTATCTATTTTCAGAACCACCACCCCAAATAACTTTACCGCCGGTGTGTCCTGTTTTGGCATGTATTTCAGAATCCACTAACTGCATTTTACCTTTTTCTTCATTATGATGCCAAGTGTAGCCATCAGGTGTATCCCCATTTTTGACCTGCTCAAGCTGTTCATCAGTAAACTTACTGGCTAATTCTGGAACATTTTCTATAGCTTCTTGCAACTGCTTATTACACTCTTTAAATTGCTCGCTATCGCTAGCTTGTTCTAACTCATCAGGCAATTGAGCATCAAATACAGATTTAAATTCAGGGAAAACACCTTTTATTTCATTGCCATTTTCATCAGTAACTGTTTTTTCCTTAAAGGGTACACCAGTTTGAGGATGTTCTTGCCCAGCCAAATCTTCATTGCGACATTTTATACAGTTTTTTTCATTCGACTCCAACATTTTATCCGGATTAAAACTCTTTTTGTTACCTGTTTCATTAAAGTTTTTTGTTAATTCCTTATTTGAGTCTAATATTTTATCAGGATTAAAAGAGCTAGGGGTCTCAATGGTTTTAAGAGCAGCTTTGGCTATTTCCACCATCATATTCTACCTCCATCAAAACTCCATTTTTCAAGCTGAGATACTTCGCCTACATCATTACATATATAGTCAGTAATGATGCACTGTCTAATCTTTCTTCGTAGCTCATCAATCTCTATTGCTAAAGCATTATCTGTAGCTATAGACCATTGTTTTGTATCGGACACAAAAGCTTTATAAGATTCCATAAAAGCCCTTTTTGCTACTGGAAATAATTCTGACATAATTGGAGCAAGCCGTAAAACACTAACTTCTTTTGGTGGATTTTGTAGATATTTTAGAATTTCTACTCTAATGCTAGATTTTAGTTCTAATTTATCAAGGTCTTTTACTAATTCTTCTTTGCCAACTTTTATGCCTTTACACAAAAGATCTGCTATTTTAATTTTAATTCCACCAGTATCTGACTCATCTTTTGCTTTAGTTGTTCTATCGCACTTATAAGTACCGCTTTTACTCTCAGCTACACCAATTTTACACAGCACAGGTTCAATCCATTCATTTTGATACACAGCAGCCACGCCACAAGGTAGTTTGGCTAGTTCGGTGATTTGGTCATCATTGAGATTTGCTGCCTTGCCTACTAGCTCTCTATCATCTTGGTCTGGCAAGCGCATGATGATTTTTGTATTTGTATTGCGGATTACTGCCATATCTAAAAGTGCTGGTGCTTGATCTGCTATGATAAAGCCTTCGCCGTATGTTCTCATCTCAGCTATTGCATTTGTTAGCATTTCTACTGATTTACCTATTAGATTTGCACTTTCACTACTTTGCTCTGTGCTAGTGCGTTTTAGTAGGTTATGCGCTTCTTCTAGCACTGTGATATGTTTTAGCTCCGAGTTCATGCCATTAGCATTAGACATGCGGTATTCTTGTAGTTTTAGCACAAGAACACCCATAATAAGAGATTTAGTTTCAGCAGAGCCTACTCTACTGAGATCTACTATCACATTTTTATCAAAAAGTTCTTCGCTAGATATTTCATCACGGTTAAAAATTAACCCATTAAGCCCATTTGTTAGTGATTTTAATCTAGTAAGCAATGAGCCTTTATATGCACCTTTATTTTCAGCATCATACTCTGATGAGTCTATAATACTTTTAATATTTCTTGCTACATCTGAGAATTCTGGATATAGATTTTCACCATAAGCATTTGTGCTGTTTGTGAGATCCCAACCAGCGTCTTCATATGATTTTTCAACTGCGTCTTTTAGCACAGCTGGCATAGCTGCATACATAGGCCAACAAACATTAAATATTTCTATTAGTCTATCAATGTGTTCTAAAACATGTATTTCTTTTGGGAAAGAAAATGGATTTATTTTTAAAAGCTCAGTTAGACTAGGATTTGTGCCATATACTTTTGCTTTGCTGCCAAATACATTTTTATATTCACCCTTAGCTGGCTCTACTACTAGAAATTTTACTTCACTAGGTAGTTTATTAAGAATTCCATATACGGTATTTGACTTACCACTACCAGTGGAACCTGTGATAAATGTATGCGAACAAAGACTTTTTGCATTTAACTCGACTGGTATTTTTTCATCTTTTAACATATGAAATATATTACCAAGATTTATTTTTGATTCATTATTTTTAGGAATGTATGATGAAACCACACGACCAAACTCAGCACACTCTATAACTGGAACTCCGGCTATAGAATGATTTGGTAGTCCGGCATGAATAGCAAGTTCAGCACTATTTATTAAAGCGCCTGGGGTTACCTCAACATTATTAACATTTAAACGAGGATGCTGCATATGCTTTAGAGCCTCCATTATACCATAATTTTGATCTTGCTCCCAAAGAATCATAGCACTATTTTCTAATGATGAATTTTCTCCACGGATGACCGACCTATATATGCTAGCACATATCTGTGCTGTCGCTTTATCGCTTACACAATACATAGCACAGTTCCAAGCACCAAGATCAGCACATTTATTGTATCTTTCTAGTGTTTTATCAATGCGTTCTAGCATTTTCTTTATGGTATGATTTTCAAATTTAACTTGAATGCTCTGGCTAGTTCCAATATTTTGAGTAACTCCTTGCATCTGCGTCATGCCAGTAGCTGTTGATATATTTTGAGTATTAGTCATCCCAACTGTCTTAGATGAATTTTGCGAACTAGTGTTAGTTTGATTCGTACCATATTGATTGCTATAACTTTCAGAGCTAGTAGTACTATGACTTTCACTATGACTTTTTCCGCGATTCATCCCCGCAACACCAATGCCTACATTAACACTTGAGCTATTTGTATCACTATAGCCATCAGTTGTGCTGTGTGATTTTCCATCAGTATGTGAGTAAGACACTCCAAATGCTCTACTATAGCTCTTTCCGTTTGTGTGGCTTATGCTCTCTGAAATACCTTCACTTAAAGTCTCAGTCGTAGATTTCGATATAGAGGCATTTATGGATTCACTTTGATTCTCTCCAAAGCTGAATTCAGATTCGCTAAAAGGCACAAGACTAGAATAAACATTTTCGAGTGCTCGTCTACTCAAATTTAAATCACGCATACTAATAGGATCTGCGATTAAAAGCATTGAATATTCTTTTCCCTTTAATGCTTCTATTACCTTTTCTATGCCTTGCATAAATTGTCTATCTTTACTATCATTTTCTGAGCGCAAGCCGGCAATGTCTGTTACACTAACGACTCTTAAATTTGTATCAAAATTATGTACAACATTATTTAGCTCATCAGTCGATAAAAGTTTAAGAGTAGAGCCAGGAAAATTTCCCTCTAGGCTATTTTGTAATATTTCTTGTGCCAGTCCTTTATCGATATCTTCAAAATTTCTTCTAACACCTATTCTAATAGAAACTTTGTCTTTTTTGCCATCAATATGAAACAAAATAGAAGTTCCGACATTACCCACAGCATTAAAAACACTAACAAGCTTATCTCTCATGTTTTCATTTTTATTTAATACAATTTGTGTAATATCAAAAAAGCGAACATTTTCATTTAGATGATTTACAAATTGATCGCTAGTAGACTCAACAGGATAATTTATTTCTATAAGTTTTTGTTCTCTTATATTTGATAAATATCCTTTTTTAAGAATATTTTCGGCATTTAAAACAGATTGTGTTATTGCGGTTTGATTAATTACATCATTCATTTTTTACCTCTTATACTAAATTTATGCCAAAACAAATATAGCAGCTACCAAGGCAGCGGCTGCAGCCACAGCCAACAAAACACTGCCGGTAGAAACATCTTTTTTGTTTGCGCTAGCTGATTTGATTTGTCCTTGATGTGATCCTTGGCGTTGCACATTACCACTAGCCGGCCTTCTAGATATGATTCTAGCACCATCTTGATCATATTTAGCTGCATTTGATGAATTGTTTTTTGGTATCTCTCGCTCCACTCTAAATTTATTTGAGTTATTACTATTTTTTATAGAAGATTCGCCAAAATTGTTACTAGAACCTACAGTTTGAACTGTTATCTTTTTTTGTTTTTCAGGCCACACAGCTTGAGTGATTTCTAGTACTTTTTCTAGTCTTTGACGAGAAAAATTTGTCGAAAGCTGACCTATTAACTCTGCAAAATTATCCTTTGTAGCCTCTAGGTCTACTGAACGTCCATCGTGTTCTTGATACAAGTCTTCTAGTTCTATGCCTTTGGCTTTGCAATATCCTACAATCTCTGTAAAATTGCCAAAAACATTTTGATCAAATTGTAAACCAACACCAAGCGCCAAGCGAATAGCATTAAAATTTCTAGACTCTATTTTTGATTGTAAATCCTTTGAAATCATCTTTTATCCTTTATGATACTAATGCTTTCTTGATATCAGTCTCAAAATTATTCAACCAAACCAATTTCTTATTGCTTTCTTCAATAGCCTTTTCCAGCTCCTTTTCACTACCTAATTTAGCATCTAAATCATCCATTTTTTTCTGAATTGCTATATTGACAGCATCGAAAGCTTCTTTGAAATTATTTTTTAGTTTTCTTTCTTCTTCGATAGATTGTTCTAATGCTAACTTTTGAGCATGCTGCGTAACTTTTTCAAAATACTCTTGACCTTTATCCATTGCTAATCTTCCTAGATCTACATATTTGCGTTTTTCATAGTCTGTAACCTCTACATCATACTCTTCATTAACAGGGACTTCATACTCTTCATAATCCTCGTCATACCCCCAATCATCATTACCAAAAATAGAGCCAAACCCTCTCATGAGACCGCCAAAGAATCCACCTTGAGCTTTTTTTACTTTTTTAGTTTTGGTTTGATATACGGTTCTTGTTCTTGTTTCTATGTGGGTTCCCACCTCCTCTGTAATTGTTTCTTCATAATCAGAAGAATCAGCCTCAAAAGAAATAGTTACCAAACTTCCCAAAATGGCAGCCGGATTTACATCATGTTTAAATGCACTTCCAACTAAATCAACCACATATCTATTATACTCATCAACATACTTGCCTGCTTCATCACCTATTTTTGTATTTAACAACATTTCTATATCAATAGCAAATTTATTACCAAATTCTTCTATTTCATTTTTTAAAATTCCTATTTTTATTTTGGCTTCATTGGTAGGTAGGTTTCCTTTATATTTTCTAGTTAATATATCTAAAAACTCTCTAGTTTTCTTACCAGTTAGCTTTTCAAGGTCTCTTTTTACATCATCACTTACACTAAGAGCATCTATTCTAGCTTTTAACTCATCGCTTTTCTTACCGTTGCTAAGCTGAGCGTTGATTTCATTTATCGCTTTTCTGGTTTTTTCTATTTTACTCTTACTCGAGTTTAGCCTGCTCAGCTCTTTAGCTTCAATTTCTAGATTTTTTACAATCGTGCTAAATGAATGCAAAATCTCTGTAATTTTTTTAGGTAAAGCATATTTTTCCAAATGCTCACTAATAGCAGCCTCCACAGCTGGAATTCCTGTGTAGATCAAAGCTTCTTCTTTTTCGCTATTGTGCTCTTTTGCAGCTTTTAATTGTTCGTTTATTTTAGCTCTAGCCGAATCTGAGAGTGGAGCAAAGTCTGAAAAATGATAATTTGGTTCATCTACGAACAAAGCAACATCTCCGCGCAAACTTGACTTCTCTTTAGAAGAAAGTGTTTCACCATTTAAATCTTGTCTAATTAGTTTTGCCAACCTTGATGCACAGGGGAAAATTTTTGGATCTTTTATACCTTCTTTTTCTAGATATTTTTTTGTATCTTCTATTTTTTTAGCTATTGTTTCTCCCTTTTCTGGGTCAAATTCATCTGCCTTATTTAACACAAAAATAAACCTATCACTTCCTTCTCTACCACCACTTCTCATGGCTTCCGATATATCTTTTAGTAAATTGCGATCATCTTGTATTTCAAGCTGGGTAGCGTTTAATATATACAAAACCATAGGCTTATAATCAGCATCTTTTATCAATTTATAAGTATGTTTTTCGTGTTCTTTTGTTCTACTATTATTTGGCCCTGGAGTGTCTGAGAGTATGAGATTTAGACCATCGGTAGAAATTCCAGATATTTTGCCTTTTATATTTATATAAGCTGTATTTGGATTATTATTAAGGATATTCATATCATCTAGACCTAAAGGATCTTTGCTATCTAAAAGATTCATATCAGCGTCATAGCTTGTAGCGCTATAATGATCTATATTTGTATTATAAATCTTAGCTATGGTAGCAGTTGTCGCTTCATTTCTAGCTGGTAATAATTCTCTACCAAGCATTGCATTTATTAAAGTAGATTTTCCACTTGACATTGTAGCTACAACTGCAATTTCATATTCTTGATCTTGAGCCTTTTGAAAATTCCTATCTATATTGGCATTGTTTTTTAGCTCTTCAAACGGACAACTATCTTCTTTGACTCTGCTATAAATATCATTTAGCTTTTTAAGCTTTTGGCTTACGTTTGAGTTGGTTGCTATTGATTTTTGTATGTTTGCCTTAAAAGTGATTTTAAATCCATCACTGTTTTGCTCATTGTATGCTTCTACAGCATCTTCCATTGTTTCGCAGTCGCGCTCTAATGCGCTAAGTTCTACGCAAACATTAGAATTTTCATTTTTTACAACTTCTATTAAAAAGTCATTGCACCATTTATCTAAAGGGATTTTTCCAAATTTTGGTGCAAAAAAATCCTTCATGCTGCCATCAGCACAACTTGCCTCCATCCTATAAGCATCATAGCTTAACTTAATCTCTTTCATTTTGTTCCTCCTAGTAGCTTTTCTATTTCATTTTCTAAGACTGTTAGCCCAGAGTTATTTAAAGCCTTTTTAATATCGTTTTTAGAGAATACTTCTCTGCCTACAGTGATTTCTGTGTCATCATCGCAAGAACACTTAAATCCGGTCTTAGTTAGATCCGTATTTTCTATAAAATACTCAAAAAGAGAGCCAAAAGAAGCTCTTTCAGATGCGCTAAACTTATCTGCATCACCTTTTAAAGCCATTTTAAAAAGCCTAGCTGCCTTTGATGATATAGGAAAAATTTTAGAGTCTTTATTGTATCCTATATCTACAATTTGTTTTCTAAAATCTTCTATGATTTTTTTCATGCTTTCTTTTTCAGTATCTATGCTATCAGCCTTATTTAGCACAAAAATCGTAAATGGTGCTCCTAATTTTAATAGATCCTTTAAAAGCTTTTCTTCATCAGTCGTACCTAATTGCTCGGCATTTGCTACGTATATAATGGCATCCATTTTATTTTGACTTAAAAAATTCATAGTTATTTTTCTATGGTTGTCATTGCCACTATTATTTATACCAGGAGTGTCATGAACGGCTACAACTATATTATTATTGCTTATATTATCCAAATCTGACTCTAGAATCATATGATCGGCTTCTGAGTTCCACTTATTAATAGTTACTGTATCCATATTATCACCAATAGCATATATGTGATCATTTTTTACTGCTACACCAATCATATTTTTTGCGTTGTCATAGTCGTATACGCTAGTAATACAAGCAGTAGTAGCTTCGTTTCTAGCTGGCAAAAAATCATTTCCCAAAAGAGCATTTACAAAGGTAGATTTGCCGCAACTCATATTTGCACATATTCCAATGTGTTTAACTTTTGTTTGTTTATATTTATTGTGTGAGTCTTTAAAATTTACATGTTCCACAAAAGATTTCAATATTCTTTCATTTTTAATTCTACCATGATCTTTTGCATACTCTAAAGCAAGAGCAAAATTCTTTTTAGAAAAACACAGCTTTTTTGCAACAACACTTTTGTCTTCTTCTTTTAGTGTATTTATATTTAAAAGCTCTAAAGCGTGTAATAGCTGTGATACCAATACAAACCTATAATCAACCTTATTTCCAAGGATAAGCTTATTTTTTATCTTTTTAATAGACAATTTGATATCAGAATCTAAATCTATATTATGTCTTAGTTTTGCATACTGATGCAAACTACCACTATGTGTTTTTAGCATATCATTTAGCAAAACGCAATATGCATGGAAATAATATTTACTTAAATCTTTTTTCTTATAGGAAAATTTTTGCCCCAAGACAAACTCAGTGTAATTCATAAACTCAAAAATATTTTGAAATGAATCTTTTTTGCATTTGCATTTAACTAGCATTTATTAAAAAACTTTCTTTTTAAAGGGAAATATAAACTTGGTTATTATAAGAAAAAGTGCTAAAATAAAATTAAAAAATAGGGGGGGGGTAACGCTTTTCATAAATTTCCTTAAACCAAATTTTGAATCGAAAATTATAACAAAAATAGATAAAAATTTTCTTATTTTATAATAAAAATTGGGGATAATATAGATATTTTATTGAAATTTGGGGTGGTGGTTGGGCTGATAAAATTAGATTTTGTTTTAAAAGTTTACTTTGGAGATATCTAGAATTTTAATTCTTGGGGATTTGGGATTTAAAAGATATTAAAGAATTTAGAAGAGTTTTTTAAAAAAAGGTAAAGCTTTAAAATCTTTAAAAACTATCAAAGATTTTAAACCCCCAAAAGGTTTTTAAAGTTTAAAAAGCTTTAAAAAACCCATATAATATAAATAAGATTTCTAAAATTCAAATAATCTTTAAAAACCCAAAGGCTTTTAAAGATTAAAATATTTTAGAATTCAAATTGTAGATTAGAATTCAAATTTAAGATTTGCTATACCATTGATACCTTGTCTTTTGCCTAAGTGGCCAAATAGACCTACATCTACACTAAAGCCTCTATTAGCATCGATACTTAGACCAGCTTCTAGCAGCATAGCAGAAGCACCACTTAAAGTAGGTGAATCCACAGCCAATCCATATGAGTATACATCCGCATTACCTTTAAACTCATAATCCAAAGCCGCATCAGCATAAGGTGAGAGTTTTAAGTTGCTAGTAGGATATAGACTACTTTATATCTAGTACCAGTTATTAGTTTGTGAGATTCGACAGCTTTAAACTCATATGGTATATACATGATTTCTACTTCATTACCAGCTAGGTTATTATATCGATATTTAGCATATATATCAAGAGCTTGATTATATATCTTAAACTCATACCCAGCACCCACATGGATACCAAAGTAGTTTGTATCCATATCATATTTAGCGTGTTTTCCATTGCTAGTAATATTGGTATTTTCATATCTATTGTAGTTTTTACCAAATCTAGCAGAACCCTCTATATATGGTCTAGATGCCGTAGTGCTACCAAAGTCATATCTAGCTAGTAAACTAGCACCGATATATTTGCTATCACCATCACCTACATTGCTTGCTGCTATGCTGATGGTTTTAGCACCACTAGTATTACCTTCTAGGGTTACTGGGTTCTTGGTATTTATGTTTAGGGTATTCCACTATTACTAGTTTTATCACCTACTTGGATATTACCAGTTACTTTAGTCAGGTTACCTGATAGGGTTATTGTATTGTTGCTACCTTGGATCTTTTGTGTTGATTCATTATAACCACCATAGATATTACCATCTACATTGCCATTAGCAGTGATTTGGTTGCCACTAGTTTGGCCATTAGGATCTAAGATTTGACCACCTATAATATCACCTTGGGTGTCACCAGCTACGCTTATTATGTTATTGCTAGCTGAACCACTATCTGTTTTACCACCGATTACTGTGCCACCTACATTACCAGCTACTTTTATGTTGTTGTTTTCAGAGCTGATTTTACCTTCACCGCCAGTTACATTGCCAGTTACACTTCCGCCGATGATAATATTGTTTTTATTTGCGGTGCCTTGGGTGCTTTGACCACCGATTATTGCTCCAGCGCTATCTCCGCTGATTAATATATTATTATCACTAGCGTCAATTTGACCTATACCACCAGTTATACTAGTACCAGCACTCACACTACCAGCGATATTTAATTCGTTTTGGTTTGCGGTTCCTTGGGCGCTTGTACCGCCAATAATTTCTGAAATCTGTGGCTCCATCTTTAATTATTACATTATTGTCATTTACAGAACCATTGTCGTCATAAACCCGCCACCCATGACATATGTAGATTTTACATTTGTGCCTTCTCCAGAGATGATTATAGTATTTCTACTTGCACTTGAATTGACATTTCCATGTGCGCCAGTATATCCGGCACCTATATTGGCGGTGCTTGGTCTTTTGTCTGGTCTAGGTCCTCCTACTGATGATCCACCAGATATTCTATTTCATTTTCATCAGCTTTTCTAGAGCCTATAAAAGCGGCATAGAGACTGTAGCTGGTAACATTAGTTTTACTTCTTATAATTATGCTCTGTCCAGTTACCTCGGTAGTTTGATCTGTTTTAGGGAAAAGAATAATAGTATTTGTTGTGTTTTTTGTCGCTTATAATACATGTTTTGTTGTTGTTAGTCATTTGGCAATAAGACTTGCCATCAGAGAAACTAGCAGAGTATAGGACAACAATTGCGATTGATGATAGTAAGATTTTGGGATTGTTTAGTTTTTTAGAATGTGTGGGTAGTAGCGGAATTTGCTACTATAGTAGTCTTTAGTCCTTTCATTTTTTCTCCTTATTAGTAAAATTTAGGCGGGATTATAGCAAAAAATGAAAAAATTTACTTATTTTTATAATTAAATATAAAAATTTATTTTTTGATAAGGATTAAAAACAATTTTTTATATTTAAATTTAAAATCTTTTATTTGATTTTATGGGTGTTTAATGGGTGAGAGTAAATAAAATGAGATATGAAAATTTAAATTTAAAATATAGATTTGAATTTTTGTGATTGGAATTTTGTTTTTAATATTTTTTGTGAATATTTTAGCAATTTGTGAAAGTTTAAGAAAAGTATTAAAATGGGGTGATGGTGCCTGAGGTCGGACTCGAACCGACACAGGGTTGCCCCTACTAGATTTTGAGTCTAGCGCGTCTACCAGTTTCACCACTCAGGCTTAAAAAGAGTAAAATTATAGCTCAATTTAGATTAAAATATTATAAATTTAGCTACATCCATTCTAAAACTTGGGTTATTTCTTTGGCTACGAATGTTTTTATAGGGTAGGTTTCTAGTGGTTTGTTTGGAGTGATGGCGTTTTTGAATTTTTGAAATACGGCTTCTTTTAGTCTTGCATCAAGGTTAAAAATTTCTCTAATCTCTCCATTTAAACTAAGCTCACCGATAAATACGCTCTCTTTAGATATTGGGCGGTTGCGAAAGCTAGATATTATCGCAGCAACTACGGCTAAATCACAGGCTGGTTCGTTGATTTTTACTCCGCCTGTAACATTGATAAAAACATCATAATGACCAAGTGGAATCTCAAGCTTACGTTCTAAAAGTGCTAAAATCATATCTAAGCGATTTTTATCAAATCCAGTTGAGATTCTTTTTGGGTAGCTGCTTTCACATACTAAGGCTTGAATTTCTACTACTAACGCACGACTTCCTTCCATTGTTACAGTAATAGCTGAGCCACTAACGGCATTGCCACGAGTAAAAAATTTGCTACTGATATCTTTAGCGCTTACTAGCCCATTACTTCTCATCTCAAAGATACCAACCTCGCTAGTTGTTCCAAAGCGGTTTTTAATCCCTCTTAAAATTCTAAGCTCTTTGCTGCTATCGCCTTCAAAATATAATACTACATCTACCATATGCTCCAAAATTCTAGGCCCAGCTATAGAGCCTTCTTTGGTTATATGGCCAATGATAAATATAGCTATATCCTCTTTTTTGGCTAACCTCATTAGTTCAAATGTAATCTCTCTAACTTGCGATATAGAGCCTGGTGCGGAGCTAATCTTATCACTATATAAAGTCTGGATAGAGTCTATAACTATAGCTTTATACTCATTTTTAGCCACTTCAGCTAGTATAGATGAAAGATCAATCTCAGTAAGCAAAAATAGATTATCGCTATTAGCATTTAGGCGATCGGCTCTTAATTTGATCTGACTAGCACTCTCTTCGCCGCTGACATATAAGACTTTTTGATTATCATTAGCTAAATTTGAAGCAATTTTAAGCAGTAGAGTAGATTTGCCAATACCAGGGCTTCCGCCGATTAAAACTAGCGAACCACTTACTACTCCACCACCTAATACAAGGTCAAGCTCATTATCGCCGGTGGATTTGCGTTTTATCTGTTCTATTTGAATTTGAGATATTGGAGTTGCGTTATTTATAGTTTTAGTTAGTTTTGCTAATTCTTGGCTTGCTTTTATTTGCTCATTACTAAGCTCTATAAAACTCTCCCAAGCACCACATTGAGGACATTTTCCCATCCATTTACTCTGCTGATTTCCACACGCTTCACATTCAAATAGAGTTTTTAACTTTGCCATTTTTATTTTTAAAATATAGCATCGCAGATAGTATCTACGAACTCTTTTGGATTAAATTTAATTAAATCGTCTTTGCTCTCGCCAACACCAATGTATAAAATAGGCAATTCAAGCTCTCTAGCAATTCCAAATAATGCACCGCCTTTAGCAGTACCATCAAGCTTAGTGATTATTACTCCATCGACCTTTATAATCTCATTGAATGCCTTAGCCTGAGCAACTCCAGCACTTCCTTGTGTACCATCTAATATTAGAATTTTTTGATGTGGAGCGCCACTTAGGGCTTTATCGCTGATTCTTGAGATCTTTTCTAGCTCACTTGCTAGGTTTTTTTGATTTTGTAATCTTCCAGCTGTATCGATAATCGCATAATCCATCCCTTTAGCCACAGCAGAGCTAATGGTATCATAAGCCACAGCGGCCGGGTCGTGGCCTTGATTTGAAGCAATTATTGGCACTTCTAATCTGGTTGCCCATTGGCGTAGTTGTTCTATTGCACCAGCTCTAAATGTATCACTAGCACCCAAAATAACACTTTTTGAATTTGATTTAAATAAATTTGCTAATTTGGCTATTGTAGTTGTTTTGCCAGCACCATTTACGCCCAATATCATCATAACAAATGGCTTAGCTTCTATGCTTTTGCTATCATACATAAAGTATGTTTGCATAACTCTAGATAGATCAGCTTTATCAACTATTTCACGTGGTGGAAGGTAATATATAATCTCTTGTACTATTTCATATGGCACATCTGCTTCTAATAAAAGCTCTTCAAGAATATCTTTAGTAATTTTTTTATCTGCTGGTTTAGAACCAGTAAAGGCACTTATGGTCTTTTCAAGACCTTTTTTAAGGAAGCTAAACATTATTTAATCACCTTTTTAATATCATTTTCAAGCATTTCAATAGGCACCAATCCGCTATAAGATGTAGCAAATTTGCCATTTGGATAGTATAAAATGCTAAAGGGAATTCCAACTACACCGCCAAGCGATGAGATTAGATACTCATTTTCCTTGGTATAGGCAATTGGATAGTTGATATTGAACAACTCTTTAAATTCATTTGCTTGTTCTAGACTTATCTCATCAACTGATACTCCAATGACTTGAAGCTTATCTTTAAATTTATCTTGAAGCGATACAAGATATGGAATTTCTATTTTGCATGGAGGGCACCAAGTAGCAAAGAAATTTAAAAATACTGCCTTATCTTTAATATCAATATCATATCCATCATTACGCTTTTGTATATTAAGTTCTGTGCCATCGTTTAATGGGAGTTTAAATGGTTTTGAGTAGTCAGCTTGCATAACTGATGGCGTAGATGGTTCTTTGTCATTTTTATCATCGCAGCCAGTAAAAAATACTAGCAAGGCTGCTACTAAAAAGATTTTAAATTTCATCATATTTTCCTAATTTTTTGGTAAAATGTTGCAATTATACTAAATAAAGATTAATATTATGGTTAAATATGATAAACAAACTTATAGAAAAATGGCTAAAACCGCTCTAAAAAAAGAGTCCAAAAGAGTAGCTAATAGTTATAAAAATAGACTAAATTTTGATATTTTAAGGCTAATTAAGTTTTATAAAGTAAGAAATTTATTGATTTTTACTCCGATGCAAACAGAGCCAAATTTGATAATGCTTAGACGCAAGTTAGCAAAAAATTGTACAATATTTGTCCCATTTATGGTAGATAAAAGCTTAAAAATGGTAAAATTGCGTCTGCCCTTTTTTGTATCTAAATTTGGAATTAAAGAAGCAAGAGATTCAAATGCTTATAAAAAAAAGATAGATATGGCAATAGTGCCAGTAATTGCAGTAGATACAAATATGGCTAGAGTAGGGCATGGTGCTGGATTTTATGATAGATTTTTTGATAGTCTAGGATATAGACCAGTTATTGTGTTTGTGAGCATAAAAGATATGTATATTAATGATAAAATTTGTGATGCACATGATATTTGTGCGGACTTTTATATCACACCTACTACAAAATATATTAAAAAGGTATGTTATGATAGAGATGTCATTAGTGGGGTTAGGAGGCTTAATTTTCGGAGCCGGTGGTGGTTGGCTAATATCTAAAAAGATAAATGATGCTAATTATAGTATATTTTTAGAACAGGCTAAGGCTAAGGCTAAGGCTATTGAATTTGAAGCCGAAAGCGTACTTAAAGATGCCAAAGTCAAGGTAAGTGAGGCTGAATTTGAAGCTAAAAAAAGATATGAGGAAAAAGGCAGCAAGCTTCAAAAAGAGTATAACCAAAAATTTGATGAAATAAATAAAAAAGAGCAAAATTTATTATCTCAAAAAGAGAGCTTAAACAATCTAAAAAATGATCTAGAACAGAGTCAAAATAGAGCTAATGCTCTATATGAAGAGGGTTTGAATTTAAAAAATTCATATCAAGAAAAGATTGATGAAGTGTTAAAAACTATGGAGCGCATAGCCGGTCTTACTCAAGATGAAGCTAAAGAATTGGTACTTAAAAAAGTTGAAGAGAAAAGCCGTGCCGATATCGCTCATATCGTTAGAAAATACGAAGAAGAGGCAAAAAGAGAAGCTAAGAAAAAGGCAAATTATATCTTAGCTCAAGCCACTAGTAGATTTGCTGGGGAGTTTGCTGCTGAGAGATTGATTAATGTAGTAGATATCAAAAATGATGAGTTAAAAGGTCGCATTATCGGCAAAGAAGGGCGAAATATCAAAACTCTTGAAATGGTGCTTGGCGTGGATATCATAATCGATGATACGCCCCATGCTATCGTGCTTTCTAGCTTTAATCTCTATCGCCGAGCTATCGCTACAAGGGTTATTGAGCTTTTGGTTGAAGATGGGAGAATTCAACCTGCTAGAATAGAAGAAATCCATCAAAAAGTTTGCGAAGAATTTGAAGCTAGTATCTTAGAAGAGGGCGAAAATATCTTGATTGATTTAGGAATTACCAAGGTTCATCCTGAAATTGTCAAATTAATAGGCAAGATGAAATTTAGGGCTAGTTATGGTCAAAATGCCTTAGCTCATAGCCTAGAAGTCGCTCACTTAGCAGGTATTATCGCAGCTGAAACTGGCGGAGATGAGAAACTAGCTATTAGAGCTGGTATTTTACACGATATCGGCAAAGCCTTAACGCACGAATACCAAGGTAGCCATGTGGATTTAGGGGCTGAAATTTGCAAGCGATATAAGGAGCATCCGGTTGTAATCAATGCTATTTATGCTCATCACGGACACGAAGAAGCCTTAAGCGTAGAGTGTGCAGCAGTTTGTGCTGCTGATGCCTTATCTGCGGCACGCCCTGGAGCTAGAAGAGAGGTGCTTGAGAGTTTCTTAAAAAGAGTTGAAGAGATAGAAAATATCGCAAATTCAAAAGAAGGCATCAAAAATGCCTACGCTATAAATGCCGGTCGTGAGATTAGGGTTATTGCTAATGCTGAGTTGGTCAATGATGATGAAGCGGTGCTTTTGGCTAAAGAGATTGCTGAAGAGATAGAGAGCAAAATGCAATATCCAGGCGAGATTAAAGTAAATGTAATCCGGGAATTACGAGCCGTAGAGTATGCAAAATAGGGGCGCAAATGATAAGGGTTATCTGGTTGGTTCTATTTAGTTTAAGCTTATTATATGGTGGAAATGAGAGATTATTAGATAGTGCAAATGCCTATAATCATATTAATAGAATTAATAAAATCCCCCAGTCTATCGTTATAAATTCATCTGCGATTATTATTTTTCCTACTTTTGTTAAGGCTGGATTTATCCTTGGAGCGACCATAGGGCGTGGAGTTATGCTTGTGCGTGATGATGTAGATGAATTTTATAGCGATGATAACCTTACTCGCCATCTAAACAGCAACTGGAGCGCAGTTCCTGTGCGACTTGGTGGGGCAACTATTGGGTTGCAAGCTGGATATGAAAATAATTTTTTAGTAATGTATGTAATGAATCCGGCAGTAATTAAAGATATTTATGATAATAAGCTTACTCTTAATGCTAGTGCATCAGTGAGTTTTATGGATTATGGTACTAAAAATGAAATAGTTAGTGATATTGGCTTTAGTGATATTTATATTTATACAAATAATAGCGGCTTTTTTGCTGGGGCAAATCTTGGCGGATCGGTAATAACTGTTGATGATAAAATACGTTTTAATACAAATTCATACGGTTACAAACAATTAATGCATGCTATAACGGTGGTAAGATAATGCAAGATATACTTACAAATCTCTCAACTTATGGCTATTTAATTTTATTTTTATATAGTCTTGGCGGCGGTATGGTGGCTATTATTGGAGCAGGGCTTTTGAGTTTTGAAGGTAATATGAATTTGACATTATCTATTATTATTGCAGCAGTGGCAAATTTTATTGGCGATATGATTTTGGTATATATGGGTAGGTACAATAAAAGCTCAGTAATGCCATATTTTAAATCGCATAAAAGAAAATTAGCCCTAGCTCAAATTCTATTTAAAAAATATGGAGATAAGATTATTTTTATCAAAAAATATATCTATGGATTAAAAACTTTAGTTCCTTTAGCAATAGGGCTTACTAAGTATAGTTTAATTAAATTTACTATTATTAATGCTATTTGCTCAGTTATATGGGCTATTAGTCTTGGACTAGCTAGCTATTATGCTGGCGGATTTATTTTTAAATTTACTAGCTATTTTGGTGAACGTAGCTATTTAGTCCCACTATTTTTATTTATTTTATTGGGGTTGATTTGGCTATATTTTAGCTGGGCAACTAAAAAGAGATAACTATGAAAAAGTTTGCATATCTTATTGCAAGTCTACTTATTTTGATGGTTGGCTTGCATGGATATGCATATCTTTTTTCTAATTTTGTTTTAAGCTCAGCCATAAATAAACTTAAAAGTAGTAGCGAATTTGCTTTATCAAACATAAACCAAAATAACTCAATTTTTTCTACTAATCTAAATTTTACTCTAAAATATAAAGATTTCAATCTTAAATTTGATATTTTTAGTCATTATAGTGTTATTTCAATTTTTAATGGACTAGATATTGTAGGCGATATTTGTGATTTAGATCATCGATTAAAGATGGATTTGACACAAAATGAAAACTCAGTATTGGCTAAATTTAATCTAAATATTCCTATAAATGGAGGTATTAGTCAGCTAAAAGCACAGGTTTCCCCACTAAAAATAATCGAAAATCACAATCTTTTTACAATTTCTAGTATAGATATTAGCACAACATTTGATACAGAGCGCTTATATTTTCTAGGTGTACGTTTCGATAAAGCTGATTTTGAATTTGATGGCATTAGTAGTATTTTTAATGGAGTCGATATCGAAATTGATTATTTAGATGGACTTGAGTTTACTAGCTTTGACCTATTTAAATTTAATCCAAATGAGTTAAATATCAGCATTGAAAATTTAAGAGCAAATGTTCCACTTATTAATATAGTAAGCGATGAAATAAAATTTGACTCCAAAACCATTACTAATAATCTAGCAAATATTATAAGTAATATACATGCCAAAAATGTGGCAATAAATAATATTATGATTGATAATATAAATTCTAAAGTTCGTTTAGAAAATCTTATTATTGATAGTTATAAGATGATTTTTAACATTATGCTTGGGTCTAAAAGTATTGGATTAATAGATACATTTATTAGTTGCAATCCAGTTTTATATGTTGATAAAATTAGTATTAATGATCTTTTTGAGTTAAAATTTAACCTTAGAGGAGATAGTTTTGATATAACAGATATAAATTTAGATGGAGAATTTATAGCTTTACGCCCAATCTCTACAATAAAAGGGCTAGAATTTATATCTTTTTATGAAAATTTTTTAATAAGTAGTGGAATTTTAATAAAAAATGGTGAGGGTTATATATCTAAATTTAAATCTCAAAAAGAAAATGGCGAGTTAATTTTTAATAATTCTGTCAAATTTAGCGATATTTTAGTTGATTTTTAACCAAATTTGCAAATTTTTTTAAATTTTTTAGAATTTTCCCTAATATTTAATCTTTTTTTAAGCATATCTCTTATATAATTCCAGCTCACGAATTGAGAAACACCTTAACCTTCTGAAAAGCTTGGTTAAATCATTTCTCTATCGTTTTTGTTTTTTTAATTTTTATAATGTTAAACTATCTTTTATAGTCAATCTTTGAAATCTAAACAAGTGATCGATTGAGCCAGAATCTTATTATATTATAATAGATTCAATACTTATATAACAGATATAAAGTTTTTAGATTAAAACTTCATAATACTTAAGTAGTTTATCTACTTTAATTTTTTATGGAGAGTTTGATCCTGGCTCAGAGTGAACGCTGGCGGCGTGCCTAATACATGCAAGTCGAACGGACAAGTAAGAGCTTGCTCTTATGAGTTAGTGGCGCACGGGTGAGTAATGTATAGTTAATCTGCCCTATGCTGGAGGACAACAGTTAGAAATGACTGCTAATACTCCATACTCCTTCTTAACATAAGTTAAGTTGGGAAAGTTTTTTCGGCATAGGATGAGACTATATTGTATCAGCTAGTTGGTGAGGTAATGGCTCACCAAGGCTATGACGCATAACTGGTCTGAGAGGATGATCAGTCACACTGGAACTGAGACACGGTCCAGACTCCTACGGGAGGCAGCAGTAGGGAATATTGCTCAATGGGGGAAACCCTGAAGCAGCAACGCCGCGTGGAGGATGACACTTTTCGGAGCGTAAACTCCTTTTCTTAGGGAAGAAATTTGACGGTACCTAAGGAATAAGCACCGGCTAACTCCGTGCCAGCAGCCGCGGTAATACGGAGGGTGCAAGCGTTACTCGGAATCACTGGGCGTAAAGGACGCGTAGGCGGATTATCAAGTCTTTTGTGAAATCTAATGGCTTAACCATTAAACTGCTTGAGAAACTGATAATCTAGAGTGAGGGAGAGGCAGATGGAATTGGTGGTGTAGGGGTAAAATCCGTAGAGATCACCAAGAATACCCATTGCGAAGGCGATCTGCTAGAACTCAACTGACGCTAATGCGTGAAAGCGTGGGGAGCAAACAGGATTAGATACCCTGGTAGTCCACGCCCTAAACGATGTATACTAGTTGTTGCTCTGCTAGTCAGGGCAGTAATGCACCTAACGGATTAAGTATACCGCCTGGGGAGTACGGTCGCAAGATTAAAACTCAAAGGAATAGACGGGGACCCGCACAAGCGGTGGAGCATGTGGTTTAATTCGATGATACGCGAAGAACCTTACCTGGGCTTGATATCCTAAGAACCTCTTAGAGATAAGAGGGTGCTAGCTTGCTAGAACTTAGAGACAGGTGCTGCACGGCTGTCGTCAGCTCGTGTCGTGAGATGTTCGGTTAAGTCCGGCAACGAGCGCAACCCACGTATTTAGTTGCTAACAGTTTGGCTGAGCACTCTAAATATACTGCCTTCGTAAGGAGGAGGAAGGTGTGGACGACGTCAAGTCATCATGGCCCTTATGCCCAGGGCGACACACGTGCTACAATGGCATATACAATGAGACGCAATATCGTGAGATGGAGCAAATCTATAAAATATGTCCCAGTTCGGATTGTTCTCTGCAACTCGAGAGCATGAAGCCGGAATCGCTAGTAATCGTAGATCAGCCATGCTACGGTGAATACGTTCCCGGGTCTTGTACTCACCGCCCGTCACACCATGGGAGTTGATTTCACTCGAAGTCGGAATGCTAAACTAGCTACCGCCCACAGTGGAATCAGCGACTGGGGTGAAGTCGTAACAAGGTAACCGTAGGAGAACCTGCGGTTGGATCACCTCCTTTCTAGAGTACAAAGTGATAATCTCACAATTATCACTTCAATATATCTCAATCACACTTGTTTAGGTTTGAGAGATTGACAAGGGGAATTAGCTCAGCTGGGAGAGCGCCTGCTTTGCACGCAGGAGGTCAGCGGTTCGATCCCGCTATTCTCCACCATAGTTTAAATTTAAAAGATAGCAATAATATAAAATTTATTATCAAAGTCTAATCAGAGAGTTTAGTTTAAACTTTCTGATTAGACTTTAGTCTAAAGTTACTTAAATTACCATTGTTAAAAGTCACAATCAAGTTTTAATATTTAAAACAATTTTACAGGACTTGTTAGAGCTTTGAATTTAGTTTAATTTCAAATATTCTATATCAAACACTGTTATCCCAATAATATAAAAGATATAGTTTATAAATATTAACTTCACAATCTATTAAGCTTTAAAACTTACTTAATAGTAGTTAATACTTTCCGTCTTATTAAATTTAAATTCAAATACTATAAATCTAAACAGATTAACAAGAATTAAGTAATTAATTCTTAAATAATTAAATAGTTTATTTTTATATTTATATTTATCTATTTAATTTATATCTACTAGACTTTATCTTTAACAAGGAAGTGATGCGAATTAGAATATCAATAATCTAATTAAAAAAAGGTAAGCTACTAAGGGCAAATGGTGGATGCCTTGGCTAGTAGAGGCGATGAAAGACGTGCCAGGCTGCGATAAGTCTCGGGGAGCCGTCAAGGGGCTTTGATCCGGGAATTTCTGAATGGGGCAACCCAGTATATAGTGATATGTACTACCGCAATGCGGAGCGAACGTTGGGAATTGAAACATCTTAGTACCAATAGGAAAAGAAATCAAACGAGATTACGCTAGTAGCGGCGAGCGAAAGCGTAAGAGGGCAAACCACTAGCTTGCTAGTGGGGTTGTAGGACTGCAATATAGACTTAAACAATCTAATAGAATAAGTTGGAAAACTTAAGCATAGAGGGTGATACTCCCGTATATGAAAGTGCGTTTATACTTAGCAGTATCCTGAGTAGGGCGGGACACGTGTAATCCTGTCTGAAGCTGGGTAGACCACTATCCAACCCTAAATACTACTACTAGACCGATAGTGCACAAGTACCGTGAGGGAAAGGTGAAAAGAACTGAGGTGATCAGAGTGAAATAGAACCTGAAACCATTTGCTTACAATCATTCAGAGCCCTATGATTTATCAGGGTGATGGACTGCCTTTTGCATAATGAGCCTGCGAGTTGTGGTGTCTGGCGAGGTTAAGGAAACCCGGAGCCGTAGCGAAAGCGAGTCTTAATAGGGCGTATAGTCAGATGCTGCAGACCCGAAACGATGTGATCTATCCATGAGCAGGTTGAAACTGGTGTAAGAGCCAGTGGAGGACCGAACAGACGGCCGTTGAAAAGGCTCCTGATGACTTGTGGATAGGGGTGAAAGGCCAATCAAACATCGTGATAGCTGGTTCTCTCCGAAATATATTTAGGTATAGCGTTGTGTAGTAACTTTGTGAGGTAGAGCACTGAATGGGCTAGGGCATACACCAATGTACCAAACCCTATCAAACTCCGAATGCGCAAAGTGTAATCACAGCAGTCAGGCGGCGAGTGATAAAATCCGTCGTCGAGAGGGGAACAACCCAGACTAACAGCTAAGGTCCCTAAATCTCATTTAAGTGGAAAACGATGTGGAGTTACTGAAACAACCAGGAGGTTGGCTTAGAAGCAGCCATCCTTTAAAGAAAGCGTAATAGCTCACTGGTCTAGTGATTCTGCGCGGAAAATATAACGGGGCTAAAATGAGTACCGAAGCTTTAGACTTGCACTTAATTCTAATTATAAATTTGGCTATGAGCTTTTAAGTTATATTTCTTATAATTTAATTGCACTCATATAAATTAAATTATGAGAAAATAGTTTAGCTAAAATAATTAGAAGTAGTTAGAATTAAGTGCAAGTGGTAGGAGAGCGTTCTATTCAGCGTTGAAGGTATACCGGTAAGGAGTGCTGGAGCGGATAGAAGTGAGCATGCAGGCATGAGTAGCGATAAAAGGGGTGAGAATCCCTTTCGCCGTAAACCCAAGGTTTCCTACGCGATGCTCGTCATCGTAGGGTTAGTCGGGTCCTAAGCAAAGTCCGAAAGGGGTATGCGATGGAAAATTGGTTAATATTCCAATACCAATTATTATGTGCGATGGAAGGACGCTTAAAGTTAGTGGAGCTAGCGGATGGAAGTGCTAGTCTAAGGGTGTAGGTTGAGTTATAGGCAAATCCGTAACTCTCTATCCGAGACCTCAAAGGCTCTTGACGCTCTTCGGAGTAGATGGAGAATCCATGATACTATCGAGCCAAGAAAAGTTTCTAAGTTTAGTAATAATTGCCCGTACCGTAAACCGACACAGGTGGGTGGGATGAGTATTCTAAGGCGCGTGGAAGAACTCTCTTTAAGGAACTCTGCAAAATAGCACCGTATCTTCGGTATAAGGTGTGCCTAACTTTGTATTAAGATTTACTCCCAAAGCAAAGAAGGTTACAACAAAGAGTCCCTCCCGACTGTTTACCATAAACACAGCACTCTGCTAACTCGTAAGAGGATGTATAGGGTGTGACGCCTGCCCGGTGCTCGAAGGTTAATTGATGGGGTTAGCATTAGCGAAGCTCTTGATCGAAGCCCGAGTAAACGGCGGCCGTAACTATAACGGTCCTAAGGTAGCGAAATTCCTTGTCGGTTAAATACCGACCTGCATGAATGGCGTAACGAGATGGGAGCTGTCTCAAAGAGGGATCCAGTGAAATTGTAGTGGAGGTGAAAATTCCTCCTACCCGCGGCAAGACGGAAAGACCCCGTGGACCTTTACTACAGCTTGACACTGCTATTTGGATAAAGATGCGCAGGATAGGTGGGAGGCTTTGATCCATAGACTCTGGTTTATGGTGAGCCATTGTTGAGATACCACTCTTCTTTATTTGGGTAGCTAACTAGCCTAAGTTATCCTTAGGTAGGACAATGTCTGGTGGGTAGTTTGACTGGGGCGGTCGCCTCCCAAAGTGTAACGGAGGCTTACAAAGGTTGGCTCAGAACGGTTGGAAATCGTTCGTAGAGTATAAAGGCATAAGCCAGCTTAACTGCGAGACGTACATGTCAAGCAGAGACGAAAGTCGGTCTTAGTGATCCGGTGGTTCTGTGTGGAAGGGCCATCGCTCAAAGGATAAAAGGTACCCCGGGGATAACAGGCTGATCTCCCCCAAGAGCTCACATCGACGGGGAGGTTTGGCACCTCGATGTCGGCTCATCGCATCCTGGGGCTGGAGCAGGTCCCAAGGGTATGGCTGTTCGCCATTTAAAGCGGTACGCGAGCTGGGTTCAGAACGTCGTGAGACAGTTCGGTCCCTATCTGCCGTGGGCGTAAGAAGATTGAGGAGAGTTGACTCTAGTACGAGAGGACCGAGTCGAACTGGCCACTGGTGTATCAGTTGTTCTGCCAAGAGCATCGCTGAGTAGCTAAGCCGGGATGTGATAAGAGCTGAAAGCATCTAAGCTCGAAGCCAACTCCAAGATGAATCTTCTTTTAAGAGCTCTAGTAGACTACTAGTTTGATAGGCTGGGTGTGTAATGGATGAGAGTCCTTTAGCTGACCAGTACTAATAGCTCGTTTGCTTATCTTATAAGCATCACTTCCTTGTTAAGGATAAATATAATCCTTTTAGGTTTTTTAAAATATTTTTAGATATTAAACTTAGTGATTTTTAGCTTTAATACTCTAAGCAGTGTTAAATAAGATATTATCTTTATTGATATGATATTTTATTTAACACTGCTCGTGGCTATACATGATTAGGAAACGCCTTGCTCCATCTCGAACCAAGAAGCTAAGCTTTTCATGGCCGATGATACTCTCCCTTACTGGGATGCTGGAAAAGTAGGTTGCTGCGAGCTTTGTTTTTTATTCTTTGTATCTTATATTTATTAATCTATAGTTTTAGTATTTATTTGTTTTTACCTTAATAGATGAAATGGTATAAATCGCTTTTTATTTTTATATCTTTTAACTAATTTATTAATTCTTGGATATTTTATTATTATAAGTTGTTAAGCTTAGATGTTTTAGTGTTTTTATGGCTTATATTATTAATCCTTTAGATATTCTTGTTTTGGATGGAACTTTATTAGATACTAATTATACTAATCTTATATTATATAAAGATGTTTTAAGCAATAAGTTTGGAATGTCTCACTTAATAGAGTTACTATAAAAACTTTAAACAACTGTTTGGAAAATCCATTATCTGTAGTAGAATTACTTAAAATAAAAGAGTATAAAGATCAAATTTATTCTAAATATTTAAATTTAACAAAAGTAAATTATTTACTATTATTAGAATTGCATAATTATCTAAAAACAAATAGAATTATTTTATTGACTAATACTAATAAAAATAGAGCTGATGAGCTTATAAAATTTTTTATGATTTACAAAATTATTTTTCTTATATCTATTATAACTCTAGCAGAAATAAGTATTATAATTTGATTAATAATTTAAATTTAGTTCCTAATAATCTTATTGCTTATGATGATGAAACAATTTAAATTTAAAATGCAAGAATGCGTGAAGTAAAACTATATTATCAAATTTTTATATAGGATAAAATATGCAAAAATATAATATATTTGATTTTACAATTAGTAGAAATGATTTTTATCTAAACTATAAAAGCCTTTTATAGCTTAGATTATATTGGTAATTTACGTGTTGATTGTGAAAATTTAAAAAAGAATCCTGCTAGATTTATTTATACTATTAAAGATGATTTTTGCAAATCAAAAGATCAAGGTAAACTTGATAATACTTCAAATATATGTTTTAAATATATCTATACTTTTTTATCAAATATTGATTTGCTTAAATGGTCTTTTAAGTATTCATATTATGTTTGTTTGGTTTCTGATATAATACTAATAATGAAAAATGCGCTTTAGAGATAGCTAGATTTGCGTGAATAATTTAAAAGATCCTATAATAAAAGATGGTATTGATTTTTTCTTAGAGTTAAAGATGATGAGTGTTTGTATATATTGCTTCTAAATTTGTACAAAAATGGAGTCGTGATTGCAAGTGGATTAGCATTTAGATGTGATGGTATTGCTCATAGGGCTGCTTTTTAATTTAATATGCTAACAGTTACGATTTTACCAAGTAGGATAAAAGAGATTATCCCTAAACAAAATACTGATTTGGCAAACCAAATATCTATTAATGGTGAATTGATTATTAGTAGATATTATAAAGATGCTTTAAATTTTTAAAGAACAAATGAGTGGATGTGTGTAAAGGGATAGATTACAAGCGTTATTTAACGATATGATAATTTTAACTACTAGCTATAGCAAAAGTGATGCTAAAAAGAATAAAAAGTTAAATAGTTAGTGCTTCAAGACACGTTATAAAAAATCTAAAAATTATGGTATAAAATTTGCTGTTATATATGATGAGAAGCTTTATAATAGTAAGCAGTTTAATTTAAATATGGAATTTATAAACAAATATAAAAATTATCATGATACATCTGAGATAAATAAAAATATACGATAATTTAAGTTTATAAGCTCTAAAAATACTGAATTAAGCTATACTAAATTTAAGAGTATTTAAATTTGAAATTCTAAATTAATAATGGATTATATTAAATAAAGAAAAGATAATATAAATTTATCTTTATAAATAATTATTTGATTTAGTTTTATTTTTTCTTAAATTTAAAATAGTTAATATTCTCATTTTATAAGTTTTTATATTTTATTAACATAACAAAAAATATGTAAATAAAATATAAAATTGGTAGAAGATGGGAATTTGAGTATTTTTAAAGCTAAATTTAGCTATATTAATAATAAAAATTATTATTTGGATATATAGATGGAATTTGATTTTATGCAACTTTTTTATGCATTTTTGCTTACGCTTTTTGCTGGGTTTTCTACTTCAATTGGTGCAGTAATTGCATTTTTTAGTAAAAAGGATGATTATAGGCTTCTTAGTATTGGGCTTGGATTTAGTGCTGGAGTGATGATTTATATCTCATTTATGGAGATTTTGCCTAGTTCGATGGATGATTTTGCTAGAATTTTTGAAAGTAAAAATGCTGAGTTTATAGGACTTTTAGCATTTTTTAGCGGAATAGTTTTAACTGCTTTAATTGATAAATTTATTCCAAGCGATTTAAATCCCCATGAACCAAAAGATAGCCTTGATGAGCTTAAATTTTGCCCACTGCCAAAAAGTAATGAGCCACGTCCAACCTATCATCCAGGAATTAGTCAAAAGAGCTTAAAGAGCTTAAAACGAACCGGGATTATTACTGCTTTTGCTATTGCGATACATAATTTTCCTGAGGGATTTGCGACATTTATTAGTAGTGTTGAGTCGTTAAGTTTTGGGCTAGCAATTGCTGGGGCTGTAGCATTACATAATATTCCTGAGGGACTAGCAGTTTCATTGCCAATATATCATGCTACTGGAGATAAAAAGCGAGCTTTTGCCTATTCGTGTTTATCAGGACTTGCTGAGCCTATTGGCGCAATTGCTGGAGCATTGATTTTGATGCCTTTTATGAATGAGACAGTGATGGCTAGTGTTTTTGGTGTTGTTGCTGGAATTATGGTTTTTATTAGCTTTGATGAGCTTTTACCAGCAGCTAGGAGTTATGATAAGGCACATGATAGTTTATATGGTTTAGTTGCTGGTATGGTGGTGATGGCAGTGAGCTTGATTTTACTTGGGATCTAAATTTTGTATTAAATTTAGATCCATAATTTAGCTAATTTATTTTTTTATCTTAGTAGTACGGTATAAGAAACTAAATACTTCAGCGACAGCTTTGTATAAATTTGGTGGAATTTCTTGATTAATATCAACTTTGCTTAGAATCTCGACTAAGTCACTATCTTCTCTAATGGGAACTTTATAAATTTTGGCTGCTTCAATAATTTTATTAGCTACTTCACCTTTGCCGCTAGCTAAAACCATTGGAGCATTGTTTTTATCTTTATTATAACCTAGAGCAACTGCCTTTTTAATTTTTTTTGCCATCTTATGCCTTTTTGTTAAATCCAAAATCAAATGCCCTGTCAGCTTGATGATACGGGGCTTTTTTAGGTTTATGAACCAAAGTAAAGCTACTAACTATTAATCCCAATCCAGTGATTGCGCTTTTTAGTTCTTTACTAGCACTTAGGATTAGGTTTTTAAATTCAGCCGTACCAGTAGCAATACTAATATCTATATATTTGTTATCGCTTAAGGCAATTACGATATCAACATTACCAAAATGAGTAAAATTTAGATCAATTTTAGCGTAGAAACGTTTCTTTTTACCTTGTTTAAAAGCTACGCTACTACTCTCAAGCGCATCCCATGAGTATGGTAAGTATGTTTGAAGCGAATTTTGTGCATAACTAATTAGCTGGTGCATTTCGATTTGAGTTAAAAGTCTATTTATATTCTGATTTAACGCGGCCTGATTTGGTTGATTGGCTGTGGCTTCTTTTAGGGCTAAAAGTGTGGCTTTAACATCGTTTTGTAGTGTTTGAGCAGCTAGATTTTTATCATTTGGAGTGATATTTGCTATATCAGCTTTAGCTAAATTTGTAGCTTTTATCAATCCTTTTAGTTCAGCTAGATGGCTTTTAGCATCTTGGCTATTTTTATCAAAAAAGTTAATAATATTTGATAGTTTTCTAGCAGCCATAGAGAGTTTATCTTGTAGATTTAGATTATTAGCATCAGTGTTAATATGTTGTATGAAATTGCTTAAATTTGTGCTATTTTGAGATTGATTTAGACCGCTTATTAGACTTTCTAAATTTGGCGTAGATTGAGCGGTTTGCGCTATTGTAGCACTATTAATCTGGCTTAGCTGTGTAGATTCTAGCATAGCTGAGAGGCGATTAGCACTGGCTGCTATATTGTTTGATAGCTTAAATTCTTTTATATCAAGAGCGGGATTATTTATATTGGATTTTAGTGAATTTAACTCAGCTTTGATATCTAGAAGCATTTGGCCTAGCTGTGTACTTAGAGGTTTGACATTTTTTAAATTTGGGTGGTTAAAATTAATCTGTGATAGCGAAGTTTCTATATTTTTGATTATATTTTGACCTTGGTTTATAGCTCGTGATATATTTTGCTCTATTGAGAGTGGATTTTTGGGATTAGTTTGAATTTGATATGCGATTTTATCAAGGAATTTCGCCATATGTTCTAGCTTAGTATTTGCCTCTAAAAGTGGCTTAAAATTTGAGTTTTGTACAATTTGGTTATTTTTTAATTTATTTTTTTGTAAAATTTCTAAAAGCGCATTAAAGCTCTCTTGTGGACTACTTTCTTTGGTATTTGCAAGACCCATAAAGGCTAGCGTAAGATCTTTATTAGTAGTATTTTTCATCAGTGATAAAAGTTCTTTAATGCTTGATGGCAAAATTTCAGCCTTTAGAGTTTGGGCGAGTTTAGCCTCTAGCATTATGCCTGTATCTTTGATAGTTTGGGCAATGTTTGTTGTTTTAATATGCTCAACTGGCTTGATAAAACTTTCAAGCTTTGCACCAAGTTGACTTAGCTTCGGGTCTGATTTTATAGAATTTAAAAGAGAGGCTAGATCTTTGGCTAAATTTGGTGCTACTTGCGATGATTTTATCTGGGCTAAGGCATTTTGTTTATATGTTCCATCATCGATATTAGCCTTGAGTGCATTTAATAGTTTTGATGTGAATTTATTTAATTCTAAATCGAGTTTAGTCTGCTCAATTACAACACCTTGGGTTGGTTTTTTTAGTATGGTTTTGCCATCATTTAAGCTAGTTGTATTACTAGTCTCTTTAGATGATTTTTTATCATCTTTGGTTTGGGTTGGTTGTTGGGTTGGGGTATTATTTACTATTATCATCATTTAACTCATCAAAAATCACACTATGACCACCGTGGCGAGTAAATGCCACCTCTTGGTCTTTGGGTACATTTTTTTGAAATGTAGCAAAGATTATCAAAAATGCCAACAGTGTAATGTAGTAATATATAAAAGCTGTAGCGCCAAATTGGTTTATTAAAAATCCTATAATTATTGTAGATAAAAATGAACCTATTAAGTAGTTAAATAGTAAAGCTCTTACAACTTCGACATAAGTAGTTTTATCCGTTACAACATCGTTTGCCCTAGCTAATGCTAGTGCGTAAAGTACAAATATTCCAAAACCTAAAAAGAAAACAATAAGATACTGCAAAGCAATACCTGGGTTAATAAATATAAATATAAGGCACGCTAGAAGTGCTATGCTAGAGGCTAAAATAATAGCAAACTTTCTACCAAATTTATCAGAAATAGTTCCAAATATAGTATGTGCCATAAATCCGCCACTCATTCCAATAATTATAAAAATTCCAGCTTGTGCTGGGGTATAGCCTTGGGTTATTATAAATAGTGAAGCCATTGAGAAAAATCCATTCATTGTAAGACCAGCAATTATACTTGTAGCAAGCGCTAATGGGGCGATATTGTAAATTTTAGGCAAGCTAATACTCATTGCTTTTGGGATTTTAGGTGATTTGATTTTAAGAAAATTTAATGGAATTGAACCTAAAATGATTGCAATTGTGCCAATTAAAAATACCTTCGTAGTGCTTAAATCCATACTCATAATCACAGCGCCAATGGCAAAGGCGCTATAAAAGATAATTTCATAAAATCCAAGTACCCTTGAGCGAACAGAATTTGAAATCTTCTCATTTAACCAACTCTCTACAATTAATACAATACTATAATAGCAAAACCCTAGCATAAATCTTAAAATAGCCCAAAATATGAGATTTTCACTTATATCATGAAGTAGGGCTGAAATGGCAAAAAGCGCAGTAAATATAGTATAAGCTCTCATATGTCCTACATGTGAAATTAACCTATGCGATATAATTGTACAAGTAAGCGCTCCCATAAAAAAGCAAGAAGTAATAAGGCCAATTTGCGTATTTGAAGCTCCTAATTCATTTAGTAGAACTCCAGCAGAACTAACAACTAACCCACTAGCTATAAATATAAAGCTAACTCCTATAAATAAAGCACTAAGCGAGGTTATAGCTCTTTTACTTCCTGCCATAAAATACTCCAGCGCAAAATACACCAAGAGGCATTAAAGCAAGTCCGGCTAAAAATGCGATTGGTTCTAAAATTCCGTGCCTAAGCAAAACAAAAAAGGCAATAATTAAAATAAAATAGCTAAGCAGCCTAAGTGGTTTAAAAGCACCTAGAATATCTATTTTACGAAATTTAGCTAACTTTTTATCACTTTTGGTAGTAAAATTTTTCTCATTTAAATTTGTAATATCAACATTTAAATTGTCTGAATTATCATTGTTTTTAATCTGCTCATCTTCGCTATCTTCAAAAAGCTCAAGTTCTTGCTCGCTTAATTGATAATTAACACTTTTATTCTCAACTCTACTCTTATATCCAAAATAACTAGCAAATAAAATAAGCGTAGAACAAATAAAGGCTACTTGTGAATTTAAAAGTGCAACTGCCCCAAAAGCCGAAGTAATAGCTATCAACAATAGATCCAAGATTAGATAAAATATAGCTAAATTTTTAAATTTCATCTCTTTTCTTTAAACTCTTCATAGCTTTTAACTTGAGATTTATAGGCCTTATAGATATTATTTATCGCTGCACCAACGCCTATAAAGATTCCAATACCTAATCCCCAGTTTGAGCCTGTTAGCTCCTTTAATCCCCAGCCGATCCCAAAGCCTATAAGCACCGCAACTACGATTGAGATCCCAAGACTTAGGCTATCAGCGGCTTTTATTGCGGTGTTTATCTTTTTGCTTTTTTGGCTCATAGTGATTTAAAACTCTCTTTTATAGCTTGTGCGGTTTTGTCTAAGCTAGTTTGGCTTAGAGGCTTGCAAACAAAGCAAGTTTCAAACTGACTTGGTGCTAGATATACTCCACGCTTTAGCATTTGAGCGTGGAATTTGGCAAATAAATTTGTATCGCTTTGTAGAGCTTGAGTGTAGTTGGTAACTGGATTTTCATTGAAGAAAAATCCCCACATAGACCCACGCATAGTTGTTTGAAGTGGAATTCCCATCTCATTTGCGCTATCTTGCATAGTATCAATTATAAATTTACTCTTTTTACCAAGTTCATCATATAAATTTGGCATATTATAAATTTTATTTAACGCAGCTAGTCCCGCAGCCATAGCAACAGGATTACCGCTTAGCGTCCCAGCTTGATACACTCCACCAAGTGGGCTAATTAGCTCCATTATATCCTTTTTGCCAGCATAAGCAGCACAAGGCATACCGCCGCCAATAACCTTACCAAAGGTAACTATATCGGCTTCAATTTTATTTAATCCATAGCTACCAGTGGCACTAGCTCTAAATCCACTCATAACTTCATCAAAGATTAAAACCGCACCATTTTCATCGCAAATCTTTCTAAGCCCATGTAAAAACTCATCGCTACCAGGCACCAATCCCATATTTCCAGCGATTGGCTCAACGATAATAACACCGATATCACCATTTTTAAAGCACTCTTTGACGCTATTTAGATCATTATATTTGGCTAGATGAGTGTTTTTGACTATATCATTTGGGACGCCTAAGCTACTTGAATATCCAAAAGTGGTAGCTCCACTACCGGCTTTAACTAATAATCCATCGCTATGGCCGTGATAGCAACCTTCAAATTTTATTACTCCATCTTTTTTGCTATATCCACGAGCTAATCTAATAGCACTCATAGTAGCTTCAGTCCCGCTACTAACAAAGCGAATTTTATCTAAATGAGGGAATTTAGATAGTACTAATTGAGCAAGCTCAGTCTCTAACAAGCATGGCGCACCAAAGCTTAGGCCCTTTTTAGCCGTTGATATCACAGCATCTTCTATATCCTTATCACAATGCCCAAAGATGAGTGGCCCCCAGCTTAAAACATAATCAATATACTCATTATTTTCAATATCATAGATAAACTCACGCTCACCCCTATCTATCATCACAGGAGTAGAACCAACTGAACCAAAGGCACGAACAGGCGAATTTACACCACCTGGGATATATTTTTGTGCTTTTTGGAATTCATCTTTATTTCTCATCTTTTTTATCCTTATTAAATGAAGTTATGTATTCAAATAAATTTAAAATCTCATTTTGAGTAAGAAAATATGATGGCATAATGCCTTTTGAGTCTGTGACTGCAGATTTGAATTTATCAAATTCAAGATTATTTATGCGTGGTGCCATCAAAGACCTCTCCTCATATTTATTAGTTTTTTTATTAAATGCTTTGTATTTTACTATCAAAGCACCATCCCCTTTGCTTCCATGACACTTGTCACAGCCGATTCCACGAGGATTTTTATATAGCATTTTAGCATATTCGCTCTCAGTAATAAACTCTTCACTAAAAGCAAAAGTAATAAAAAGCAAAAAAAAGCCAATAAATTTCATAAATCTCACCTGAGTTTAATTTGAATTTAGGTATGATACAATTTTTGTAATTAAAAAATGCATAAAAGGATTAAAAATGCAAATAATTGATGGTAAAGAGATAAGTAACAGAGTAAAAGAGAGAGTAAAAGCTGAAGCTATAGCTTTAAAAGATATGGGAATTACTCCAACTTTAGCAGTTATTTTAGTAGGTGAAGATAAAGCTAGTCAAACTTATGTTGCAAGTAAAGAAAAATCTACAATAGCTTGCGAAATGGGTTCAGTAGCTCATAAATTACCTGAATCTACTACTCAAGACGAGCTTTTAGCTTTGATTGAGCTTTTAAATGCAGATGATAGTATAGATGGAATTTTAGTTCAACTGCCGCTTCCAAAACATATAGATAGTAATAAAATTTTAGAAGCTATTGATCCAAGCAAAGATGTGGATGGATTTCATCCTATAAATGTAGGTAAATTAAATAGTGGATTAGATGGATTTGTGCCTTGTACGCCACTTGGGATAATGGAGCTTTTAAAAGAGTATAACATTGAAGTTAGTGGTAAAAATGCCGTGGTAATAGGAAGAAGTAATATAGTAGGTAAGCCGATGGCAGCACTGCTACTAAATGCTGGGGCTACTGTGACTATAGCTCACTCTAAAACTAAAGATTTAGCAAAAGTTTGTCAAAATGCCCAAATTATAGTAGTTGCTGTAGGTAAACCAAATTTTTTAACTGCTGATATGGTAAATGATGGAGCAGTGGTAATAGATGTAGGTATAAATCGTTTAGATAATGGTAAGTTAGTAGGTGATTGTGATTATGATAATGTAGCTCCGAAGTGTTCTATGATAACTCCTGTTCCAGGAGGAGTAGGGCCAATGACAATTGCTATGCTGCTTAGCAATACGCTAAAATCAGCTAAAAATAGAAAATTAAAAGGCTAAACTTTGAGAAAAATTTTATCGAAATTCTATAATTTTTGTAGTAGTTGGACGGGGACAGTAATTATAGTTTTGTTTATAATATTTTTTATCGCTCAAGCATTTGTAATCCCTAGTGGCTCTATGAAAAATACTCTTTTAGTTGGAGATTATCTATTTGTAAAGAAATTTTCTTATGGAATTCCAACGCCACATATCCCTTTTGTAGAAATTCCAGTTTTACCTGATAGCGATGGTGATGGGCATTTGATAGCTAGTGATGGGCCAAAGCGTGGTGATATAGTAGTTTTTCGCTATCCAAAAGATCCTAAAATTCACTATGTAAAGCGTAATTTTGCTACTGGAAATGACGAGGTTATATTTGCTCCAAGTGCAATGTATCTAAGACCAAGCGGTGGTGATGATGAGATAAATAGTAAATTTAAAGATGCTGATATTGTAATATTAGGTGGTAAAAGATTTATAAAAGAGCCATATAAGATGGCTGGAATTCACTATGATAATAACACTGATAAAGATAATTATGGCGGATTAAAAGCTGATACATTTACTATTGCTGGTATGGTGGATTTTGCTATGAGTGAGGTAATGGTGCCAGAACTGCCTAAAATTAATGGATTAAATTTCAACGCATATTACTTTAAAGTGCCACAAAATGAGTATTTCATGGTAGGTGATAATAGAGAAAATAGCAGCGATAGTAGATTTTGGGGTTCTGTGCCTTATAAATATATAGTTGGCAAGCCGTGGTTTGTCTATCTAAGCTATGATGAAAATTACAAAATTCGCTGGGAGCGTATCGGACGCTTAGCAAGTAGCTTAGAAGAGATGGCAAAATAGATAGGTTGGCTAAGTTGATTAACTAAAAGCCAAATTTATATCATTTTATATGATATAATCAGATAATTTTAATTTAAAGTAGGTTTAGATGAATATTTCTAAGATTTATATAGCAAGTGATCACGCTGGATATGAGGCTAAGATGCAAGTTAAGAGTATTTTAGAAAATATGGGCGTATTGGTGATAGATTTAGGAACTGATAATGCTAAAAATAGCGTGGATTATCCTGATTTTGCTGCTTTAGTGGCTAACAGTATTAAAAGTAATGATGAATTTGGTGTGTTGATATGCGGTAGTGGGATTGGTATATCTATAGCGGCAAATAGATTTTCTCATATTAGGTGCGCTTTATGTCATAACTCCACACTAGCAAGGTTATCAAGAGAGCATAATGATGCAAATGTGCTGTGTTTTGGTGCTAGAGTAGTTGGTGCTGAGGTGATTAAGGATATGGTTGAAGTATTTTTTACTACTGAATTTAGTGGTGGTAGGCATCAAAAACGAGTTGAAAAATTGGGAGTATGTCAATGTTCTTAGATTGGATTTTTTATACATTTTTTATCTGCTGTAGCCTTTATTTGGTTGTTATGGTATTTTATTATAAAACTTTACTTAAAAAAGAGCGTGCTATGCGTGATTTTGTTAAGAACAATCTAGATGATACTGAAATAATAATTCGCAAATTGCAAGTTCAACTTCAAAGAAGTCTTGGGAATATAGATATTTTAACCGATGAATTAAATAAAATTAAAAGTGATGTAAGCAGCTTAAGAGCTAGAAATTCTCAATACAGAGTAGAAAACGACAAACTAAGAGCTAGAATAAAAGAGTTAGAGGGCAAAATCGAAGCGCTATTGTAAAATAAATTTATTTTTTATAGAAGGATTGTTGTGTGTAGTTTATCACAAGAACAAAAAGATTATTTAGATTCAACTATTAGGAAGATTGCTGATTTTCCAAAGCCTGGAGTGATATTTCGAGATATTACTACGCTTTTAGGCGATGGTAAGGCATTTAATCTTTTAATGTCTCATCTCTATGATAGATATAAAGATAAAGATATTGATTATGTAGTCGGGATCGAGAGCCGTGGCTTTATCTTTGGTGCGGCTTTGGCTGATAGGCTTGGGGTGGGATTTGTGCCTTTTAGAAAAAAGGGTAAATTACCAGGTGCTACTATCTGCGAAAAATACTCATTAGAGTATGGAGTAGATGAGATTGAAGCGCATATAGATGCCTTTAAACCTAGAGCAAATCTATTATTAATAGATGATCTTATAGCTACAGGTGGCACGGCTAAGGCGGCTTGTGAGCTTATTTTAAGACTTAATGGAAATTTGGTTGAAATCATCTCTATAATAGATATTGGAATTGGTGGGTTAAAAGAGCTTAAAAATTATGCGCCAATTTATGTGGTATTACAGGAGTAGGATATGGAAGAGTTTTTAAAGAATTTATTATATGAGTATAAAAATTGGGCCTATCTTATTATATTTTTATGGTGTATTGCCGAAGGAGAGTTAGCGCTTATTTTAGGTGGGATATTTGCTCATGAGGGGCATGTGGATTTGGGGCTTATAATATTTGTGGCTGGATTAGGTGGATTTGTGGGGGATCAAATTTATTTTTATATTGGTCGCTATAACAAAAAATATATCCAAAAAAAATTAGCCAAACAAAGACGCAAATTCGCCGTCGCTCACCTACTACTTCAAAAATTTGGCTGGCCGATTATCTTTATGCAGCGTTATATGTATGGATTTCGCACTATTATACCTATGAGTATAGGAATCACTAGATATAGCGCTAAAAAATTTGCTTTTATAAATTTAATTAGCGCTTGGGTATGGGCGGCTATTACGATACTTTTGGCTTGGCATTTTGGTCAGCTCATTTGGGCTGGGATAGAGTGGGCTGAGTCGCATTGGTATTTTGCGGTGCCGATTATCGGTGGATTTTTGGCTTCTTTATTTTTTGGTTTAAAATATATGGAAAAACGAATCTTAAATGAAAGGAAAAAGAGAAGAAATGAATGTTGAATTAATAGATAAAAAAATAGCCGATATTTTGGCTGATTATGAGATAATTTTTATTGTTGATAAGAATTTGAGTCATAGATTTGTAGATGATTTGGGTGAGTTTGATTTTTACTCTTATAAGGGCGATGGGGTTTTAAATTTGCCTAGTAAGAGACGGATTTATGTAGGGATTAAAAATCTTGATTTAAATTCTCTTAGATTGGCGAGTGCTACAGCTTTTAATGCTATTAAAGAGCTTAATATCAAAAGTGTCAAAATCGCTAGTTATAGCGGGGATTGCGTTAAGATGAGTTTTGAGGCTATTGTTGAGGGATTTTTGTTAGCTAGTTATAAATTTAATAAATACAAAAGCGAGAAAAAAGAGAATAAAATAGAAAAAATTCTAATCTCAACTGAGGATTATAATAGCAAAAAGATCGCCCTAGATGAAGCGCAAATCGGTATAGATCACGCTCATATCATAGCTGAAGCGACTAATTTTACAAGAGATATAGTAAATGAAATTCCAGAGATCTACACCCCACAAAAGATGGCTGAAGATGCAAAAAATTTAAGTCTAAGCTATGCTAATATAGAGTGCGCTATACATGATGAAAACTACCTAAAAAGCCAAAATATGAATGCCTTTTTAGCGGTTAATAAAGCCTCAATCCATCCGCCACGCCTAATACATTTAAAATACACCCCAAAACAGAGCATTAAAAGAGTTGTATTTGTAGGTAAGGGTCTTACATATGATAGTGGCGGACTAAGCTTAAAGCCAGCTGATTATATGCTAACTATGAAAAGCGATAAGAGTGGCGCGGCGGCTGCTATGGGAATCATAATGGGAGCGGCTAAGATGGAGTTGCCATTTGAAATTCACGCCGTTTTAGGTGCGACTGAAAATATGATAGGTGGAAATGCATATAAGCCTGATGATGTGCTAATTACTCGTAGTGGAGTTAGTGTAGAGGTTAAAAATACAGATGCTGAAGGTAGGCTTGTTTTGGCCGATTGTTTGGATTGGGCGCAAAGTGAGCTTGACCCAGAGCTTCTTATAGATATGGCGACACTTACAGGTGCTTGTGTTGTAGGGCTTGGTGAATATACTAGTGGAGTTATGGGAAATAGCTATGAGTTACAAAGTGAGTTTAAAAATTACGCTAGTAGAAGTGGAGAGTATCTAACTGTTTTGGAATTTAATGATCATCTAAAAGAGCTTATAAAAAGCGATATAGCCGATATCTCAAATATCTCTTCAAGTAGATATGGTGGGGCTATTACAGCTGGAATCTTTTTGGATAAATTTATAAAAGATGAGTATAAAGATAGGTGGTTACATCTTGATATCGCTGGGCCTGCTTATGTAAATAAAGCATGGGGATATAATCCAGCTGGGGCTAGTGGAGCTGGAGTTAGAGCGTGTTTATACTATCTACAAAAATTAGCTAGAAATCATCAAAAAGGTCAGAATTAATGGGATTATCAGTAGGTATTGTAGGTTTGCCAAATGTGGGTAAATCAACTACATTTAACGCACTAACAAAAGCTAGTAACGCCGAAGCGGCTAACTACCCATTTTGTACGATTGAACCAAATAAAGCTATAGTGCCAGTTCCAGATCCTAGGCTTGATGAACTCGCTAAAATCGTAAAACCAAACAAAATTCAACACTCTGTAATTGAATTTGTAGATATCGCAGGGCTTGTAAGAGGTGCTAGTAAGGGTGAAGGGCTTGGGAATAAATTTCTTTCTAATATTAGGGAAACCGAGGTGATCTTACACATGGTAAGGTGCTTTGAAGATTCTAATGTTACACATGTAGAAAATAGCGTAGATCCAATTAGAGATATCGAAATTATCGAAACTGAGCTTATACTAGCTGATATAGAGCAACTTGCTAAAAAGATTGAGAAATTAACCAAAGAGGCTAAAGCAAATGTAAAAGGTGCTAAAGAGAGCTTAGAGTGCGCTAAAGCCTTAGCAGATCATTTAGATAGTGGCAAGAGTGCGGCGTCGTTTAGTGAATTTGATAGTGATGTTTTTAACGCTTTAAATAAAGAGCTTAGACTTCTTTCAGCAAAAGAGGTTATATATGGTGCCAATGTCAATGAAGATGAAATTTCTATCGATAATGGGTATGTAAAAAAGGTAAAAGAATACGCCAAAGAGCGTGGGGCAGAGGTTATCAAGCTTTGTGCTAAGATAGAAGAGGAGCTAATAGGGCTAGATGATGCTGAGGCTAAAGAGATGTTAGAGAGCTTAGGAGCGAGTGAGAGTGGATTAGAGAGCATTATACGCACGGCATTTGCGAAGCTTGGGCTTATTAGTTATTTTACAGCTGGGGTTGTGGAAGTTAGGGCTTGGACTATACACAAAGGGTGGAAAGCCCCAAAGGCTGCGAGCGTGATACATAATGATTTTGAAAGAGGTTTTATCAGAGCTGAAGTTATCAGCTATGATGATTATATCGCTTGTGGCGGTGAAGCCAAGGCCAAAGAAGCTGGCAAGATGAGATTAGAAGGTAAGGATTATATCGTTAGTGATGGCGATGTGATGCATTTTAGATTTAATGTGTGATAATTCAATCCGAATTTAGAGAGATCTAAATTCGGATATATTCTATATATTAATTTTAATTTAAAAACTTATTTTTCAATTATTAAAAATTTATAAACTATTGTATAAATTGAGCTAAAGCACAAGATATGTTATTTATATATTTTTATAATTTTACTTAGTGTTTATGATAATAAATATCAAATATTTTGTAAATTTTAAATTACTAAAATTTATTATATATATCTTAAATACTGATTTTACCATATATTTTTTGATTTTAATAAAAATATAAAAAGAGTATTAAAGTCTAAATTTAATTAAAATATATTATATAAATAATTATATATCAAAAAAATTTAAGTAGTAAAATACAAATAAATGTATATAATAACACCAATTCTACATTATTTTAGAAAGGTTGAACATGGATAGACGAGATTTTATTAAAAGCTCAGCTGTTGCAGCTGCTTGTTCAGCAGCTGGTCTTACTGCGCCTAGCGCATTAAGTGCTGCTAACAAAGAGCAAGATTGGCGTTGGGATAAAGCAGTATGTAGATTTTGTGGTACTGGTTGTGGTATTGTCGTTGCTACTAAAGATGGTAAGATAGTTGCGGTAAAAGGCGATCCATTGGCTCCTGTAAATCGTGGTTTGAATTGTATTAAAGGCTATTTTAATGCTAAGATTATGTATGGTGAAGATAGAATTACTAAGCCACTTTTAAGGGTAAATTCTAAGGGTGAATTTGATAAAAATGGTAAATTCGTTGAAGTTAGCTGGAAAAGAGCATTTGACGAGATGGAAAAACAATTTAAAAGAGCTTATAATGAGCTTGGACCAACTGGTATTGGTGTATTTGGCTCTGGACAATATACTGTCCAAGAGGGATATTCGGCTGTTAAGCTAATCAAAGGCGGTTTCCGCTCAAACAATATTGACCCAAATGCTAGACACTGTATGGCTAGTGCGGTTGTGGGTTTTATGCAAACTTTTGGTATAGATGAACCCGCTGGTTGCTATGATGATATAGAACTGACTGACACAGTAGTATGCTGGGGTGCTAATATGGCAGAGATGCATCCAGTTTTATGGGCTAGGGTGAGCGATAGAAAACTTCAAAATCCAAATAATGTAAAAATTATAAATTTATCTACATTCTCAAATAGAACATCAAATATCGCTGATATGGAGATTATCTTTAGACCACAAACTGACTTAGCTATATGGAACTATATCGCTAGAGAGATTGTGTATAATCATCCAGAAGCTATAGATGAAAAATTCGTAAAAGAGCACTGTGTATTTACAACAGGCCCAGCTGATATCGGCTATGGTATGAGAGATAATATCAACCACCCTAAATATCTACCAAGCGAGCTTGATACTGCAGCCAAAGAGAGATCTAAAGTATTAACTGAAGCTGAAGGCGTAACACTAGCATATTTAGGAATGAAAGCTGGTGATACAATGGAAAATAAACACACAGCCGCTCCAGATGCTCATTGGCAAATTTCATTTGATGAATTTAAAAAGGCTTTAGCGCCATACACACTTGATTTTGTAGCGAAATTAGCTAAAGGTGATGCTAATGAAGATTTAGAAGAGTTTAAGAAAAAACTTCAAACTCTAGCAAATTATTATATAGACCAAAAACGCAAAGTTGTAAGCTTTTGGACTATGGGTATGAATCAACACACTCGTGGTACTTGGGTAAATGAACAAAGCTATATGGTGCATTTCTTGCTAGGCAAACAAGCTAAACCAGGCAATGGAGCATTCTCACTAACAGGTCAGCCAAGTGCCTGTGGTACCGCTAGAGAGGTTGGGACATTCTCACACCGCTTGCCAGCAGATATGGTCGTAGCCAATCCAAAACATAGAGAGATTACAGAGAAAATTTGGAAACTTCCAGCTAAAACTTTAAACCCAAAACCAGGTGCGCCATATATGAAAATTATGCGTGATCTTGAAGATGGTAAGATCAAATTTATTTGGGTACATGTAAATAACCCATGGCACAATACTGCAAATGCCAACCACTGGATTAAAGCAGCAAGAGAGATGGATAACTTCATAGTAGTGAGCGATCCATATCCAGGTATTAGTGCTAAGGTAGCTGACCTTATCTTGCCAACAGCTATGATATATGAAAAATGGGGAGCTTATGGTAATGCTGAGAGAAGAACTCAACATTGGAGACAACAAGTCCTTCCAGTAGGCGAGGCTATGAGTGATACATGGCAATATATGGAATTTAGCAAACGCTTTAAGCTAAAAGAGGTTTGGGGTGAGAAAAAAATCGATAACAAACTAACGCTCCCAAGTGTCTTAGATGAAGCAGCTAAATTAGGCTATACCCCAGAATCAACTCTATATGATGTCTTATTTGCTAATGCTGAGGCTAAATCATTTAGTGCCGATGATGCTATTATAAATGGATTTGATAATACTGAAGTATTCGGTGATAGCAGAAATGTAGTTGGTAGCGATGGTAATGTATTTAAAGGCTATGGATTCTTCGTCCAAAAATATCTTTGGGAAGAGTATAGAAAATTTGGCGTAGGCCACGGTCACGACTTGGCTGATTTTGATACATATCATAAGGTTAGAGGTCTTAGATGGCCAGTTGTAGATGGCAAAGAGACTCAATGGAGATTTAATACCAAATATGATGTATATGCGAAAAAAGCAGCTCCAGATAGCGATTTTGCTTTCTATGGTAACGCAGGTGGTGCTCTACCAAGTGGGGATTTAACCAAAGTTACTAACCCTGAAAAAACATCTATCAAAAATAGGGCAAAAATATTCTTTAGACCATTTATGGATGCACCAGAAACTCCAAGCAAAGAGTATCCACTATGGCTATGTACAGGTAGGGTGCTAGAGCACTGGCATAGTGGTACTATGACAATGCGTGTTCCTGAGCTATATCGTGCTGTTCCAGAAGCGCTTTGCTATATGAATGAAGAAGATGGCAAAAAAATTGGCGTAGCTCAAAATGATGTCGTATGGGTAGAGAGCCGCCGTGGTAAAGTAAAAGCTAGAGTGGATTTCCGTGGTAGAAATAAACCACCTGTAGGCTTGGTATATGTGCCTTGGTTTGATGAAAATGTATATATTAATAAAGTTTGTCTAGATGCTACTTGCCCATTATCTAAACAGACAGACTTTAAAAAATGTGCTGTAAAAGTCTATAAGGCCTAAAATGCAAAGGCGAGATGCTATCAAGACGGGTTTTAGTTTAGTTGGACTTTTAGCTGCTAGCTCATTTGTTTATAAAGAGTATGCAAATGCTAAGCCTGTGCTTAAACTGCGTCCGCCTGCAGCTTTGGATGAAGATGAGTTTTTGACTCGTTGTATTAGGTGCGGGCTATGCGTTGAGGCGTGTCCTTTTGATACGCTAAAACTCGCTGAATTTAAAGATAGTGGCGTAGGTATCGGAACTCCATTTTTTACCCCAAGGGATATTCCTTGCTTTATGTGCGAAGATATTCCTTGCGTAGTTGAGTGTCCAACAGAGGCGCTAGATCCTAAGCTAGTTACAAAAGATGGAGCTTTGGATATCAATATGGCTAAAATGGGTGTAGCAGTTGTTGATGAGAAGAGCTGTGTAGCCTATTTTGGAATTCAATGTGATGCGTGTTATCGTGCTTGTCCATTGATAGATAAGGCTTTATTGATAGATTATAAACGCAATGAAAGAACTGGCAAACATGCATTTTTATTGCCGATTGTAGATAGTGATTATTGTACTGGATGTGGTAAGTGTGAAATAGCATGTATCACAGATAAAGCCGCAATAACCGTGCTTCCAAGAGATATGGTTATGGGTAAGCTAGGTAATAACTATGTAAAAGGCTGGGTAGAAGGTGATGATGCTAAACTAAAAGATGCTGATACTAAAATGCATTTAGATAGCAAAAAGGGTATTAAGTATCTAAATGGAGATGAGCTATGAAATTTACAATTGCTAGAAGAGTAGTTCAATTAGCTATTTTAGGATTGTTTATAGCTGGGAATATATATGGCGTAAATATCTTAAAAGGAAATTTAAGTAGCTCAGAGCTCTTTGGTGTGATCGGACTTAGTGATCCGTATGCTTTGCTTCAGCTATTTTTGGCTGGATTTAGTGTGGGAAGTGCAAGTGTAATTGGAGCTTTGATTATGGTTGTCTTTTATGCTTTGATAGCGCCTAGAGCATTTTGTTCTTGGGTCTGTCCAGTAAATATTCTAACAGATCTTGGTGCATACATAAGAACAAAGCTAAAAATTGGCAAAAATCTAGTTAATATAAGCTCAAATTCAAGATACTATCTATTTGTGCTGAGCTTGGTGTTTAGCTTTGCTTTTAGCATAGCAGCTTTTGAGAGCGTAAGCTATATTGGTGCATTTACTAGAGGTGTTGTATATCTTAGTGGATCGGCTATTAGTATAGCTATCATAATTATTTGTATAGAGGCTTTTTTAGGTAAGCGATTAATATGTGGTCATTTATGTCCTTTGGGAGCATTTTGGGCATTAGTTAGTAGATTTAGCTTAATACGCATCTATCACAACAGTAAAAATTGCACTCATTGTAATAAGTGCAAAGTTGTTTGTCCAGAGATGCAAGTCTTGGATATAGTGGGTAAACAAAGTGGTAATATAAGAAGCGAGTGTATAAGTTGCGGACGTTGCGTAGAGGCTTGCGATGATGATGCACTTAATTTTAGTATATTAAAATTTAGGAGAGAAGAATGAAAAAGGGTTTGCAAAATATTTTACTTAGTGCGACTGCAGCACTAGTTTTAGCAGCTTGTAATTTGAGCACAGGACAAGGCTCAGCAGTAGAAGATACACAAATTGGCCTTAGAAGTGTGGAACTTAAAGATGAAGTTAATGTAAAAAATCCAGTAATTACTTGGAAAGGCGATCTGCCAGGTAACAATGAAGTATATGAAAGAAGCTATGAAAATGCTCCGCCATTAATTCCACATAGCTTGGAGGGTTTGTTGCCTATTACAATAGAGTCTAATATGTGTTTGACATGCCACACTCCAGAAACAGCTAAAGAAATGGGTACAATTCCAGCTCCACAAAGTCACTATATGTACCTATCAACTGGTAAAAAAACAAAAGAGCTAAATACAGAAAGATTTAACTGCGTTCAATGCCACGTACCGCAAGCAGATGCTGAACCGCTAGTTAAAAATAATTTTAAAGCTGATTTTAGAGATGGTGAGGGTAATAGATCATCTAATCTTATTGATGTTTTAAATCAAGGTATTAAATGATAGATAGGCGAAATCTCTTTGCTAAATTTAAGCAAAGAGAGCCTAGACTTATTGCACCACCATATTTTAGCGGAGAGTTTGATTGCATTAACTGCCATGCGCCTTGTGTGTCTAGTTGCCAAAGAGAACTTTTGGAGTTTGATGATGGTAGAATTAAATTTAACCAGTATAAGCTTGGTTGTAATTTTTGTAAAGAGTGCGCTATAGCGTGTGAATCTATAGGTAAGAGTGTGTTAAATTTGGCTTATCCGGCTAAAATAAATGCAAGCGTAGAGATAAATACGGCTACTTGCTTGGCTTGGAATGAGGTTATATGCTACAACTGCTTAGATATTTGTAAATTTAGAGCCATAGAGTATTTAGGAATGTTTAGGCCTACTGTTAATGATAGGTGCGTAGGGTGTAGTGAGTGCGTAAGCGTATGTGTAAATAACTCAGTAATTGTAAGGGGAAATTGATGAGATTTTTTGTAGTTTTATTTATGGCTATTACATTTTTATGGGGTAGTTTTGAGTTAAAATTACCTGCAAATGCTGTAAGTGTCAAGCTTGATAAGGATGAGCTATTAATAGGGCTTGATAATGGTGAGCTTTATAATTATAGCATAAAGACTCAAGAGCTAAATAAGATGATAGATCTACCAAAGTTCTCAAATTATTTTGATAATGATATAGCACCAAAGATTTTTAGTATTGACAAACTTGGCGAAGTGGTAGCTATTTTGTATGAGAGCGATAATGGAACCAAGTCGCTTGGTATTTTAGAAAATGGAAATTTAAAGAGCTTTAAAATGCATACTGATGGAGTTAAAAAGATATTTTTACTCGATAGTAATCATGTAATTTTTGTTACTTTAAGTAGTGAGGTTGAGTATTATAATTTTAGAGAAGGTAAGGTTGTTTTTGAAAATAAATTAACTACTTCAAGCACTGGGGATGCTGCTTTTGACAGAAAAAATGGTGTTATAGCTATTGGGATTGAAGGTGGTGTGATATTTTATTTTGATACTAAGCTTAAAAGAGTTGTAAAGCAGATAAATGCTCAAAAAGATACAATTTATAGCGTTGGTATTGATGACAAATTACTAATTAGTGGTTCTGCTGATAAAAAATCATACTTTAATAACGGCTCCAAAGAGTTTTATTATGAGGCTAAATTTTTAGTATATTGTGTTGGAATAAGTAGTGATAAGGGAGCATTTAGTACAGAAAATAGTATAAAAATTATTGATAAAAATGGTGAAATAATTAAAAATATAGAGTATGATGGAGCTTCATTAAATTATTTAATTTTTAATGATGAGTATCTAATTGGTTCAAGCTATGATAATAAAATATATTTTTGGAGTATGTAATGAATAATATATCAAGTGTGGTTATAACTCTAATGAATCCTAATCTTTGCGAAGAAGTAGCTACAAAAATAGATAAGATTTCAAACTGTGAAGTAGCTGCTAAAGAAAATGATAAAATAGTAGCTGTCATAGAGTCTGCAGATTTAGATGAAGAGTTGGCTACTTTTAGAATGTTAGAACAAATAGAAGGCGTAAGTACCGTAGCTATGATATATAGCTATCAAGATTTAGAAGGCGATATATCTAAAGCCAACTCAAATGATATAGGTAGTATAGTGCGCAAAATAGATGAAATGGATGTTAAAGATATAAAATATAATGGCAATCCAAATATTTGATTTGGATTAATTGTATATAAAACTTAGGTTTTTTAAGCTCCTGTATTGGAGCTTAAATTAGATTGAGTGATAGAATTTGCATATTTTATTAATTCTTCACGCAAAGAGTAGATATCATCTGGCGTTTGAATATCATATCTTTTGTCTTCACCATTTTGGACTATAATAAATTCTATATACATATTTTTTATCCTATTTTGTTATTATTTGATTATCTTCTGCCGTGTTTATGTTGTTTTCTTCTATTTTGGGATTGTTGCGAGTTATTGTGTGATTGATTTTGCCTAATTTGAGCTTGGATACTATCGATTTTTTCATTTGCAATGCTTGCAATTTTTTTGGATAAAAACATATAATCTAGTATTGCTTAAGTTTTAAAAAATACCTTTTTTAGATAGAGTCCATTTGGTGGAGCTGGCATTTTTGTTAGTGGCTTTTGAGCTTTGTGAAGCCCTATAAACTCCTCTAGCTTTTCATCGCTAGTTGCAGCTTTTATAGCGTTTGCGACCATTAGCCTAACTTGAGCTCTTAAAAAGCCATTGGCTCTAAATTTAATAATAGTTAAATTTGGTTTATCGCTATATCTATTTATGCTAAATGCAGATTTTTGAATTTGATACGCATAAGCTTTGTAAATCTCTCTAATAGTTGATTTTTCACCACTTCCAACTTTGTAATATGGTTTAAAATCTTGTTTACCAATAAAGCAAGCAAGTGCTAAATTTAATCTTTTTAAGTCTAAATTTCGATAAAAATATACAAAATCACTCAAAAATGGTGATTTATCACCATGATAGATTATATATCTATACTCTCTAGCAGTTGCGCTAAATCTAGGATGAAAATCTTTATCTACAATCCATATATCTTTAAGATTAATATATGGGCTAAGATGGCGGCTAATTTGATCTTTTAATCTATTTAAATTCCAAAAATCGCCACAATGCACGGTTGATATTTGGTTTAATGCATGAACGCCTTTATCGGTTCTAGAGCCTGATAGTATTGGTTCATAAATTCCTACATGATTTAATGCTTCATTTATAGCATCTTCTACGGCTAGCATATTTGGTTGTGTTTGAGAACCGCTAAATTTAGATCCATCATAGCTATATTTGAGAGCTATTTTCATTAGTATTTTTTTACCACTTTATTTATAAATGCTACTTGACTTAATAAAAATGTAACCACAAAAACAAGCGGAATTCCATAAAATGGATGTTTAGATAGTAGTAAAATTGCTGTAAAATATGCCGATAAAACAGCAAATATTCCAATATATACCATACCTTTTTCATATCTATATGTTACAATTCCAAAGCTTAGTGCAAATAGAGTACTAGCTAGAGGGAATAGGGCGATAAGGCAGTATATTGTAAGATTTTTAGCAACTTTTGGATCGCTACTGGTTTGTTTCCAGTATGCAGTTATACTAAAATTATCATTAGAACTATCTTGTATATTTGAACGAATCGTTAGTAAGTCATATTTTGAAACATTCCATTTGTTATCTTTAATATCATAAATATAGCCATCTTTTAAGATTAAATTTAGTCTTGCATTTTCATTTGTGATATCGCCACTGCTAGCAGTAATAAATCTTTCGTTATCTTTGTTGTGATTATATAATACAATATTTTCATATTTTGAGAGATTTTCATCTATATTTTGCTTATCTATAAATACCATCCACTCGCCAAATTTCTGCCCAAATTCGCTTGGTTTTATATTTAGGCTTAGTTTGGTTTTTTTATATGCTACAAAGTTATTATTTAAATTCATTGCAGTAGGCATTGCAACAAGAGCTATAAATAATAGCGTAATTGATAGTATAGTTGATATTTTTAGAAAAAATTTGGCTATATCTTTTGGATTGTATCCTAAGGTAAATATAACTATGCTCTCATTCTCTCTTGAAAGACGAAAAAAACTCATCGCTAAAGCAACAAAAAATCCAATAGGTATGGTAAAAAGTAGAATTTGCGGAAGCATAAATAGATATAATTTAAGAAGCTCAAAAAAACTAATATCTATATAGCTAGTAATTCTAGCAATTTGGATAAAAAATACAATTGAAACTATTAAAAATAGCGTAGCAAATAAAGAGGCAAAAGTCGATAAAAAGCTACTAAAAAGATATTGATTAACTCTATTCATATTAATCCTAAATTTATATTTGTAAAATTCTTAAGGCTTGCAGCAACGATAAATCCGCCAAAAAGTGCCGGAATAAATGCAATGGTTTTATCTTTTATAGATATGTGGATAAAAAGCTGAACTAATGCGCCTAAAAATAGAGCTATAAATCCCCACTCAAGCCCTAAAATCGCCACCATCGAAGCGATAAAAATACTATCAGCCTCACCCATTGGTTCTAAAATTTGATGGCGTGGGCGTAGCATTAGAGTGCTTTTTAGTATTACCATAATACCAATTATGATAAATGAGTCTAAAATATTGTTAATTTGAGTTATAGAAGCATATAATACAGCCAAAAAATATCCACTCATTAGAAGATAATTTGGAACAGCTTTTAGTCTAAAATCGATCGCCCCAAGGGCATAAAATATAGCAAAAATTAACGCTAAAAGCATAGCTAAGATTAAATTTGATTCTAAAAAAAAGGCAAAAATTGCCAAAAATCCTACTATTAGTTCAGATAACGGATAAAATGACGAAATTTTTGTTTTGCAGTTTTTACACTTTGCTTTAAGCATTACCCACGAAAGTAGAGGTATAAGCTCAGTAGCGCCAAGCTTTTTAGTGCAGCTTGGGCAGCGGCTACGACTAAAGACAAAATCCTCTCCAATAGGTATGCGAGTGATTAAAACTGTAGTAAATGAGCCAAGACATATCCCAAAAATAAAAAATATCAATAGCATTAAATTGCCCCAAATTTACGGTGAATGGATTTAAATTTAGCTATAATTTCTTCAAGTTCTTTGCTGTTAAAATCTGGCCAAAGAGTTGGCGTAAATGCTAGTTCTGCATAGCTAGACTGCCATAATAAAAAGTTGCTAAGCCTTTGTTCTCCACCAGTGCGAATAAGTAGATCTACATCTCCAAAGCTAGCACTATCTAGATGTTTGGCTATGCTTTGTTCTGTAATTTTATATCCATTTTCAAGAGCTAAATTTACAGCTCTTGTAATCTCATTTTGACTTCCATAATTTATTGCTAGGATTAAATTTAATCCATTATTGTTTTGGGTTTTGTTTTTTAGATTTGCTATGGCGTCTTTTAGTTTATTGCTAAATGGACTTAAATCACCTATAGTATGGAATCTAATATTGTTTTGTAAAAAAAGCTCCTCTTTGAGTTTGATAAATTTCAAAAGCAAATTTAGTAAAAAATCAACTTCGCTTTTTGGTCGTTTCCAGTTTTCTGTGCTAAAGGCATAAAGTGTTAAATTTTTTATATTATTTTTAGCACAATATATGGCAATATCATTGACCACATCGGCACCTTTTTTGTGGCCATTAGTCCGTACTAAAGAGCGATTTTTAGCCCACCTTCCATTGCCATCCATAATTATAGCTAGATGATTTAATATATTCATATTGTAGCCTTTATGACTGTTTTTTGCCATAGAGGTGATACTTGTTTAATTTCAAATTCGCATCCTAACTCATCAGCTAAGGCCTTGCTAAGACTAACATAAGGTGAGCTAACTAGGCGAATTTTTCCATCTTTTATAGAGATAATTATTGGTGCAAATAAAGAAAATATCAGATAAATTTTAGGATTTTTCCCAAGTAAAATTTGTATTAATGCAGAACGGTTATCATAATAAAATGGTATATGAAGTATGTTCTCATTTAATGCCATAATCATATCTGCATATATGCTAAATTCATCTTTTGAGATTGGATTTGCCATTTTGGATTTAATATATGGTATTAGCCATGAGAGATTTTGTGAGCTTGCTACCATCTCAATAAGAGCTACTCCATCATCTAAAACTGGCTTTATAATCTCTCTTTTAGTAAGAGAGTTTATACTTATCATACCGCCGCTTTGAGATCCAATATTAGCATAGTATTCGCTTCCTACTTCTAGATCTTTATAGCTTGTAGTGCTGATTGTTTTGGTGCCAAATTTAATATTATAACGATTAAATCTAGTTTGTTCTAATACTTTTATGATAACTGGCAAACTTGAGTTTATTATTGTTGGAATATTATTTGATATTTGAGCAGATTGAATTTTAGATAATTTATTTATCATATATTTTTTGCCAATTTAGTAATTTGTGATGCGATTATCTCTTTTTGTGCTAGGCTTGTTTGTATAACTGTCTCTTTGGTTATAAAGCTTATTTTGGTCTCATTGGAGCCAAATTTAATATCATCTCCTAAGATATTTAAACACACTGCATCAAGATTTTTATTCATTAGCATATTTTTAGCATTATGTAGAGCATTTTTAGCGTCCATTTCCATCTTAAAACCAATTTTTTTACACTTTAAATTTAGATTTTTTAATATATCGATATTTAATTTTAGCTCAATTTTATCTCCCATTTGATCTTTTTTGATCTTGCCATATTTGGGATTAGCACAGATAAAATCACTAACTGCTGCACACATTACTAATATATCATCTGGAGCGACTATTTGCTGATTTAATATGCTATTTAATTGGTCTGAGCTTTTAAATTTGATTATCTTATATGGGGTGTTAAAATCAATAGAGCTAATAAATACAACATCAGCCCCAGCATAGTAAAAGCTATCAGCTAAAGCTTTAGCCATTTTACCGCTTGAGTGATTGGTAATAGCTCTTGCGTCATCTATCTTTTCAGTTGTTGGACCACCAGTGATTATAACCTTTTTACCTTTGTAAAACTCATCTTGGTTTAATACTCTTTTGGCGGTTTCTACAATTAGCCATGGCTCATTTAATGCACCTTTTCCATAATCTCCACAAGCTAAAGTTTTAGTAATTGGCTCAATAATTGTAAAACCATCATTATTTAAAATCTTTAAATTTCGAATTGTGGCTGGATTATCTAGCATATTATTATTAGCAGCTGGAGCTATAATCTTAGGACAAGAGGCTGCTAGAATTGTTTGTAAAAATATATTATCAGCTATTCCATTTGCAATTTTATTGATACTATTAGCTGATGCTGGTGCGATGATAAGCAGATCATTTTTACTAAAGCTTATATGATCTAAACCATTTGTCCAGCTCTCATTAAGCGATGTTAAAACACCATCGCTAAGAGCTTCAAAGCCCACTGGAGTAGCAAATTTAAGAACCCCATCGCTTAGTAGCACTTTAACATTTGCACCATTTTTTTTAAGCAGACTTAAAATTTCATAAGCTTTATAAAAGCTAATACTCCCACAAACTGCTAAGAGAATATTTTTATTTTTCATCTTTTTTACCAAAAAATTTATAAAAGAATCCACTTTTATTATTTTGTTTGGCTCTAGCTATGATTAGGTCGCCTTTATGACTATCGTGTGTTACGCTTGAACCTGCTGCTATTAGAGTATCATCAGCGATATTTAGTGGTGCAATAAGCTGTGTATCGCTACCTATAAATACATTTTTGCCTATTATGGTTTTATGTTTGTTTTTACCATCGTAGTTGCAAGTGATTGTACCACATCCTACATTTGTTCCACTATCAATTTGGCAATCTCCCAAATAGCTTAAATGGCCAGCTTTTACACTATTTAAATTTGCATTTTTAAGCTCTACAAAATTGCCAATGTGAGTAGAGACTATGTGGCTTTTTGGTCTTAGGTGTGCCATCGGACCAATATCACTATCAATTACGGTGCTATACTCTATAACTGAACTGCTTTTAATTATAGAGTTTTTAATAAGACAATCGCCTTTAATCACACAGCCACTCTCTATCTCGCACTCTCCTTCAAATTTGGCTCTAATATCTATAAATACAGTTTGAGGAAGTCTAATGATAACGCCATTTTTCATCAAATTTGCTTTTATCTGCTCTTGCATTATATTTTCAGCTTTGCTTAGAGCTAGCTTGTCATTAATACCCATAAAGTTTTGCTCATTTACTAAGACAGAGCTTACGCTTTTGCCAGCTTTTAACGCTAGTTCTATGGCGTCTGTTAGATAGTATTCATTGCTTGCATTTTGGTTATTTATCTGTGGTAGGACTGAATTTAATAAAGCCGTATCAAAGCAGTAAGCCCCAGCGTTGCATAGATTTATTGCTTTTTCATCTTCGTTGGCATCTTTTTGTTCTACTATTTTGATAACTTGATCGCCATTTTTTACCACTCTACCATATCCAAAAGGATCTTTAGATTCAAAAGCAGCTATAGTTATATCAGAATTTGATTGAGTTAGTGATATTAGTTCGCTAGTTGCAACTAGTGGCATATCAGCGCATATTATTAGAGTTTTATCAAATTTAGGTTTTGCTGCCATTACAGCTCCAGCAGTTCCAGGAAAGTTGATAGTATCTTGAGCGACAATATTTATATTATTAAATTCTCTATTTATCTCTGAGCTTACTTCATCAAATTGATAGCCTAAAACTACTGTTATATCATCAGATATTTGGAGTGATTTTTCTACTACATGAGCAATCATTGATCTACCGCTTAGAGTGTGTAGAACTTTAGATTTAGGTGATTTCATACGAGTACCATTACCAGCTGCTAGTATAATTATTGATATATTTTTCATGATCTTTTCTTTTGGATTAAATTTGACAATATTGTAGCTAAATATGGTTAAAATTGATTAAATCTAAATTACAATCTTAACAATAAATTTACATAAATTTCATACAATGGCAATAAAAAATTCTAAGGAAAATAATGAAAATTTCAAAAAAATTATTAATTATTACCGGTCTTATAGCTGTTAGTGGAGCTATTTTATGGTGGGGATTAAAAGATGATGAGCCAAAAGATAAATATATCACAACAGTTGTTAAACGCGGAGATATCATACAAAGCGTAGATGCTGTGGGTGAAGTTTTTTCTCGTAATTTAGTTGCTGTGGGTGCTCAAGTAAGCGGTCAGATAAAAGAGCTATATGTAAAAGTAGGTGATAGAGTAAAAGCCGGAGATAAAATAGCTCAAATAGATAGCATAAAGCAGCAAAATACGCTCGATCAGCAACTTGCGGCTTTGGAGATTTTAGAAGCGAAGCTAAATTCGGCTAAAATTTCAGTTGATATCGCATTAAAGCAGTATGAAAGGGAGCAAAACCTAGCTAAACAAAACGCCACAAGCCAAGAGAGCTTAGAAAATGCTAAAGATACTTATAGTTTAAAATTAGCTAGTTTAAAAGAGATAGAAGCTCAAATCAAACAAACTGGAATTGAGATTAATACTGCTAGAACAAATTTGGGCTATACTGATATTAGGGCGCCATTTGATGGAGTTGTAGTATCTGTGCCTGTGGAGGTGGGTCAAACTATCAACGCTAATCAAACAACTCCAACCTTAGTAAATATCGCAGATTTAAGCAAAATGGAGATAAGATTGCAAGTTAGCGAAGGAGATATACCAAATATTAAGGTAGGAAATAAGGTAGAATACTCGATTCTTTCAAATAATACTAAAAAATTTACCGCATATATAAGCTCAATTGACCCAGGTTTGACTACTTTAAGTGATGGCAAATACTCCACTTCAAATTCAAATTCAAGCAGTACTAGCTCAAGCTCAGCTGTATATTATTATGCTAAGGTAAATGTAGATAATAGTGATGAGATTTTGCGTATAGGTATGACAACAGAAAATAAAATAATAATTGCTGAAAATAAAGATGTCTTATATCTACCTACAATGGCGATAAAATCAGGTAAAGATGGTAAATTTGTATATATTAAAAATGGTGATAAAATCGAACAAAGAGCTATAACTACAGGAATTACAAATGGTATAAATACACAAATTCTAAGCGGTCTTAGCGAAAATGAAGAGGTAATATATTTTCATCTAAACTCAGCTAGTATGCAAAATATGATGAATGGCTCTAAAAGACCGATGATGAGGTTGTAATGATTAGGCTAAGCAAAATCCGTAAATCCTTCAAAGTCGGTGATACTCAAACAGAGGTATTAAAAGGGATAAATTTAGAGATTAAAAAGGGTGAGTTTGTAGCTATTATAGGGCAATCAGGTAGCGGCAAGAGTACGCTTATGAATATATTGGGTTGTCTAGATACTCCAACAAGTGGTAAATATGAGCTTGATGGTAAAGATATAAGTAAATTTAATAAAGATGAACTCTCAAATTTAAGATTAAAAAAATTTGGCTTTATCTTTCAGCGTTATAATCTACTTAGTTCAAATGATGTCAAAAGCAATGTCGCCTTGCCTGGAATTTATGCTGGAATGAATAAAGATGATAGATTGAATAGATCTAAAGAGCTTCTAGCAAAACTTGGCTTAGAATCTAAAATAGATACTATGCCAAACTATCTAAGTGGCGGTCAGCAGCAGCGTGTAAGTATCGCTAGAGCGCTGATGAATGGCGGGGAGATTTTGCTATGTGATGAGCCTACTGGAGCGCTTGATAGTGCTAGTGGTGTGATGGTAATGCAGATCTTAAAAGAGCTTCACAAAGATGGCCATACAATTATAATAGTAACACATGATAAAGATATAGCTAGTTGGGCAAATCGTATCATAGAGATTAAAGATGGCAATATAATTAAAGATGATATAAAAAATAATCAATGTTACGAAAAAAGCTCTAAAAACATATCTATAGAATCAAATTTCAAAGCTTTAAAAGATCGTTTGTTAGAGAGCTTTATGATGAGTATTGGAGCGATTAAATCGCATAAGCTTAGATCATTTTTGACTATGCTTGGTATTATTATAGGTATTGCTTCTGTAATTTGTGTAGTTGCTTTAGCCAAAGGTAGTGAGCAAAAGATTTTAGCTAATATCAATAGTATGGGAACAAATACAATTACGTTGCATTTAGGTAAAAATTTTGGTGATAAAAATGCTAGAAAGTTAAAAGATTTTAGTATTGAGAGCTATAAGATGCTTGAGAGTCTTAGCTTTGTAGATTATGCTACGCCTAGGATTAATGCTACTGGATTACTCACATATGGCAATAAAAATATAGATGCAAGTCTAAGAAGCGGAAGTGAAAATTTGCTTAATGTCTCTGGGGTAACAATTACGCATGGTAGGGATTTTGAATTTGATGATTTAAGATTTTCAAGATCAAATATTATCATTGATAATTTAGCACAAAAAGAATTTTTTGAAGGTGTTGATCCTATTGGCAAAACAATTATATTTAATAAACAACCTTTTACAATTATAGGAGTAGGATATAAGGATTCAGGCTCATTTGGTGCTGATAATATTACTGTATATCTGCCATATACTACAGCAGTAAATAAATTAACAGGCCAACAAAACATTCGATCAATAATTGTAAAAATTAATGATGAGGTAAATGCTCAAGTAGCTGAGAGCGGGATAATAGAGGCTATGAGTTCTATGCGAGGGACAAAGGACTTTTTTACTATAAATTCAGATACTATTATGCAAACCGTTCAAAGCACTGTAAATTCAATGAGTCTTTTAATCTCTGGAGTGGCTTTTATCTCGCTGATGGTTGGCGGAATTGGAGTTATGAATATTATGCTTGTAAGTGTATTTGAGAGGACTAAAGAGATTGGTATTCGCATGGCAATTGGTGCTAAAAGTAGAGATATTTTACTTCAATTTTTAATAGAGGCGATATTGCTATGTGCTATTGGCGGGGTAATTGGAGTTGGACTAGCATATTTAGTTGGTACTATTATAAATGCTTTAGATACTGGATTTACGATGATATTTAGCACAGCTTCGATTATTATAGCTATTGGAGTTTCTAGTCTTATTGGGATAATTTTTGGTTATATTCCAGCTAAAAATGCATCTAAATTAAATCCAATTGATGCACTACTAAGGGATTAAAATGAGATATATAATTGTTATTTTTATAGCTATTATTTTTGGCGGATGTGCTGGCAAAAAGCTAGATTATGAGATTAAAGATGTTGAGTTTTATACTCCTAAGTGGCATAAAGATTTTAACCAAACTACCTTAAATGAGCTTATTAATTTGGCTCTTAAAAATAATGAAGATATTGGTGTAGCGGTGTTAAATTTAGAAGTAGCTATGTTAAATGCAGGTATAGCAAGTGATGGCTATATCCCATCAATGAGTGGCGAGATAGGAGCAAATAGCAGTAGAGATATAGGCAAAAGTGATGAGTTTAGCAGTAAGTTTAATTCTAAATTTAGCCTTAGCTATGAACTTGATATATTTGGTAAGATATATGATAATTATAAATCAAAAGAGTGGATAATGCACTCTAGTAGATTAACATTGGATAATTTAAGATTGACTATTATTAGTCAAGTAGCAAATAGTTATTTTAATATCTTATATCTTAATGACTCTTTGCGTAGTTTAAAGCAAAATTTAGATAATGCAAAGATGCTTGATGATATAGTTAAGGTTAAATTTGAAAATGGTAAAGAGGAGCTTTTAGCTATTAAGCAAAGTTCTCAAAATATATTAAAAATTCAAAATCAAATTCACTCTACACAAAGATCATTAGAATCTAACTATGAGAGTTTAAAAAATCTTACTAGAAGTGATAAAAGGTTTGATGAGCTTAGCTTAGATGGTGTCGAATTTATAGGAATTAGCCAGTTTGATGTTGGTGAGCTTTCAAATCGTCCAGATATTAATGAAGCAGTAGCAAAACTAAATTCGAGCTTTTATGAGTATCGTCTAAGTCAAAAAGAGCTTTTGCCTAGTCTTAGTCTTGGTGCAAATTTAAGCGATAGCGATAAAAAGTTTAAAAATAGCTTTGATTTTAATCAACTTGGTGGAGTTGTGAGTTTTAGTTTGCCATTTTTGGACTATTTTAAGCTTAAAAAACATATTAAAATTAGTGAGCTTGAGTTTAATAAACTTAAATTTAGCTATGAAAAAACGCTAAAAAATGCCATAAATGAGTCTTTAAAATATCTATTATTTTATCAAACTGATAAAGCAACATATGATAATTTAGCCATAATGGTAAGCGATCAAGCTAAGATTGTTGCAATTTATAAGAGTAAATATAATGAAGGAAGTGCTGAGTTAAAAGATCTATTAGAAGCGCAAAATAATCTAATCTCAGCCCAAATTTCACTCCTTAATCAAAAATTTGAGCTATTAAATGATGAGCTAAGCTACTATAAAGCCATTGCAAAGTAGATGAATTTATTTTCTAACTTTAGACAATTTGGAGTATTTATTGCTATTTGTATTGCGATTTTTACTCTAAATTTGTATTTAGAGTTTAGAAGTTATGAAGCTTTTAAAGCTAAGCCATATAGTTTTATTAAGGCTGATCTTTTATTTAGCGATAAAAGACAAGGAAAAAACTCCGAGTATTATGTTTTGCAGTTTAAAAGTGATAACTTTATATTTTATACTCGCTCTAAGAGCTTGCCAAAGTGCAGTAGTTGCGAAGTAGGGGTAATAACTAAAAATCTTAAATTTAAAGATTATATTGCTGGTAGATTTTTCTTGCCTAGTTTTAAGATTAGTAAGCTTGATATAAATGATAGCCTTGCTAATATTCTTAAAAATGCAATCATATCTCAACATCAAAATCCTAAGATGCAAGAATTATATAGTGCCTTATATTTAGCAACTCCAATGAGTAAAGAGTTGCGTCAAAATGTTACTCACTGGGGAATTGCGCATATTATTGCAATTAGCGGATTTCATCTTAGTGTAATATTTATTTTTGTATTTTTTGTAGCTAGATTTACTATTGCGCCGTTGCAAGATCGATATTTTCCATACTTAAATTTAAGATTTTATATTAGTTTGATTTTGTTTATTTTAATGGGATTTTATCTATATATTTTAGATTTTACTCCTAGTTTCTTGCGTTCATATATTATGGGTGTGGTTGGGTTTTTATTGCTTAGTCGTGGGCTTAAGGTTTTTAGCTTTGGAAATTTGATTTTAGCAATATTGATTGGATTAGCTTTTAGTCCGCAATTACTCTTTTCTATTGGGTTTTATTTTTCATGTCTTGGGGTCTATTTTATATTTTTATATATCTATCATTTTGGCAATAGAAGCGACCTTAGTAGTTTAAAGAGAATTTTGATGCATACTTTAATTCTTGAGATTTTTGTATTTTTAGCGATGAATGTTCCTGTTTATTACTTTTTTCCTATAGCTAGCTGGTATCAAATTAGTGTAATTCCACTATCTTATATTTTTATAATATTTTATCCAGTTAGTCTATTTTTGCATCTTTTTGGAATAGGCGGGCTTTTTGATGATTTTATGATTAGATTTATTGAATTTGCACCAGCTCAAGGCAAGGCTAATCTGGAGCTATGGCAGTTTATAGGGTATAATATTATTGCATTATTAGCAATATATAAAAAGTGGATAATGCTTTTATTGGCGTTACTTGGATTATTTGTCTATATTTTTGCCTTGATTTAAATTTATATCACTAAAGATAAAGTTATTTATTCCATTATTATATTTATATATTAGTTTTAATTTATGGGCTATTAAGATATTATGTACTATATATAGACCTAGACCAAAGCTTTTTTTGGCATTTGTTCCTTGTGTAAATGGTTCTATATAGTACTTTATATCATTTTCTAATGGCTGGCCTTTTGATGAAAATACTATCTCATTGTTTGTGATTGTAATTTTAACAAATTTGTCATCTGAATATTTTAGAGCATTATCAATTATATTTTTACATGCAATTGCTAAAAGTTTAAAATCTGCCTTTACAGTAGCATCATCTATGGCCTCAATTCCAACGCTAGACTCTTCAGCCATAGCAATATCTATAGCTTCATCTATTACATCTCTTACTTTACAAGGTTTTAATTCTCCTATTAATCTAGAAGTGGCACGCTCTACAGCTGCAAATTCATTTATTAAGCTCTCAAGTCGCTCAAATACATCGATTAAACGCTCTTGATTTTTATTTTTTTGAATCATCTCAGCAGTAATTCTACCTTTTGTAATTGGAGTTTTTAACTCATGCATGATATTGCGTAAAAAGAGCTGACGGCTATTATTTAAATTTTTAATCTGGCTAACAGCATCATAAAAAGCACTTGCTACCTGACTGATCTCATCATTTCCAGTGGCGACATTTTTGATCTCTAAATCCCCTTGAGCAAATTTATCAATCTGGCGTTTTAACTTTCCAAGTGGCATAATCTTACGAATAATAAATATATATGTAAGCAAGATAATTCCAGCTACAAAAGCAAAAATAATCTGAATAATTATATATCTATATGGCTGATATGCTGTATCTATAAGAAGTAGAGTATTGTCATCTTTGGTAACCTTTAAATAGTTTTTTTTCTCATAAAATAATATAGCGCTTGATCCTAATTCAGTAGTAATCTCTTCTAAGATTACAGCTTGATTTAGTATTTTTTCTTTTTTTTCTATATTATCTATTTGGGGCATATATAAATTTGAGACCTGTTCTTTATACTCATCTTCATTAATTAACTCATTTAAATGAAGTAAAGTAGCCCTAGCTACAATAGAATATTTGGTATTTAATTCTCTTGCGTAATTGGCTTTATCATACTCTATAAGCCATAAAAATGCTATTCCTATAGCCCCAATTCCAAGGGCGAAAATAAGCGTAATGGTGTAAAAAATTGATGAAAATCTCATTTTGCCCTTTTTGGTTTTAATTTATTGTTCTAGCTTGTAGCCTACGCCCCTAATAGCGTGGATATATTTTGGCTCTTTTGGATTTTCACCTATTTTGGTGCGAATACGACCTATGATAACATCTATACTTTTATTTGTGCTATCTTCATTTATGGAGTTGCAATTATAAATTAACTCTTCACGACTTATAGCGCCACCTTCTTTTTTAATTAAATATCTTAAGATATCATACTCAGCAACTGTAAGCTGAAGCGGCTCGCCTTTTAGAGTAATAATATGACGAAAATCATCACATACTAGATCTTTTGGAGCTGGAGATATCTCTTGCATTGTGATACTTTGGCGTCGTAAATGGCTTTTGATTCTAGCTAGAAGCTCTTGGGGATTATATGGTTTTGGCAAGTAATCATCTGCACCAAATTCAAATGCATTTATCTTATCGCTTATATCATGTCTAGCACTAGAGATAATGATGGGAATTGTATGTTTGGTGCGTATCTCTTTGCAAACCTCAAGCCCATCAATACCTGGCAAGGTAAGATCTAAAATAACTAGATCAAATTTATTTGTATTAAGAGTAGAAAGGCCAAGATATGGATCATCACATATCTTAACCTCTATTTCAAATTGCTCTAAATATTCGCTTAATATCTCTGCAAGTTCAAAATCATCTTCAATCATTAGAATCTTTATCATATATCTGCCTTATAAATTTGAGCTGATTATAGCCAAAAATAGCTATTATTTCAATACAAGCCCCATTAAAATTCCAGCTCTATTTATCCAGATTATTGGTTTTCTTTTTGATGCTTTTGACGCTTTTATCTCTTGGCTAAATTCATTAATATTATTTATAATTTTCTCATTTACTTGAATAATTATATCTCCACTTTCAAAGCCTGTATGTGCAGCATTTGAACCATCTTTGACATCTGTGATTAATATACCTTTTATCTCTTGAGGTATTTTGTATTTATATTTTATTTCTTCACTTAAATTTTGCACGCTTAAGCCATCAATGCTTAAATTTTCAGCTGTATTACCAGTAACATCTGTATCAGCTAGCTGGAGTTTAGTAGAGTAGATTTTTCCTGCTCTTTCATATTCTAAATTAATTTTTGTATTTGGCGAGTATGCACCAATTATATTTTTTAAATCATTTGCACTTTTTATGATTGTATTATCTACTTTGATGATAAGGTCGCCTCTTTGAAGGCCGGCTTTACTAGCTGGATAGTCTTTTTCTACATTAGTAATTAATGCGCCTTCTTTGTTTTTATATATCTCTTTTTGGTCTTTTGTTAAATTTGCAATCATAACACCAATGTAGCCACGAGTTATCTTTCCATCGCTAATTAGCTTTTGAGCTATTGTTTTTACCATATTTGATGGAATGGCAAATCCTATTCCATTATTGCCTCCACTTCGGCTAAGAATAGCTGAGTTTATACCAACTAAGGCACCACGACTATCTATTAAAGCACCGCCACTATTTCCAGGATTTATACTAGCATCTGTTTGGATAAAATCTTCATATTGATTTAATCCAATATTATCTTTATTTAATCCACTTATTATTCCGCTTGTGATACTTCCACCTACGCCAAAAGGATTACCAATAGCAAATACTACATCGCCTTCAAGAAGCTTAGAGCTATCAGCAAAATATGCTGGTTCTAGGTTTTTAGCATCTATTTTTATAATTGCTAAATCTGTTTTTGGGTCTGAGCCAATTATTTTAGCTTTATACTCTTTTGAATTATCTAACATTGATACTATAATCTCATCGCTATCTTCTATTACATGATAATTTGTAACTATATAGCCATCACTAGAGATGATTACACCTGAACCAAGAGATGAGCTTTTTTGGCTTCTTTGTTCTGGAATATTAAAACCAAAACCAAAAAATTCTTTAAAAAATGGATCATTCATTAGGCTATTTAGATTATTTTTTACCTTTATAGTTTTGGTTGTTGATATATTTACAACTGTCTGTTTTGCTTTTTGAATTGAACTATTATATGATAGGATTGAGTTTTGATCTATAGTTGGATTTATGCGGTTAAAATTTGGGTTTGCATCACTAAATTCTACATTAGCACCAAAAATTGTTGAGGCTGCTATAAGTGATATTAATGTTATTTTTTTCATATTATTCCCCTTTAAAAAGTTGCTTTGGATTATATTATGTAGGGATAAATATAAATTTAATATTTATACAAATGAATTTAAATAAGTTGATTGACATTAGCTCAACTTTTATGATATAATATATATAAAAAGATATAAGTGGAGAATTATAATGAGTAATAGTTTATATGAAACTTTGGGAATCTCTAAAGATGCTAGTAGCGATGAGATTAAAAAAGCCTATAGAAAGCTAGCTAGGCAGTATCATCCCGATATCAATAAAGACCCAGGGACTGAAGAGAAATTTAAAGAGATTAATGCTGCTTATGAAATTTTAAGCGATGAAACGAAGCGTAGGCAGTATGATCAATATGGCGATAGTATGTTTGGCGGACAGAGTTTCCATGATTTTAGTAGAGAAAATTTTGGCGGTAATGCTGATTTTAATGATATATTAAATCAACTTTTTGGCAATTTTGGCGGTGCAGGACGATCTAAGAGAGGATTTAGTTCAGCAGGTTTTGGTGGATTTGATGGTTTTGATCAAGGATTTGGGCAAAATTTAGATATTCAAGTTAGGATAAATATTTCATTTGAACTAGCTGTAAATGGCGGTGATTATGAGTTTAGTATAAATGGCGAAAAGATTAAAATCAAAATTCCAGCCGGATTAAATAGCGGTGAAAAGCTACGGGCTAGAAATAAAGGTAAAAGCGCTGGAAACCATAGAGGAGATCTAATTATTACTGTAAATATAGAAGAGGATAAGGAGTATAAAAGAGATGGCGATGATTTGTATAAAAATTTAGATTTAACTCTTAAAACTGCTCTTTTTGGTGATAAAATTGATGTAAAGACATTTAAAAAAGATGTATCAATCAAAATACCGCCTAATACTAAAAATGGTCAAAAAATTAGATTAAAAGGTTATGGTGTAAAAAATAGAAAAAGCAACATCTATGGCGATATGTATTTAGTTACTAATATAATTTTACCAGATATTGAGCAGATTGATCCGCAATTAAGAGATATGTTGCAAAGCAAACTATAAAGGAGATGGTATGAGAGATTATGAAGAGCCGGTCTATCTAATAAGCGTAGTAGCAAAGGTTTTAAGTATCCATCCCCAAACTCTAAGACAGTATGAAAGAGAGGGATTAGTAGAGCCTAGCAGAACTGAAGGCAAGATGAGACTCTATAGCGAAAAAGATCTTGATAGGATTAAGATGATTTTAAGACTTACTAGAGATTTAGGTGTAAATTTAGCAGGTGTTGATGTGATTTTACGCTTAAAACAAAGACTTGAAGAGTATGAAGCTGTAATAGAGGAGTTAAGGGCAAATATAAAAACACAAAATAAAGGTTCGCTAGTCAAGCGTGGTAGTAGTTTTGATTTAATATTTGTAAATGATAAAAAGTAGAGAAAATGGATAATATCATATATATATTTGTAATAACAGCTGGTTGTGCTGTTTTATTTAATCTTATATTTCGCAGATATGGAATCCCAACTATTATAGGTTATATTGCTACAGGAATCTTGATTTCACAGCTTTTTGGACTAAAAAATAATCATGATTTAAGTTTTGTAGCTGAATTTGGGATTGTATTTTTGATGTTTACTATTGGGCTTGAGTTTAGCATTAAGCATTTAATGTCAATGAAAAAATATGTATTTATATATGGTCCTATTCAAGTATTTGCTACTGGTTTTGCATGTAGCATTTTATCGGTTTATATATTTGATATAGATATTAAAAGCGCTATTATTATAGGCTTTGCATTATCTCTTAGTTCCACAGCAATAGTTTTAAAAACATTAAATGATAATGGGCATATATCAAAGCGTTATGGACGCAAGGTACTTGGAATATTATTATTTCAAGATATAGCAGTTATTCCTTTGCTTTTAATGATAGATATATTTAATGTAGAAGATGGCGCTGTAAGCTCTTTGATATTTACATCTATGGTTAGTGCTGTAATATTAATTGTAATATTATATTTTATTGGTAAGTATATATTAAGTCGTGTTTTATATTTAGTAGTGAGTGCAAATTCAAAAGAGATATTTATAACTACTATTTTATTTACGGTTATTGGCTCTAGCTTTTTAGCGCACTATTTTGGATTTAGTTATTCACTTGGAGCATTTATTGCTGGTATGCTAATAGCTGAAACGCAGTATAAACATCAGATTGAGACAGACCTTATACCTTTTAGAGATCTTCTTTTGGGTCTATTTTTTATAACAGTTGGTATGCAGATAAACTTTAATGTAATTGCTAATAATCTTTTTATAATTGCTTTAGTTTTGATTACTGTTTTAATAATTAAAGCTTTGATTATTTATCTATTCTTAATGATATTAACTAGAAAAAAAGTCGCATTAAAAGCAGCGCTAAGCTTAGCTCAAGTTGGAGAGTTTGCTTTAGCTATATTTACATTATTATCTGTAAAAGGTATGGCTGATGATAAAACATTGCAGATTTTAACTGCTGTAGTAGTTATATCTATGGTTCTTACTCCATTTATCTTAAAAAATGTGAGCAAAATCGCTGATAGCATGGAAGAGCAAGATGAGCTAATGCAGGAAGTTGTAACTACAAAAGAACAAGATGAGATAGAAGAGCTTGTAAATATAGATATTCCAGAGTATAAAAACCATTTTGTAGTATGTGGATATGGCAAGCTTGGTCGTGAAATAGTAAGGCAATTAAAGGCTAAAGGTTGTTCATATATAGCACTTGAAAATGATTTAAATTTAGTAGAGCGTGGTAAGAATAGTAGAGATAATGTATATTATGGAAATGCTATTCAAAAAACTACTTTAGAAAAAGCTCATATTAAAAATTGTATAGCTACAATAATTGCTGTTAGCAATGAACAAAAATCAGAGTTAATAGCAAACTCTATAAAAAATCTAGGATATGATGTAAATACTATTATAAGATTTGCTGATACTATTGAGAAGGGGCTTTATACTGATTTTGGAGATCATTTTTATTTGATTAAAGAGAGAGAAGCTGTGGCTAAAGCTATTATTAGTAAGGCTTTAAAGTGCAAAATAAATAATGACTTAAATCAAGGATAATTATGGATAATTCGTTGATTATATTTGGAGGATTATTTATCCTTAGTGTTTTATTTAGCAAAATATCTGATAAATATGGAGTTCCAGCACTGCTTATGTTTTTAGCAATTGGTATGCTAGCAGGTAGCGATGGGCTTATAGGGCTTGAATTTGATAATGCTAAAATAGCTGAAAATGTAGGAACTATAGCACTTATATATATACTGTTTTCTGGTGGATTTAATACCAACTATAAATCAATAAAACCTATTTTTAAAAGCGGTATAGTATTAGCAACTTTTGGGGTTGTTATCTCAGCTGTGATTACTGGAGTATTTGCTTATTATATAATTGGCTTTTCTATGCTTGAGTCGTTACTATTTGGTGCAATTATTAGCTCGACTGATGCAGCAGCAGTATTTTCTATTATGCGTTCAACTAAACTTAAAAATAATCTTGCTTCGCTACTTGAGTTTGAAAGTGGTAGTAATGATCCGATGGCTATCTTTTTAACTATTACTCTACTTGGACTTCTTACAGCTACTACAGTTATAGATCCATACACAATGAGTATCAAGCTTATACTTGAGTTTATCCTTGGTGGTACAATGGGTTATGTATTTGGTATTATAATCCCAAGCCTTATAAATAGAGTAAAGCTAGGCTCTTGGGGGTTATATCCAGTGCTTTTAATAGCTTTGGTTGCTGTGCTTTTTGGTTTGACAGAAAAGATTGGTGGTAATGGATATATTGCAGTATATGTAGCTGGAATTATCGCTAATAAAAAAGAGTTTTTGTATAAAAAGAATTTAACTGGTTTCTTTGATGGAATAGCTTGGATGATGCAGATATTTATCTTCCTTACACTTGGGCTTTTGGTCTTTCCTAGCGAACTACCTCATGTTGCTATGATTAGTATTTTAATGTCGCTTGTTGTTATGTTTATTTCAAGACCTATTAGTGTATTTATGTCTACTATATTTTCTAAATATAATTTAAAAGAGAAGTGCTTTATCTCATGGGTTGGCCTTAGAGGAGTTGTTCCTATTATTTTGGCTACATATCCTCTCTCAGCTGAACTAGAAAATGGTCAATTAATCTTTAATATAATATTTTTTATGGTATTAATATCTGTGCTTACTCAAGGCACTACGCTTAATAAAAGCGGAAAAATATTTGGAGTTATCGAACCATCTAAGGCTACAATTCCAAATATGCCTAGCAGTCCAATATCTTATTCGGACATAAAGCAGTATAAAATAGGGGAATCATCAAAGGTAATTGGTAAAAACTTAACGGAGCTTGGTTTGCCAGATGATTTTTTAATCGTTTTAGCAAAACGAAATGGCGAGCTTATAAAGGTTAGTGGTTCATTTGAATTTATGCAAAATGATATTTTGCTTATTTTGTGCAATAGCGAGTTAAGATATCAAAAGATTATTAGAATTTATGAGTTATAGGATTAAATTTGGAATTAGAAATTTGGATATTTATACTTCTATTTTTTGTAGCATTTTTTAGTGGATTTATAGATGCAATTGCTGGAGGTGGAGGGCTAATTACCATCCCAGCATTAATAGCAGTTGGTATCCCAGAGCATGTAGCATTAGCTACAAATAAACTACAAGCTACATTTGGTAGTTTTACAGCAGCAGCTAATTTCACTCATAAAAAAATGGTGGATTTTAACTCTCTTTGGCGCGGAATTATATGGACATTTGTAGGGGCAGTGTGTGGTACATGGTCAGTACTTTTAATCGATGCTGTGGTTATTAAATATCTAATTCCAATCTGTTTAGCAGCAATTTTAATCTACACTATTTTTACTCCAAACCTTGGTCAAATTGATAGAGAAAAGAGAATAAGTCAAAATTTATTTTACGCTATTTTTGGGTTAGGAATTGGATTTTATGATGGATTTATGGGGCCTGGTACTGGATCGTTTTGGATGTTTGCTTTTGCTAGTTTGCTTGGTTTAAATTTAAAAACCGCAGTAGCAAATACTAAAATCTTAAATTTTACTTCTAATATCGTATCTTTAGCTGTATTTATTGGAGGTGGGCAAATTCTATGGCTACTTGGAATAGTTATGGGTTTTGGCCAAATGATTGGAGCATATTTTGGATCGCATATGGTCATAAAAAAAGAGATTAAATTTATAAAAATTATCTTTTTAACTGTGGTAAGTTTAACTATTGTTAAGATTATTTATGATTTATTTATTAAATAAAATTTAGAATAAAATAACCAAAAATAGATATTTAAATTGATTTTTTAATTTGTGCTTAATCTAAATTAAGATATAATTACCGCAAATTTTTTTAAAAGGCGCTTTTCTATGAAAGATCTGTTTCTCTTTTCAAATTTGATCGTTAATGATCATAGCTTTACGTACCTTTTTCACATTATTTTAGTTGCGATTATAGTACTAATTGTTGCTAAAATGGCTACTAGCTCGATGCAGCTTGTACCTCGTGGTACTCAAAATTTACTTGAGGCATATTTAGAAGGTATTGTATCAATGGGTCGTGATGTAATGGGTAGTGATGAGCTTGCTAGAAAGTATCTACCGCTAGTAGCTACAATTGGTTTAATCGTATTGACAAGTAATGTAATTGGTATTATTCCTGGTTTTGAAGCTCCTAGTTCTAGCTTGAATCTAACTCTTTGTTTGGCTCTTTGTGTGTTTATATATTACAACTTTGAAGGTATTCGCACTCAAGGTGTGATTAAATATTTTGCCCATTTTATGGGACCAAATAAATTTCTTGCTCCTTTAATGTTTCCTATCGAGATTGTATCTCATTTATCTCGTATAGTTTCATTATCATTTAGGCTTTTTGGAAATATTAAAGGCGATGATCTATTTTTGATGGTTGTTCTTAGTCTTGCTCCGTGGGTTGCTCCACTTCCAGCATTTGCATTACTAACATTTATGGCATTGCTACAAACATTTATCTTTATGATTTTAACATATGTTTATTTAGCTGGTGCTGTGGTAGTTTCTGAAGAGCATTAATTTTTTGGTATATATTTTAAATTTTATTCTAGGTGCGTCGTGGGCAGTTGCTATTGTCGGCGCACTATTTTGTATCTATCATTTTTATTTTTTAGGACTTTTTCTTAGTGGTTTAATTGGGGCTAGTTTTGGTCTTATTTTAGCTTTGATATCATATCTGTTATTAAGGATTTTAAATAGTGATCAAGTATGCAATTAGCGATCCCAAATTTTATTCAAATTTGGATTATGCTTTTAATAATTTTATTAGATTAAAAGAGGCTAATATGCTACTTTTTAGAGATAAAAACTCTAATAACTATGATAAAACAGCTCAAGAATTTATTAAATTTAAATCTCATAATATAAAATTTTTACTTCAAAATGATATCGATTTGGCTTGCAAACTTGGCTTTGATGGTATTCATTTTAGTTCAAATTTTATTCATTTATTAAAGGAAACTCCGCCAAATTTAATCAAAATTGCTAGCACTCATAATATTAAAGAGATAGAATTGTCCAATCAATATGGAGCCGATTTTATTACATTTAGTCCAATTTTTGCAACTCCAAATAAGGGCAAACCAAAAGGCTTAGAAGGATTAAAAGAAGCTATAAAAATATCAAAATTTAAGGTTATTGCTCTTGGCGGGATAATAAGTGCTGAGCAAATTTGTGCTGTGATGAAGTGCGGTGTGGCTGGATTTGCATCAATTCGCTATTTTACGCTAGATTAACCTTATTAATATTTAATTTTTTTTGTGCTAAAATATATTATTTTATCAATATCAAAAGGCTAAATTTATGTTTGAAACAGTTATAGGATTAGAAGTACATTGTCAGTTAAATACAAAAACTAAGATATTTTGTGGATGTTCAACTAGTTTTGGAGAGGAGCCAAATACTCATGTTTGTCCAACATGCTTAGCTCTTCCTGGGGCATTGCCGGTGTTAAATTCTCAAGCAGTAAAAAAAGCAATTAGCTTTGGTAAAGCAATAAATGCAACTGTAAATAAAAAGAGTATTTTTGACCGCAAAAACTACTTCTATCCAGATCTACCTAAAGCCTATCAGATATCTCAATTTACTATTCCAATTGTAGAAAATGGTGAGCTAATTATTAAAGTTGGCGATAAAAATAAAAGAATTGGTATTACTAGAGCGCATTTAGAAGAAGATGCTGGCAAAAATAGCCATGAGAGTAAATCTAGTCTTGTAGATCTAAATCGTGCTGGAACTCCGCTTTTAGAGATCGTAAGCGAACCAGATATTAGAAGTAGTGATGAGGCAGTAGCGTATCTTAAAAAACTTCATAGTATTTTAAGATTTTTAAATATTAGCGATGCTAATATGCAAGAAGGCTCTTTTAGATGCGATGTAAATGTTAGCATTAGACCAAAAGGTGATGAAAAGCTATATACAAGAGTTGAAATTAAAAATTTAAATTCATTTAGATTTATTCAAAAAGCTATTGAGTATGAGGTAGAGCGTCAGTGTGAAGCTTGGGAGGATGGTAGATATGATAGTGAGGTTGTTCAAGAAACTAGACTATTTGATACGACAAAATTAATAACTAAACCAATGAGAAGTAAAGAAGATAGTGCAGAGTATCGCTATTTTCCAGATCCTGATTTATTACCAGTTATTATTCCTGATGAGCTTATGGAAGAAGCTAGTATTTTACCTGAGTTACCAGATGAAAAAAGAGCTAGATATATAAGTGAATTTGGAATAAAAGAGAGCGATGCTGATGTGATAATTAGCAGCTATGAGATGGCAAAATATTTTGAAGATCTAATAGCTGGCACAAACTCACCAAAACTATGTGTGACTTGGCTTACTGTAGAGCTTTTAGGTAGATTAAAAAATGGTGTAACTATAGAGACAAGTCCAGTTAATAGTGCAAAACTCTCAACTCTATTAAACAGAATAGAAGATGGTACTATCTCACAAAAAGCCGCTAAAGATGTCTTAGATGTAATAATAGAAAGTGATGAAGATATAGATAGCGTGATTGATCGTCTAGGCCTAAAACAAGTAAGTGATGATTCAGCTATATTATCTATTATTGATACAGTATTAGCTGCAAATGAAGATAAAGTAGCTGAGTATAAGAGCGGTAAAGATAAATTATTTGGTTTCTTTGTTGGTCAAGTTATGAAAGAGGGCAAGGGTGCATTTAATCCAGCCAAAGTAAATGAGTTATTAAAAACGAAATTAGGGTAGCATTATTGGTTTATTAGCAATTTTCATAAGATTAAATTTATTAAGATATAGCAAGATTTTTATTTATAAAATTATGTTTTTTATTTTGCAAAATTAAATTTAATCTTATAGAGATTTTGTTAGTAAGTATTAGTAGCGATATAAAACTATGGATAGCAAGATATGAAAATAGCAGTAATCGGTGCTGGAAAATGGGGGCAGGCTTTATACTCAGCACTTAAAATAAATAATGATTGCATTATCTCATCTCGAACAAAGCGTGATATTGAAGGTTTTGTAGAGTTGGATAAGGCGCTAGAGTGCGACTATTTGCTCTTTAGTATATCAACTCAAAAAACACATGAGTTTTTACGCTCAAATTTTAAAGCAAAGAATCAAAAAATATTAGTAGCTTCTAAAGGTATAGATACGGTTAGTGGAGAGTTTTTGCATGAGATTTATTCTAAATTTGCTCCAAGCGAAAATTTGGCATTTTTAAGCGGTCCTAGCTTTGCAAGTGAGGTTATACAAGGATTGCCGTGTGCTTTAGTGATAAGCAGCAAAAATGATGAGTTAGCTCAAATTTGGGCTAGCACTTTTCCAAGTTTTATTAAGCCATATATTAGCTACGATGTTATAGGAGCTGAGATTTGTGGCGCATATAAGAATGTGATCGCTATAGCTGGCGGTGTATGTGCTGGTCTTGGTCTTGGGCAAAATGCTAGAGCTAGTTTGATATCTAGAGGATTAGTAGAGATGGCTAGATTTGGTGAGCATTTTGGTGCTAAAGATGAAACATTTTTAGGTCTTAGTGGAGCAGGGGATCTATTTTTAACTGCAAGTAGTGAATTATCTAGAAATTATAGAGTTGGTCTTGGATTAGCTAGTGGATTTAGTCTTGATGAGATTTTAGCTCAAATTGGAGAGGTGGCTGAAGGTGTAGCTACAGCATATGCAATTACTAAAATTGCTCAGCAAAAAGCGATTTATACTCCAATTGCTAGTCAAGTAGTTGATATGCTAGGTGGCAAAGACGCCAAAGAGGCATTAAAGGATTTATTAAAACGACGATGAAAAAGATTATTTTGCTATTTATTTTTACTATTTCACTCTTTGGCGCACCAAGTGATAAAGAGTTAAGAAATATGATTGGTCAGATGGTGATGGTGGGATTTACTGGAGACAGTTCTAGTGATGAGTGGGTTAAGCAGCTTCATCTTGATATTAAAAATGGTAGAATCGGTGGAGTAATGATACTAGCTAGAAATATTAGCAGCAAACAGGGGTTAAAAAATTTAACCAAATATTTAAATTCCGCCAGTTCTAAATATCCTCTTTTTATAGCTATCGATGAAGAAGGCGGGCAAATTAGTAGATTTAATAAATTTAGCGATTTTGAGCATTTTCCATCAGCTTATAAGGTTGGTAGTGAGTTAGATTTAAATAGTGCTAATAAGCTATATACCAATATGGCAACTCAGCTTAAAAATCTTGGAATAAATATGAATTTTGCTCCAGTAGTTGATCTTCATAATGATATATCACCTATAATTGGTCAAAGACAAAGAGCATTTAGCAAGGATGCAGGTGAAGTAACTGCATATGCTAGTGAGTTTATATCAGCTTTTGATAATGTAGGCGTTGCTAGTGTGTTAAAGCATTTTCCAGGTCATGGCAATGCCTCATCTGATACGCATAAGATTAGCACTATAGTAGATAGTTTTGATTTTGATGAGATTAGGCCGTATTATGAATTAATTAAGCGTAAAAAGGCTAAATTTATAATGGTTGGCCATATGATAATCCCGACAATCGATGATGTAAATCCAGCTACGCTCTCACGCCAAATAGTTACAAATTTACTAAAAGATAGCTTAAATTATGAAGGCGTTGTAATAAGCGATGATATGTTAATGAAAGCACTTGGAGGAACACTTGAGCAAAATGCTATAAAGGCAGTAAATGCTGGAGTAGATATATTGCTAGTAAGTGAGTATTTTTATAATAAAACCAACTCTATAAAAGCTTTAAATGATGCAATTTTTAACTCTGTTAAAAGTGGTAAAATAGAGATTGCTAGAATTATTGATGCGTATAATCGTATAATTGCTCAGAAGGCTAGATTCTAATCTCTATCTAGCCCAAGTCTGTTAAACTCATCTCTTAAATTCTCTTTAATGCTTCTAGCAAGCTGTTCCCCGTTTATAAAATTAGACTCTACAAAACTATCAAGTCTGCTAAGAAGAGCAAAAAGTTTACTTTGCCATTGGGTGCTATCTTTTGAATTTAAAGACTCAATAAATACAAGTTCTTTACTAAAATCGCTTAAAGCCTCTAGTATTTCATCTTTTTTATTAGGTTCTAATATCATATCTTCTTGGGTATTTTGACGCAATATATCTATTTGATTGTCTATCGCATCGCAAAATCTAGAATAGACTAAATTTGGATTTTCATCATCATTTGTGATATTTTGTGTTACTTTATTTATCTGTTTATAGAGTATTACTCCTACAATTAATACAGCAACTGCCATTATAATTAAATCATTTTGTGCCATTTTTTCTCCTTAAATTTGAAATTGTAGCAATTGCAAGACTAATCCATATGAGTGCAAAGCTAATAATTTTATAAAAATCTAAAGTCTCATTATATATAAAAACTGCAATAATCATACTTAAAGTTGGGCTTATGTATTGCAAAAATCCAATTGTAGATAGTTTAAGATATTTGGTGCTAGCATTAAATGTAAGTAGTGGTAGTATAGTTACAAATCCGCTTAAAAATAGCATAATTCCATTAAAATTTATCCCAAATTCACTGCTATTATTTATAGCTAGATATAGCAAATAAAGTAGAGCAAAAGGTGTTAAAATGATAGTTTCTATAAATAACCCCTCAAAAGTTCTAACCCCAAGTCTTTTGCGTAAAAGTCCATATAACGCAAATGATAATGGCAGTATAATAGATATTAGCGGTAGATTGCCAATGGCATAAATTTGAACTCCAATAGCAATAAATACGATAAAAATTGAGAGTTTTAAAGCAGGACTTAACTCTTCTTTTAATATGATCGCACCAAGAAGTATGGAAAAAAGAGGATTTATAAAGTATCCAAGGCTGGTGGCTAAAATTTCATTTTGGTTGATTGCATAGATAAATACTCCCCAATTACTAGCAATTAATGCACCTGTAATGGCTAAGGTTAGAGTAACTTTTTTTATTTTTGCTATTCTTTTGACGCTGTTTAATCTTTTTGTAATTATAAGTATAGCTAGCAAAATTAAAGCTGACCATATAATCCTATGAGCTAAAACCTCAGTAGCTGCAATTCCTTCAATGAATTTAAAAAATATCGGGAATACACCCCACATAATAAATGTAGCTAAAGCTAAGATAAATCCTTTTTGTGTTGCTTGCATTAGTAATTTAGATCACCTATAAATTTGAGAATTCTTGGATTGTTTTGCGAACTAAAAAACTCTTTTGGGGATTCAATAGTAACTATTTTGCCATCTTCTAAAAATATAATCTTATCAGCGATATCCTTGGCAAATTTAAGCTCATGAGTGACTAAGATCATAGTTTGGTGTTCATTTGCTAGCATTTTAAGCGTGGATAAAACTTCGCTTACTAGTTCTTTATCAAGTGCGCTTGTAGGCTCATCAAGCAATAAAATATTTGGTTTTAAAGCAACAGCTCTAGCAATTGCTACACGCTGTTGTTGTCCTCCGCTTAAAGAGCTAGGATAGGCATTGGCTCTATCTTTGAGGCCAAATTTATTTAGTAAATTTAAAGCAATCTCAATGGCTTTTTCTTTTGGCATTTTTTGGACACTGATTAACCCTTGGGTGATATTTTGCGTAGCATTTAGATGGGCAAAAAGATTATAAGATTGAAAGACCATTCCCATTTTGCGTCTTAAATTTAAAATTTCTTGCTTATTTGGATGCTGTTTAAAATCAATTTTTAAACTCCCATCGCTAAATTCCAAAATCCCGCTATCTGGTATCTCTAGATAGTTTAATGAACGAAGAAGTGTAGTCTTGCCACTTCCGCTTGGCCCGATAATTGCAATTATCTCACCTTTTTTAATATCAAAACTAATATTTGATAATATGGTGTGAGAGCCGATTTTTTTATTTATATCTCTTATTTGTAGCATATTTTCCTCTTATAGATGCTTGCTAAATTTTGCCTCAAGGTGAGTTTGTAAATATCCAAGACCTATACAAATAATCCAGTATATAAGAGCAGCTTGCGAATAGACTCTTAGAAATTCATAATTTTGAGAGGCGATAGTTTGAGCTTGACGAAATAGTTCAGCTACTAATACTACTGATGCTAGTGATGTATCTTTAACTAACGCAATAAATGTATTTGATAGGGTTGGTAGAGCAATTTTAAGTGCTTGTGGAGCAATAATTTTAATAAAAGTATCGCTATTAGTTAGTCCAATGCTCCAGCCAGCCTCCCATTGTCCCTTTGGCACTGCTAATATACTAGCTCTGATAGTTTCACTGCTATATGCGCCAATACTAAGACTAAAAGCAATAATTGCGCTAATGAATGGATCTAGCGTTATGCCAATATTTGGCAAGCCATAAAATATTATAAAAAGCTGTACAAGTAGAGGTGTTCCACGAATTATAGAGATGTAGAACTGACAAATAGCCTTAGCTAAATTTGATAGTGGATTTTTGCTGTGATTGATACGGATAAGTGCTACAATAACACCTATTGTAATACCACAAATAAAAGATATAATACTAAGGGGGATTGTATATAAAATAGCCCCCTTAATCATAGGCAAAAATGCCTCAATATAATTACTCACTAACATCTATTCCAAAATATTTTTCTGAAATTTGCTTTAGCGTTCCATCTTTTTTCATAGATTCAAGAGCTTTATTGATTCTATCTCTTTGTTCGGTTAGCTCTTTTTTAAACAAAAAGACACTTCTAGTGCCATCGCCTGTATCAAATGCGATTTTAATATTTTTATCGCCAGTTGTTTTGATATAGTTTAATATAGCAAGTTTATCATTCATAGTAGCATCTGCTCTACCTTGACTGACTGCTTTAATAGCTGGCGCTAATCCATCAACTAAAACAATATTTGCCCCATTTTCTATGGCAATCTCATAGTAGTTACTACCCATTGCTTGAGCAATATTTTTGCCTTTAATATCGCTTAGTGAGTTGATGCTATTATCATTAGCTCTTACAGCAACGGCAGCTGAAGTTACAATATATGGATCACTAAAAGTATAAAGCTCGGCTCTTTTTGGGTCCGCATCGCTTATTTGATTTGCTATCATATCAAAGCGATTTGAGTTTAATCCAGAAAATATCGCATCCCAATTTGTTTCATGAAATTCAATCTCAAATCCAGCTCTTTTGGCTGCTTCAGTGATTACTTCTACATCATAGCCTACTAATTTACCACTTTCATCATGATATGAAAATGGATTATATGTACCTTCTGTTGCGACTCTCAATTTATCTTTTGTATTTTTATCGCCAGAACAACCGATAAAAACAAAAGTAGCAAATAAAATAGCAAGGATATTTCTCATCTATCTCTCCAAAATTTAAATTTTTCTTATATGTTTTATATATGCGTGTATATATTCATAACCAGAATATAGCGTGATAGCTACAGCAAACCATAACAAAATTTCACCACCCCACCATTGCATAGATAAAAATCCAATAGCAACCATCTGCATTATTGTTTTAATCTTGCCAGCTATGGATGCACTTATATCTATATTTTCACTAGCCATTACAACTCGAAATCCAGTAATGAAAAACTCTCTAACAAGAATTATATATACTGCCCATGCATCAGCTCTATCTATTATCATTAAACCTAAAAATGCTGCTAAAATCAACATTTTATCGGCAAGTGGATCTAAGATTGCACCTAGTTTTGTCTTTTGATTCCAGCTTCTAGCTATATATCCATCAAAAAAATCAGTAATGCTAGCTACTACAAATGTTAAAGCACAAAAGTAATTAAGCCAACTAATCTCTATAGCGTCTCCATTGCCCTTAATGCATAAAAGCAAAAAAAACATAAGTGGAGCTAAGAGTATACGAAATATAGCTAGAGAATTTGGTAAATTTATCATTTAAAAGTAGTGCCACCATCTATTATAAATGTATGGCCTGTTACCCAGCTAGCTTTTGAGCTGCATAGAAATAAACAAGCACCTGCAAGATCAGTTGGTTGTCCCATGCGACCTAAAGGACTTAATGATGCTGTAGCATCTCTTACTTCTTCATAATTTGTAAATGCTCTTAAAGCATCAGTTTCTATTGGCCCACCACTTACTACATTTACTCTGATGTTTTTCTCGCCAAGCTCAGTAGCTGCGTATCTTGCCATAGCCTCCACTGCAGCTTTTGCTGTACCGTGACCGCTATAGTGTTCTATATAGACTAGATTTCCAGTTGAGCTTAAGCTAACTATGCTACCACCGCCTATTTTTTCCATTCTTTTAGCAGCTTCTTGAGAGCCTACTACAAATGCATTTACGGTGGCTGTAAAGATATTGTTTATTCCACGAGGTTTTAACTTCATAAATTTAGTATAACCACCAGCTACTGCGCGTCCTGAAATAATTGCATTTGATACAAAAAAATCGACTCTATCAAAATCTTTATCTATCTCTAAAAATAGCTCTTTATAAGTTTCAGGTTCAAGAATATTTAAAGGATATGCTCTAGCTTTGATGCCAAATTCTTTTTCTAATTCTAATGCTTGATTTTTAGCCATCTCTTCATTAGAGTTATAGGTAAATGCAATATTTGCACCATATTTTGCAAATTCAAGTACAATTGCTCTACCAATTCCTCTTGTACCACCACTAATAACTAGGGTTTTGCCTTTAAATTCTTCATGATAACAGTTCATTAAAATCCTTTTATATCGTAAGTTTTCATTATTGATTCTATCTTTTTGAGATTCTCACTACTTGGAGTTACAAGTGGTAATCTATATTCTAAGCTATCTATTAAGCCAGCAATATACATAGCTGCTTTAATAGGTATTGGATTTGACTCGCAAAATAGAACTTTATTTATATTATATAGTTTATCATTAATCTCTTTTGCTTTTAAAAACTCATTTTGCATAGCATAGTGAGTAAGAGCTGAAGTTTGATCTGGTAAGAGATTTGATGTAACTGATATAACGCCTTTTCCTCCATTGCTTAAAACTGGATAGTTAATAGCATCATCACCGCTTAATAAATATATCTTTGGTTCATGAGCTAAAATATCAACACATCTTTCTATATTGCCACTTGCTTCTTTAACTCCATAGATATTATCGCAATCATTAAATAATCTTATAATAGTCTCTGGCAATATATCACATCCCGTTCTAGATGGGACATTGTATAGCAAGATAGGTATATCTACTGATTTGGATATAGCTTTGTAGTGTTGATATAATCCTTCTTGAGTTGGTTTATTATAGTATGGTGCTACTGATAAGATTCCGTCTGCGCCACAATTTTGAGCAAATTCAGCCAAACCTATAGCCTCGTGAGTAGCATTACTTCCAGCACCCGCTAATACTTTTACATCGCTATTTTTACACGCATTTACAGCTATCTCAATACAAATTCTGTGTTCATCATGTGTCAAAGTAGCACTCTCTCCAGTAGTACCTACAGGTACAACTGCATCAATTCCATTTTTTATCTGTCTTTTAATAAGTTTTTCATAACCATCTTCATCTATTTTACCATTTTTAAAAGGTGTTACTAGAGCTGTCATCGCTCCATAAATACTTTTTTTCATTTGATTCCTTTTAATATAATTGTAGTGGATTTATCTTTGTTAAAATACCTATTAGCACACTCTTTGATATCTTGTGTTGTAAGTGCATTTGTTCTATCTGAGAGTTGCCAAAGTGGCTCTATATCGCCTCTTGCTATATAGCTTCCATATAGACTTGCAAGCTTGCTTGCGCTACTTAATGAGTAGATAAAATTGCTCTTTAGGCAATTTTTAATTTTAGTTAGCTCATCAGTATCTATATCGCTATTTTTTAGTTTTTTTATCAGCTTTAAGATCTCTTTTTTAACTAGTTTGGCTTTTATACCTGGATTGCAAATAGCGATTATTATAAATAAATTTTCATCAATGCTTTCCATAGGATAAGCATAAATTTGATTTACTAAATTTAATTTATCTATTAAAACTCTTTCAAATAATGAGCTTTTACCGCTGCTAAGATATTCGCCAATTGCACTTAATGCAGTCTGGTCTGGATGATTAAATGGCGGTATTTTATAAGCGATAGCTATCATCTCTACATCACTTTGTTTGTGAATTATTAAAGACTTTTCTCCGTTTTGTTCAGGCTCTATGCAGTGCATAGTAGGTATTTCGCAGCGGTTTGCTATACCTTCAAAGTGTTTTTTGCCAAGTTCAAATGCAGTATTCTCGTCAATATCTCCAGTAATCATTAAAAATGCATTTTTTGGTTGATAAAATTTAGACCAAAACTCTTTAATATCAGCAATATTCCAATTTTCAATATCTTTAATAAATCCAATTGGCGTCCAGTGATAAGGATGATATATAAAAGCGTGATTAAATAGTCTAAAATATAGTATTCCAGTTGGATTATTGTCCGTTCTCCATCTGCGTTCTTCTAAAACAACATCTCGCTCAGGTAAAAATTCATCTTCTTCAAGGCTTAAATTTGCCATTATATCAGCATAAAGTTCTAGCGATGTATCTAAATTTTGACTCGAACATTTGATAAAATAGTGCGTAAAATCAAAGCCAGTACTAGCATTATTTACTCCGCCAAAACCCTTTACAATGGAGTCAAACTCACCAGCTTTTCTATTGTCTGTACTTTTAAAATTTAGATGTTCTAACATATGAGCGATTCCGCTCTTACCCATTGTTTCGTTTCTAGAACCAACTTTATAATAAAGATCTATGCTAATAACATTTGAACCTAAATTTAAAGGAGTATGATAGATCTCAAACCCATTTTCAAGGGTAATTTTGCTAAATTTTGGTAGCATTTATCTCCTTAGATTAGCGCCAACTGCTTGAGAAATATTTTCATATCCCTCGCTTAAGGCTAAATTTAATATTTGATTATTAATATTTTTGCAAATACTTGGACCTTCATAGATAAAACTAGTATATATTTGCACTAAGCTTGCACCCATTTTGATACGCTCATATGCATCTTGACCATTATCTATTCCGCCACAGCTAATTAATACTGCTTTACCATAAAGCTCTTTAGCAACCTCTTTAAATAGCTCTTTGCTCTTGTTTTTAATAAGTTGGCCGCTGATACCGCCAAAATCTTTTGCCTTTGGTGTAAGAGAGTAATCCACGCTAGTATTATTGATAATTAACCCTTTAAATCCGGCATTTGCAGCTGTAGAACAAAGAGATATAGCTGAGTCTATACTCATATCTGGAGCTATTTTTAAAATTAGAGGTTTTTTGGTTAAGCTACTTAAAGCAGCAAATAGTTCATTTATAAAAGACTCGCTTTGTAAATCTCTCAAATTTGGAGTATTTGGTGAGCTGATGTTGATTACAAATGCATCACAGCAACTATCAAGCCCTTTAACTAAAATTTCATAATCTTTAATAGCCATATCATTTGGCGTAATCTTATTTTTGCCAATATTAGCAATAATAGGGATACTAAAAGGATATACCTTTGAGGCTCTAGCTTTAATCTTATCTAAGCCATCGTTATTAAATCCCATGGCATTTTGTAGACTTTTTTCTTCTATTAAGCGAAATAGCCTTGGTTTTGGATTTCCACCTTGAGGTTTTGGTGTAAGAGTGCCATACTCTAAAAATCCAAACCCCATCGCAGATAGCGGTGTAATCATTGTAGCATTTTTATCAAATCCACCGGCAAGTCCAACTGGATTTAAAAAATTAATTCCAAAAATATTTTGTGATAGCTTAGTGTCAATAAAGCAGAAATTATTCACCAAATAATCGCTAACAAATGGAATTTTTACAGATAATTTCATTCCAAATTCAGCTATTTTATGGGCATTTTCTGGATTTAGTTTAAAAAAAATTTTTTTAATATCACTATAGTTCATAACATTCCTTTAAACCTGCTATTTTAGCTAAAATTTGCTTAAATTTGCTTATAATTAATAAGAAATTTAATGATATTTTGGGCAATTTATAGATATAATATTTTATAAATTTAAGGAGTAAAAGTGGCATATCAAGAGAAAAAATGGCAAAATTTTTATGAAAATGCTTGGGCTATAAGGGCGGAGTTCATGAGTCAATTTATAAATAGGGGGGGGTATAACGCTCTTCAAGTGATTGGCGAATTAGAGAAAAAGGAGCGGTATTATCATTTAGCGATTAATGATGATGGGAATTATGAGTGGCAAAGAAAAAGGATCGAGAGTGAGAAATTTAACTTCGCAGATATTCCGCATAATAAAATTACTTCACTAAATGGATTAAATATTTTGGTTCCATTTTATACTAATACATCTATTGTAAATATGATTATTGATGCGCTAGCGCTAGAACAGTATGATAGCGTTATTGAGCTAGGCTGTGGATATGGACAAAATCTTTTTAAGATATTTTATAATGGTGGCGGAGTGAATTTGAGATATTTTGGTGGCGAATTTACTAGTAGTGGTGTAGAAATGGCAAAAAAATTAGCTAGTATTGAACCAAATATGAGAGCTGAGTTTTTTCATTTTAACCATTTAAAGCCTAAATTTGATAAAAAATTAGATTTTGGCAAAAAAGTTTTGGTCTTTACTTGCCATACGATTGAGCAAGTTAAAGAAATTCCCGATAATTGGTTTAAGGTTGTAGCTAGTATCGCTCCATTTGTCAGGTGTATTCACGCTGAGCCATTTGGGTTTCAAATTCGCAATCTAGGTGAAGCTAGTAAAAATCACAAAGATTATTTTATACAAAATGGCTGGAATTTAAATTTCGCTTCAACACTTAAAAAAGCTAATCAAAATGGTGATATAATTATTGAAGATGCTATGCTAGAGTATAGCTGTGGAACTGATCCATTTAATCCAACTTCAATTGCTGTGTGGAGAACGGTTTAGAGTTTAATATTGTTAGATTTTAGTGGAATTGAGCCATAATGAATAGTAAATTGGCCTTGATTTAATCTATTTTGCAAGGCCATAATCTTTTCTTTGCTTAAGTGTGCGATCTCCTTGCGTACTTGTGCATCTAGGGATTTTGATACTACGATATAAATGGCGATATTTTTTGGGCTAAATTTATAGGCAATTGTGATTTTGCCTTTGAATTCTTGTAGTGTAGTTTTGATTAGTGCTACAGCCTGCATTTGAGGGTTTTTGTCTGTTGATACTGATTGTGCAGTTTTATTTGATGTAGTTGGAGTTTGAATTTCAGATTTTGTTTTTTGTATTTGATTTGTTGTCTGATTAGTTAAAGATGATAAATTTTGACTTGGATTTATCTGTTGATTTGGTGTATTTATAAGCAAATTTAACGCTAAATTATTATTAGGATTTATCGTAGTTGTTGGATTATGGTTATGTTTTTCATACTCTATTATATCTTTAAAATTAGCATCGATAAATTTTATTAGAGGCTTTATAAATACGGTATATATGAGCTTTTTAATAAATTTAGATAAGATAAATTTATTTTTTATTGTTATTATTAGCTGCTCTTTTTGGGAGTATCGTTTAGAAATTTTAAGCGATATAATGGCGCAATCATCAACATAACATATTCCTTTTAGCGCATCAAGCGTGTATTTTAAAATATTATCAATGTCGGCTGGTAAGTGCTGTTTCCATAGTATTTCGACAGCCAAATCTCCATTCATAATAAATGCATTTTGTTCTAAAGCAGCTTTTTTTAACCCCTTTTGATAAATTGCTTTAATAGCATCATTTTTATTATTTATGCTTGTTGGTCTGTCGTTATATACTATTTTTTGTAGCATTAGTGGATTGCTCCTAGTTTTAGTTTTTGATAAATTTCACATTCTGCTTCAAGCTCTTTATCTGTACCAAATCCTACGATTTTACCATGACCTATAACAGCAATTTTATCAGCATTTTTGATAGTTGATAGACGGTGAGCAATAACAAATATAATCTTATCTTTGCTTAAATTTTCAATAGCTTTTGTTATTTCTTGTTCGCTTTCATTATCTAGTGCGCTAGTGGCTTCATCAAATATTAGAATTTGTGGATTATGATAAAGAGCTCTAGCTATGGCTATTCTTTGTCTTTGGCCACCGCTTAAATTTGCGCCATATTCATCTAAAGTTGTATAGATTCCATTATCTAAATTTTGAACAAAACTATAAGCATTTGCCATCTTAAGTGCCATTATAACTTTAGCCTCATTTAGTGGAGCAGCATACGCTACATTAGCTGCTATTGTATCGTTAAAGATATATACACGCTGAGTAACTAAACCAATATTTTGCCTTAGGCTATCTAGTTTAAATTCGCTTAAATCATTATCATTGATTAAAATCATTCCAGAATTTGGGTCATAAAATCTCATTAATAGATTAATAAGTGTGCTTTTGCCGCCACCACTACTACCTACTAAAGCTATCATTTGACCCTTATAGACTTTAAGATTTATACCATTTAGTGCAGTTTTATCACCGTAGCTAAATTTTAAATCTTGGATTGTGATTGAATTTACCTTAGCTGGGAAATTTATATTTCCATCAACAATACTTGGCTGCATATCAAGTAACTCAAATGTTCTTTGGCTAGCTACTACTGCATCTTGCATTTGATTATATATATTTGTTATACGTTTTATAGGCGTATAGAGCATAAATAGCGCTGTAAGAAAGCTAAAAAAGCTACCTACTGTAATTTCTCCATTTATTACCTGTTGTCCGCCAATGATAATAGTAATAGCAATACCAACTGAGCCTAATGTTTCCATCATTGGACTAACTAAAGCATTTACCTTAACGCTTTTTAAATTTAAATGAAATATTTTAGTATTGTGATTATCAAATTTGCTTAGCTCTTTTTCTTGAGCACTACTAGCTTTAACTATTTCGATATTTGAGAAAATTTCATTTAACACCGATGTGATATCGCTAGAAGTTTCTTGCGATGTTCGGCTAAGTTTTCGCATTCTTTTAGCTAAGCGTGAAAGCGGATAAAAGGCTGCTGGTAACACAATAAGTGAAAATAGTGCTAAAGTAGGGCTTTGATAAATTACAACACAAAGTAATCCAATAATAGTTACAAACTCACGCACTAGTTCAGGAATGAGCGATGAGACGATATTGCGAATACGCTCAATATCACCCATAATCCTACTCATTAGCTCGCCAGTGCGATATTTATGGAAAAAACTCATATCTAATCCAAGTAGATTATCAAGTAGTTTGTATCTAAAACGCCTTATCATATCTTGTCCGATATAAGCGGTAAAATATACCTGTAGATATACTCCAAGGCTTTTTATAAAATATATTGCAATAATCGCATATGGAAGCAAATATAAAAGTGTTTCATTTTTTTCAACAAAGATATAATCAAGCACAGGTTTAACTAGCCATGCAGATACTGCTGTGCCAATGCTAGCCATAATCATTCCTAAAATTGCAATAGCAAACTGCCACACATACTCTTTATAATAGGATTTAAACCGTCTAAAGACTTCTGTTATTCCGTCCATATTTTCTCCCATTTTACTCCATTTGGCGTATCCATTATCGCTACACCAAGGGCGGTTAATTTATCTCTTATAGCATCAGCTTTAGCATAGTCTTTAGCAGCCTTAGCGCTATTTCTAGATTCTATTAAATTTGCAATTTGCTCTTTTTGTTCTAAGCTAAATCCATATTGAAACCACTCAAACTCATCTATATAAAGAATTCCTAAAATCTCTTTTATAAATTCTAAATTTGCCATTATATCAGCTTTTAGTGCTTTGTTTTTAGGCTCTTTATCTAGATTTGTATTTGCTATATTTACCATTTCATCAATTTTTGCTAAGGCTTCTGAAATATTTAAATCATCGCTTAGGGTTTCTATAATCGCATTTTTAAACTCTAAATTTATCTCTCCAGGAGTTACGCCACTTAAGCGTTTTTTAAGTCTATAAATTTTATCGAGCCGTTTTTTACTAGAGAGTAAATCTCCTATATCGTAGTTGAAATTTGCCCTATAATGACTACTCATCAGATAATATCTTACCGCTTCACCCGGAGCAATAGCTAAAGCATCTTTAACAAAAAATGAATTGCCAAGGCTTTTACTCATTTTTTCGTTATTTACTTGAATAAATCCATTATGTAGCCAATGTTTAGCTAGCTCTTTATGATTGGCACATCGGCATTGTGCAGCTTCGTTTTCATGGTGGGGAAAGAGTAGATCAGCTCCACCAGCGTGAATATCAATGGTTCCATTAAAGATCTCTTCAATCATTGCTACACACTCGGTATGCCAACCAGGACGCCCCTTGCCAAACGGACTATCATACCATTGTTCATCAAATTTCCATAGCACAAAATCTTTTTCATCTTTTTTAGCCCCATTGCTAGTAACTCTTGCGATTAGATTTTCGTCTTTTCTGCCGCTTAGACTTAGATATTTTTGATCTTTGCTAGTATCAAAATAAATTCCATCATCTAGCCTATACGTAGCGCCATTTTGTTCTAGTTTTTGAATATAATTTATGATCGCATCAAGCGACTCTGTGGCTTTAGGTTCTATATCGGCATTTAGGACATTTAAAGCGTTCATATCTTTTTTATATCTATCTATATAGTATGTCGTTATCTGCTCTAAGCTTTGATTGCTAGATTTCATTTTAGCTAGAATTTTATCATCTATATCAGTAAAGTTTTTGACAAACTTAACCTTATACCCAAGAGCTATTAAAACTCGCCTAAGCAGATCAAAGCTAATACTAGATTTTGCATGTCCTAGATGAGCATCATCATAAACAGTTGGTCCGCAGACATAGATATTTATATCATTGCCATTAAGTGGAACAAGTTTAACTTTTTGTTTTAAAACTGTATCATAAATTTGCATATATTATACCCCTTAATTCTATTAATAAATAGCCAAAAATTACTGCTAAGATTATAGTTATTAGATTTATCCTATTAAAGATTATATCCAAAAATTGCCTAATTCCAAATACAAAAATTGCATATCCTAGTAAAAATAGTCCGCTAATACTCCCAGCAAGTGCTAGTCCGCTTGCTCCTAAAGGTTTAAAAAGAAGCAAGCATAAAGCAGTATTTATAAAAAGTGAATATATAGCTATTTTAGCAGCGATTTTTTGTTGCATTTTAGCATATAGCCAGAGCGAAAAGAGCTTATAAAGCCCAAAAGGTAAAAGTCCTAACATATACATTTGCAAGACCTTAGCTGATTCTATAGTATTATTAGTGTTAAATTCACCCCTTTGAAATAGCAGCCAAATAATCTCATTAGCTAAAACAAATCCGCCAATAGTAGAAAATAGTAGTAAAAAAAATAGTAAACTAAAGCTTTTTTTTAGCAAATTTATGGCGTTTGTATCGTTTTTAGATTTTATTGCTTTGGCAATTTTAGGAAATATTGCCGTAGAAAGTGCGATAGCAAAAAGTGCTAAAGGTAATTGAAAGATTCTATTTGCGTAGTATAGATAGCTAATTGCCCCAGTAGCTAGAAAGCTAGCAATAAAAGTGGAGATAAAGTCACTTAGTTGATTGGCGCTACTACCAATAATTCCATGGCCAAAGTTTTGCCAAAAACCTTTAGCTTTAGCTCTTTTGCCTTTGGCAAATTTGGCTATACCAAGAGTTAATAAACGGAGTAAATTTAATCTTTTAAGTGCGATAATATGAGATAAAACCTGCAACATTCCTCCAGCTACAACCCCCCAGCTAAGATACATTGCAGCACTTTTTTGGTCTAAATTTAATGCTAAAAGCAAAGCAGTTATCATCGATATATTTAGCAAAGCTGTACTAAAAGCTGTAGTGGCAAAGTGGTTTTTATATTGAAGAAGTGCTGAGAGTAGTGTAACAATAAAAATTGCCAAAAGATACCAAAAATTTATTCTTACTAGTGGAACAGCTAGAGCAATTGTCTCAGGACTAAATCCAAATGCAAGCGCCTTAGTAACTAAAGGAGCAAAGAGCATCACAATAAGACTAAGACCAAGCATCGCAAGGCTAAGTTTGATTAAAATTTCAGCGCAAAATAACCCTTTTTGACTAACTTTTACTAAATTTGGCATAAAGGCTTGAGAAAATGCACCCTCTCCAAAGAGTCTACGAAATAGATTAGGCAGCTTAAACGCTACAAAAAATATATCACTCCAAATACTTGCACCAAGAGCATTTGCCGTCATTAAATCTCTAATAAATCCAAGCACTCTAGAACATAAAATCCCGATACTATTTGTAAAGAAATGTCGCAGCAACTATCAAATCCCAAATTTAAAAACTATGTATTATACTTAAAATTAATTTGATTTTTATAAAATGTCTCAAACTTACTCTGTAAAAATAGGGCTAAAACAATCAAAAATCCACCGATTGTCATCTTATAAATATCAAAATCTACTCCCCAAAAAATTGCATTTACCAAAATTGCTATTGGAATTATAGCATTATTCATAATTGCTAAAGTGCCACTATCGACCATAAGCGAGCCACTACTCCACAAATAATAGCCAAACCCAGAAGCTACTACACCAAGGTAGAGTAAAACTACCCAGCTTTGCAAATTTTGTGGAAGCATTGTAAAATTCCCAAAGAGAATAAAGCTAACCCCTGAAACCAAAACCGCCCCAAGATAAAAATATCCAAAATTTGATCTATTATCTTTTAAATTTTTACAAGTAAGCTTATAAAATGCTTGTGCTGCCCCAAAGCAGATATTTGCCATCTGCACGAGTATAAATCCATATAAAGAACTAAGGCTCCAACTTTCAAATTTAATAATAAAAGCACCAATTATACATAAAGTAATGCTAATTAAGTATAGTTTTTTAAATTTGCACGATATAAGATCATAGATTAGGCTTAGATAAAATGGTGTAAATATAGTAAAAAGAGCAACTTCGCTTACGCTAAGATATAAAAATGAATGGTAGTAAAATATACTCATAAGACCAATTTGTAGGCCGCCAATAGTGATTAATTTTAGCTTTAAATCAAATTTTAACTTTAAATTTAAAAATGGTAAAAATATCAAAAATGCTATACAAGAACGAAAAAGTATAGCAAAATAGTTATCAACAACTCCGACGATATAGTATCCAATAAGCGGAAATGAGAATGCCCATATAAAAGTTGTTACCCATAAATTGGTCATTTTTTATCCTAAAATTGAAATTTGATTTATAGTATCACTAAAAAAAGTTAATATTAATCTATTTTTTAGTAAAATATCCGATTAAAAATCTTAAGGAGTCTAGGTGTTATTTACCAAAGCCAGTGAATATGCTATGCTATCATTGATTTTATTATCACAAGCTAATCACCCAAAAGATGTAGATACTATATCGTCTGAACTTGGAATTTCAAAAAGTTTTTTAGCAAAAATTTTGCAAAATTTAGCAAAAGAGGGTATATTGCACTCCTTTAAAGGTGCAAATGGTGGGTTTGTTTTAGCCGATAAACCATCAAATTTAAGCATTAAGCGTATTTTAGAGAGTGCTGAAAAGCGTAAGGTAAATGTATTTGAGTGCGCAAATTCTAGATGCGATTGTCCTAGCAGCAAAGGCGATGAATGTAAAATTTGGCCTATGTTTAATGATTTACAAGGTCGAATTGATGAGTTTTTAGACCAGATTACCTTAACTGATATTATAAAGAAATAACCTTGGCTAAGCGCAATATTCTAACAATGGTGGCGCCATTTTTAGCGCCAGTGATGAAGGCAAAGAGTTTAACTGTAGTTTTTGTTATTGTAGCGATTTTAGCTATTATCATTGTGCCATTACCTAGTGCTGTGTTAGATTTTTTCTTAGCACTATCTATAGCTATATCTGTTCTTATAATATTAATATCTATTTATATACCAAAGCCTACAGACCTTAGTACATTTCCTACTCTTGTTTTAATTGTTACTCTATTTAGATTAGCGCTAAATATTGCAACAACTAGAATGATTTTAAGCGAAGGGCATAATGGACCAGAAGCTGTAAGTGAGATTATTGCTAGTTTTGGTGAATTTGTTGTCGGTGGAAACTATGTAATTGGGGTTATTGTATTTTGTATTTTAGTTCTTATAAATTTTATGGTTGTAACTAAAGGCTCAACTCGTGTAAGTGAAGTTCAAGCTAGATTTACCCTAGATGCGATGCCTGGTAAGCAGATGGCAATTGATGCTGATTTAAATGCTGGATTAATAGATGAACAAACAGCCAAACAAAGGCGTCAAGACATTATATCAGAAGCTAATTTTTATGGCGCAATGGATGGTTCATCTAAATTTATAAAAGGTGATGCTGTAGCTGGTATTATTATTACTATTATTAATATTATTGGCGGATTTTTAATTGGTGCATTTCAATATGATATGGCTATCAAAGATGCAGCAGCTACATATACTATTCTTACAATCGGTGATGGCTTAGTAAGTCAAATTCCAGGACTTATTACTTCAACTGCAACAGCAATTATAATTACTAGAGCTAGTAAAGATGAAGATAATTTTGCTGAAGGTGTTGTAAGTCAGTTACTTGGTGAGTATAAGACGCTTTTAATTGTCGGTTTTATACTATTTGTATTTGCTTTAGTGCCAGGTCTTCCAACATTCTCTTTAGGATTTATGGGCTTATTATTTTTAGGGATTGGATTTATTTTAAAAATGATAGAAGAGGGAAAAATCGATTTTAGTGCTGTCAAAACCGATAAAAATGGCTCTCAGCAAGCTGGAAATGGTAATAAGGCTGCACCATCGGCTAATAAACTACCTAAGAAGAGCGAAGAAGAGATTGCCCTTGAAGAACAAGCTAAGATTGATGATATATTAAAGATTGAAATTTTAGAGTTAGATTTAGGTTATGGACTTTTAAAACTTGCTGATGGGGATTTGGTTGAGAGAATCCGTGCTATGAGGAGAAATATGGCTACAATGCTTGGATTTTTGATGCCAAAAATTAGATTAAGAGATAATATCTTGCTTGGCCCAAATGAGTATAAATTTAAGCTCAAAGGCGTAGTAATCGGCTCTGGCATTGTCTATCCTGATAAGTGCTTGGCTATGGATAGCGGTTATGTAAGCGCTGATATTGATGGAATTGCAGTAAAAGATCCAGCCTTTGGGCTTGATGCATTATGGATTGATCAAAATTATAAAGAGGATGCGATTTTAAGTGGTTATACAGTAGCTGATGCAGCTAGTGTTATTTCTACTCATATGAGCGAGTTAGTTAAGCAAAACGCTAGTGAGTTACTAACAAAACAAGAGGTTCAAAATATTCTTGAAAAGGTAAAATCAGAATACTCCGTAGTAGTAGATGATGCTCTAAAAGTAGTTGGCGTGGGCGTTATCCAAAAGGTATTAAAAGCTTTGCTTAAGGATAATATCCCAATTAAAGATATGCTTAGTATCTTAGAAGCTATTAGTGATGTAGCTGAAGTTAGTAAGAATTTAGATATGATTATCGAACATGTCAGAGCGGCTCTAGCTAGAGTTATTACCTCTATTTATACAGATGAAAATGGTCAATTAAATTTCTATATTTTAGATGCTCCAGCCCAACAAAAGCTAATTGATAGCCTAAGTTATAAAGATGGAGCGTATACCTTAATGATAAATGTAGCCCAAACCTCAGCTATAGTTAGCGCACTAAGGGCAAAAAGAGAAAATAGACCTATAAGCGAACAAGGCGATATGGTGCTTTGCGTTGAGCCAAGTATTCGTAAATTTATAGCTAATATAGTTCAAAATTTTTCAATCGATATAGCAGTGCTAAGTTTTGCTGAGATTGCTCCAAATACTCAGTTTGAAACACTTGGCACTATAGAGATACCAGAACTTTAATAAAGGAATAAAATGAAGATTTATCATCTTAGTCATACTGATTTAGATGGATACTCTTGCCAATTTGTTAGTAGTTTTTATTTGAAAAATGTCGAATTTTATAATTCAAACTATGGTAAAGAGATTGATAAAAAGATGTCGCATATAATTTCAAAGATAGGCGATGAAAAGGCGGTGATTTTAATCACTGATCTAAATTTAACCAAAGCTCAATGTCAAAGCTATCAAGATCAGCTAAAAAACAAAGATGTTAAGCTTATTTTGCTTGATCATCATCAAACAGGAGCTGAGTGTGCAGCAGAGTTTTCTTGGTATTATTTAGATAATGCTAGAAGTGCGACAAAAATTTGTTATGATTTTTTTAGTGCAATTTTTGGCAAAGATGAGAGGCTAGGAGCATATTGTGATGTGGTAAATGCTGTCGATATATGGCTAAAAAATGATCCAAATTTTGAACTTGGTAAGGTCTGTATGGGTGCAATTGCTGGGGCAAAAGAGATAAATAAGGTAATGTTTGAAGATGAGCATATAGAGTATATCTTTTATCTTATGAGAAGCTTTTGTGAGTTTTTAAGTCTTAATAATGCCCATATTGAACTTGATAATAGACTCCATGGGATTAAGAAGGAGTTTTTTTACCTTAAAAATGATGATACTTTAAGTAATCTAAACTCTAGTTATCTAGTTAGACGCCTTGAAGCTAATAAGGATAAATTTAGTATAAACTACCGTGGTAGTAAAGGGATATTGACTTATAATATAGGAAGTGCTAGTGTGATTGGTAATGATTTTTTAGTAGCAAATCCTGAATTTGATTTTTTTATAGATATGACTAGTAAAAAAACTATGAGCTTTAGATCTAATGGGGATTTTGATGTGAGCCAAATGGCAAAAGAGCTTTGCGATGGTGGAGGTCATAAAAATGCTAGTGGCGGGTTTTTTGCTGGATTTGTAGATAGCTATAATTATGATGAGATAAAATCACAAGTTGTAAATTTGATAAACAAAAAAACAGGAGAATTATAATGAAAAATTACGAAAATGATGTTACGCTAGAAGAGATGAGCTATGAATTGGAGTTAGCTACTCTTGGAATGCTTTACTACGCTGGAGTAAAAAAAGAGCGTTTAAATGACGCCTTTGATAGATATATAGATGTTATAGATGATGTATTAGAAAACAGCGATGCAAATGGCGTCGATGAAGTTATTACTGTGATTGAATATCTCAAAAAGAGCTGCCCAGAACTATTTAAAAAATAGTCTTTTGCTCTTAAATTTTAGTAATCTGATCGCTAGTTGACCTTTTTTATTTAAGATTTTATAATAGTTCCAAATATTAAAATTAAATCTAGCGATCTGAATTTGGGCAAAGATTTGCTCTAAATCATCTCTTTCTTTTGCAGTTAAACTATTCATCAAATTATCTCCTTTGAATTAAAACGAAATTATACTTGATAGCTTATTAAAAATCAATAAAATTTAGATTGTTTATATTTTATATTTTTATTTTGTATAGATAATATTTAATAAAAATAAGCAATCAATCATATAAATTGCTAAATAAATTTATAAATTTTAATCTTTTTGCTTAAAATACTTGACAAAGATAGGCTCAATGTTGTATAATTATCTTAGCAATTAAATATAAAGAGTGCTAATAAATGAAACTAGATAAAAGAGATTTGATATTAGAATCTATCATTCATGCTTATCTTGAGGTTAATGAACCAATCGGCTCTAATGAGCTTGGCATGAGAATGAATGTAGCGATTCCAGCATCAACTATTAGAGTCTATTTTAAAAAGCTTAGCGACGAAGGAGCGATCACTCAACTTCATATTAGCGGTGGTCGCATACCAACAGCTAGTGCGATGGAGTTTTATTGGCAAAATAGGCTAAAATTTAGCTCTGTTTTATCTATTAATAATATAGATTTGCTAAATTTATTAGTTTATAAAAATGATATTTATTGCATGATTTTTAAAGATCAAAAGCTATTTTTACAAGATGTTTTAAATCTCAAAGATCGCTTTTTGGTGCTTGATTTTCTTACTGAGAGCATATCAATTAAATTTAGCTCAAAAGTTGAAAGATTTTTAAGTAACTTAATTGGCGTTAGCTTAGAAGAGCTTGAAAATATCTCTATACAAGTGGGATTGAGCGAGTTAAGAGCAAAGATTAAGGCTTTAAAAAGAGGCGAGATTTTATTTCAAGAAAATGAGAAAATTGCTTTTGAAATTTGTAAAGATGATAGCATAAAGGCGATTTTAGATCCATCATTTGGTGATAATTTTAATGGAAATTTAGCCTTTAGTCCGCTATTTTCTACTGGCTATATGGGGTTAAAAACTGATGTATTATATCAAGGTAAGCCCGCTGTAATGGTCTGTGCTAGTAGTGTGTATAGTGATTATGAAAAGTTTTTTAATATGTTAAAGGAGGCGGCGTGAGTCAAAACAAAAAAGAAAATTTAGATGAAAATCCAGCTTTGGATGAACAAGATTGCCAAGAGTGCGAATCAGATGGGCAAGATTGTCAAGATGATTTAGCAGATGAGCTTAATAAAGTTAAAGAAGATTTGATAAGGGCTACAGCTGATTTTGAAAATATCAAAAAGCGTTTAGAGCGTGAAAAAGCTGAAGCTTTGAAATTTGCAAATGAGAGCTTTGCTAGAGATCTTTTGCCAGTTATTGATGCTTTGGAGATTGCTGCGAATTTACAAAGCGGAGATGATGAGATAACAAACAAGATAAAAGATGGGATAAATCTAACTATTGAGCAGTTTAAAAAGTGCTTTGAAAAGTATGGTATAAAAGAGATTGATACTAATGGTGAGTTTAATCCTGAATTTCATAACGCTATAAATTATATAGAGACAGAGGAGGTAGAAAGTGGCAAGATAGCTACTGTTTATCAAAAAGGCTATCTATATAATGATAGAGTTTTAAGACCTTCAATGGTTGTAATAGCAAAATAAATTTTAATAAAAAGGATACAAAATGAGTAAAGTAATAGGAATTGACCTAGGAACAACAAATTCATGCGTAAGCATATATGAGAGAGGCGAAAGCAAAGTAATACCAAATAAAGAGGGAAAAAACACAACTCCTTCTGTGGTGGCTTTTACTGATAAGGGTGAAATTTTAGTTGGTGATACTGCTAAACGACAAGCCGTAACAAACCCTGAAAAAACCATATTTTCTATCAAAAGAATTATGGGTCTTATGATGAATGAGAAAAATGCTAGCGAAGCCAAAGCTCGCCTTCCATATCATATCGTAGATAGAAATGGTGCGTGTGCTGTTGAGATAGCTGGCAAAACATACACTCCACAAGAGATTTCGGCTAAAGTATTGATTAAGCTAAAAGAAGATGCTGAGGCGTTTTTGGGTGAGAGTGTTACTGATGCGGTTATAACCGTGCCTGCATATTTTAATGATAGCCAAAGAAAAGCTACAAAAGAAGCAGGAACGATAGCAGGATTAAATGTACTTAGAATCATAAATGAACCAACAGCGGCGGCTTTGGCTTATGGTTTAGATAAAAAAGAGGCCGAAAAAATCGTAGTTTATGACCTAGGTGGCGGGACTTTTGATGTAACTGTGCTAGAAACTGGTGATAATGTAGTTGAAGTTTTAGCTACTGGTGGTAATGCGTTTTTAGGCGGTGATGACTTTGATAATCGCTTAATTGACTTTTTGGTAAATGAATTTAAAAGCGAAAGTGGAATAGACCTTAAAAATGATGTTATGGCTCTTCAACGCTTAAAAGAAGCTGCTGAAAATGCCAAAAAAGAGCTAAGTAGCGCCATGGAAACAACTATAAATCTACCATTTATCACAGCTGATGCCACTGGACCAAAACACCTTACAAAGACTATTAGTAGGGCTAAATTTGAAAGTATGATAGATGATTTGGTATCTCAAACAATATCAAAAATTAGCGAAGTTGTCAAAGATGCAGGTGTGAGCAAAAGTGATATAAAAGAAGTAGTTATGGTAGGTGGCTCAACTCGTGTGCCTTTGGTACAAGAAGAGGTTAAAAAAGCATTTGATAAAGAGCTAAATAAATCAGTAAATCCTGATGAAGTAGTGGCAATTGGTGCCGCTATACAAGGTGCGGTAATTAAAGGCGATGTAAAAGATGTGTTGCTTTTAGATGTTACACCTCTTAGTCTTGGTATTGAGACTCTTGGTGGAGTTATGAGTAAATTGATAGAAAAAGGCACCACAATCCCAACTAAAAAATCTCAAACTTTTTCAACTGCTGAAGATAACCAAAGTGCCGTTACTATCAATGTTTTACAAGGTGAGCGTGAATTTAGCCGTGATAATAAAAGTCTTGGTAATTTCAATCTTGAAGGCATTATGCCAGCACCAAGAGGCGTGCCACAAATTGAAGTTACATTTGATATAGACGCAAATGGGATTCTCACAGTCTCTGCTAAAGATAAAGCTAGTGGAAAAGCTCAAAATATCACCATTTCAGGCTCAAGTGGCTTAAGTGAAGAAGAGATAAATAAAATGGTAAATGACGCTGAATTACACAAAGAAGAAGATAGAAAGAGAAAAGAGGCCGTTGAAGCTAGAAACGCAGCTGATAGCCTAGCTCACCAAACTCAAAAATCTCTTGATGAACTTGGTGAGAAAATTTCAAGCGAAGATAGAGCTAAAATTGAAGCAGCCTTAAATGATCTAAAAGAGACATTGAAAAATGAAAATGCCACAAAAGAGCAGATCGATACAAAGGTAAAAGCCCTAAGTGAAGCGAGCCATAAGCTAGCTGAGGCAATGTATCAAAATCAAACCGCTGGCGCTAACGCACAAGATAAGAAAAAAGATGATGATGTTATTGACGCAGAAGTAGAGTAAATTTATAAGCTGGCCTTTAAGGCTGGCTTAAATACAAAAATATCTCATCAGCTAATAAAAAATTTGGATTATAGATTCTCTCATTTTCTAATATCAATTTTTTCTCTTCAATTAAGATTTTAGCTCTTTGCCTCATCTCTAAGCTTAAATCTAATAAATCAACCCCGACACAGCTCCTAAGCCCTAAAAAGACTCTTTCATCTCTTTTGTTTTCATCATTTAAAATTTCAATAGATTTTTTAAAAGGATTATCGATATAACTTCTAAGATTAGTAGCACCTTTGTATCTTTTAAATCCAGTTGTCCCCACAGCATACGCACCAAATCCATAGTAATCATCGCCACGCCAATAGCTTAGATTGTGATTACAAATTTGACCAAAATTAGATATTTCATACTGCTTAAATCCGATATTTTCAAGTGAATTTATAAGATATTTAGCTAAGATTGGGCTATCTTTTTGATATGATTTTTTAGAGCTAAATTTACTCTCAAGCATTAAGCTATAAGCTGATATATGCGTAATTTCTAGCTTGTTTAGAGCTTGAATTTCACTAGATAGCAAGGCTTTTGTATCTAGCTTGGTGCCATACATTATATCTACATTTATATTTGTAAAACCAGCTATTTTAGCATCTTTTATGGCTTTAAAGACTCTTTTTGAGTCGTGAATTCTACCTAGAAATTTAAGCTTATTTTCATTAAAGCTTTGCGCACCAAGGCTTAGGCGATTTACGCCGAGTTTTCTCATATATTTTAGCCAATTTAAATTCGCTGAGTTTGGGTTTGCTTCGCTAGTGATTTCGCAATTGATATCTAAATTTGGCACTAAATACTCAAAAATCTCATCATATAACCCAGCTTCAACACTACTAGGAGTGCCGCCACCTATGAAAATTGTAGAGATTTTATCTTTGAATTTTATGCTTTTTATCTCTTTGACTAGGGCTTTAAAATACTCTTTAGTTATATTAAATTTATCACTATGAGAGCCAAAAGCACAATATGGACACTTGGATTCACAAAATGGAATATGGATATAAATATGCAACTTTTGTCCTAAAATTTATTCTAAATTTAACAAATAATTTATTAAATTTAGTTGATTTATTAAACTTTAAACGCTTTTAAGGTAGGATTTTACCAAATTTTTAGGAACAAAAAATGGATAAAGGCAAGAGATATCGCCCAAATGTAGCGGCTATTATCTTATCTCCATCTTATCCTTTAGAGTGTAAGGTATTTATCGCCCAAAGGCACGATATTAGCGGTGCTTGGCAGTTTCCACAAGGTGGAATTGATGAGGGTGAATCACCTAAGGAGGCTCTTTTTAGAGAGCTTGAAGAGGAGATAGGAACAAATGAAATAGAAATTTTGTGTGAGCACCCTAAGTGGCTAGAGTATGATTTCCCTAAAAGCATAGCTAAAAAGATGGCTCCATATGATGGACAGACTCAGAGATATTTTTTGGTTAGATTAAAGCCAAATGCAAAAATAGATTTAGCGACTAAACATCCTGAATTTGATGATTACTGCTTTATGCCTGTAAATGATGTATTAAGCAAGGTTAATCACTTTAAAAAGGGTGCTTATGCTAAGGTGCTTAAATATTTTAAAGATGAAGGGTTTATATAATGCTAATTGTACAAAAATATGGCGGAACTAGTGTTGGGAATTTAGAAAGAATAGAAGAAGTAGCTAAGAGAGTAATCGCTACAAAAGATGCTGGAAATGATGTAGTAGTAGTAGTTTCAGCTATGAGCGGGGTAACTAATCAGTTAATAGAATATGCTGAGCATTTTGCTAAAATTCAGCCACAAAGCGCTGATATGGATATGCTACTTAGCTCTGGTGAGAGAGTTACAAGCTCACTTCTTTCAATAGCATTAAATTCAAAAGGTTATAAGGCTGTAGCATTTAGCGGTGATATGGCTGGGATTATCACTAATGATGATTTTACTAAAGCTAGGATTATCGATATAGATGGCAAAAAGATAAAAGAGGCGCTAAAAGAAGGCAAAATAGTCGTAGTAGCTGGATTTCAAGGGGTCACAAAAGATGGAGATATAACAACTCTTGGGCGTGGCGGAAGCGATCTTAGCGCTGTGGCTGTGGCTGGAGCGTTGGATGCTGATTTGTGTGAAATTTATACCGATGTAGATGGGGTATATACCACAGACCCAAGAATCGAGCCTAAGGCTAGAAAACTTGATAAAATCAGCTACGATGAGATGCTAGAGCTAGCTAGTATGGGGGCGAAGGTATTACAAAATAGAAGTGTAGAGTTAGCTAAAAAATTAAAGGTGAAATTGGTCACTAGAAGTAGTTTTAACAATAATGAAGGAACACTAATAACAGGAGAAGCGGATATGAATACATCAGGAATGGAACAAGCACTAATAAGCGGTATAGCACTAGATAAAAATCAAGCAAGAGTAACTATGAGAGGGGTTGTAGATAAGCCAGGAGTTGCTGCTAGTATCTTTAAAAAATTAGCTGATAAAAATATAAATGTAGATATGATTATCCAAAATACAAGCCACGAAGATGGTACTACAAGTCTTGGCTTTACAGTGCCTCAAAATGAGATGGAAGCGGCTAGAAATGTTGTTGATGACGGTAGCGCAAAATCTATTGAGATAGATAGCGAAGTAGTCAAAGTAAGCGTAGTAGGCGTAGGTATGAAAAGTCATAGCGGTATAGCATCTATGGCGTTTTCTGTGTTGGCAAATGAGGGGATTAATATTCAGATGATCTCTACAAGTGAGATTAAAATTTCAATGATAGTAGCAGCAAAATATGGCGAATTAGCTGTTAGAGCACTTCATAAAGCTTATGAGTTAGAGAAGTAATGGATCTAATCAAATGGAGTTTGGACGCTATTAGGAGTTCAAGCAAGGAGCTAAGCTGGATGGAAGAGAGGCGTCTAGAGTGGGCGCCACTACTTGCATCTAGGCTTAGATATTTGATTGATGGAGCGCCGTTTATTGTAATATGCGATGAAGATAGAGATTGGTTTGAGAACTATTTTTTACGCAGTATTAATCGCAAAGGCTCTCATCGCCCCATATTGCCGTTTATCTCGCTTAAATCTTTATATCCAAGATTAAATGATATAAATTCCAAAGAGGAGATAAGCTTGCTTGATGATATGCTTAGTATCGCATTTCCAAATGGATTTGTATATTTTTACATTGGTAAAAGCAGCTCAAAACTATGCGCAATAGCTAAAAATCGCACCAGTAGCTATATGTGGCTATTTGACGAACAAGCAGAAAATAGCTTCTATCTTAGCTCTACAGATGAGAATTTGGATTTTAAGCTTTTATCTATGTTTAGACTATTTGATCGCACTATTGATGCTGTATTGTTTGGTCAGGTTGAGCTTTGAGTTTAGATAGTAAGATTATCATTAGTGATGATTTTGAGAGTATTAAGATTGAGTATTCTCAACTCTTAAAGCCTGAGTATCTAAAAATTTTTGAATATGAGAGTTTGCTTATAGATGGTGTAAAAGAGATATTATCACAAGCATATATTGCAGAAAAAGAGCCAAAAGTTTTGCTAATTATGGCTAATAAATATGGCATTGAGTCACAAAATGCTCTACTTAAAATCCTTGAAGAGCCACCAAGAAATATAATCTTTGTCTTAGTCGCACCAGCTAAAAATATATTTTTACCGACAATTCGCTCTAGATTAAGTATAGAAAATAGGGTTAAATTAACCAAAAGTGAGCCAACGGGAATAGACTTTACTAAGCTAAATTTAAGTTATATCAATGAGTATGTATCTACTCAAACAGCACTTGAAAAGAGTGATAAATTAAGCAAAACTCAACTTCTAAATTTACTTAAATCCATAATAATAGACGCAGTCAAAAATGGGGTTAAATTTACCCATGAAGATTATATATACTTTAATAAATTATATAGAATTACAGATCTAAATTCCAAAGCTCAAACCACGCTTTTACCGCTACTTTTACTAATAATGCAAAGGATAAAATGAGAGCGTATAAATTAAATACAGATAGCGATTTTGACCAAATTTGCCACTTTATATCACCACACAAAAGTGGGGCGAAAATTATGAGAAAAAAGGCAAATTTAAATTTCATTTTAATTAAAGATATAAAGGCTGTAGCCGTAAATATCTTAAAGCAAGATGCCCTTAGTATCGGTGCTGAATTGGTAAGTTCTCATAACGCAATTTTTGGTGGCGTGGGATTAGAAAACGCACTTTTAATAGCAAATGATAAGCAAATTCAAATTCTAGCCAAAAAGGAGCTAGCTCAAGATTTTGGCCTAGATAAATTGGCTAAATTTCTATCAAATTCATTTACAAAACCATCAAAATGCGAGATTATGGCGGTTTTAAATTTCAATAATGATAGCTTCAATCCAGCAAGTAGAGTTGGCATTGATGATGCGATTTTGCGCATTGAGAGCGTGATTGATTTGGGTGCCGATTATATAGATATAGGTATGGTAAGTTCACGGCCAGGGAGTGAGTATATCGGTGCTAAGGCTGAATTTCAAAGAGTTAAGCCAGTTGTAGATCTAATCTATGCTAATAGGCTTTATGAGAGGGTGGAGTTTAGCCTTGATAGCTTTGATCCATTGTGTTTGGAGTATGCGCTAGATCATGGATTTAGCTTTGTTAATGATATAACCGCAGATCCAAATTTGGCTTTTTTAGCCGGTAGATACAATGCCAAGTATTGTCTAATGCATAAAAATGGCGATCCTAAAACTATGCAAATCAATGTCAAAGATAGCGATATTTTAGGGCTTATAAGTGAGTTTTTCGCTCAAAAATTAGAAGAGATTAAAGAGTCTAAGGCTAAGCAAATTTATCTTGATATAGGTATAGGATTTGGCAAAACTGCTCGTGATAATATGGCTTTGATTAAGCATTTAGAGCATTTTTTGTCTTTTGGATATCCGCTTTTAGTAGGTGCTAGTAGAAAATCTATGATAGATTATTACAGCCCAAGTAGCGTAGATGAGCGTTTAGCTGGGAGTTTGTATCTACATCAAAAAGCGATAGAAAATGGAGCTAGTATCATTCGCACACACGACCCTAAAGAGCATATACAGATGTTAAAATTGCATAATGCATATAAGGATTTAGAGATAGTATGAATCATAAAGAGTATTTAGAAGCAGTAAATAAGCTAAATGATTGGGCTAGAGCCTACTACACAGATGATACACCTATGGCAAGTGATGATGAGTATGATGCTTTATATCATAAGGTAGCTGAGTTTGAGAGCCAAAATCCAAATTTAAAAGTGATATTTTCGCCTACTAATAGAGTTGGTGGCGAGATTTTAGAGCAGTTTGAGAAGCTAGCCCACAAAGCTAGAATGTGGTCGATGGAAGATATTTTTAGCGATGATGAGCTTTTGGCGTGGATAGAGCGAGGGGATAAACGCTCACAAAGATTTTTTGTAGAGCCTAAATTTGATGGTGCAAGCTTGAATTTAACCTATGAAAATGGAGTCTTAATAAGTGCAGCTACAAGGGGTGATGGATCCATTGGTGAAGATGTTACTAGCAATGCTAGGGTTATTAGTTCTGTTCCTTTACAGATTCCATATAGCGGTCTTATTGAAATTAGAGGTGAAGTGGTTATAACTAAAAGTGATTTTGAAAAGATTAATGCTAATCGTGCTAAAGATGGTCAAAATTTACTAGCTAATCCTAGAAATGCAGCCGCTGGTAGCCTAAGACAGCTAGATTCTAGCATAACCAAATCTAGAAGATTGAAATTTTATCCATGGGGCGTGGGTGCAAATGAGCTTAAATTTAGCACTCATAGTGATATGATGGATTTTGTTAGATCTTTAGGATTTTTAAGGGATGATTTTGTTAGGGTTTGTAATAGTATAGATGAGATTAGACAAGCTTATGATGAGCTTTTATCTTTAAGAGATGAAAAGCCTATAATGATGGATGGTATGGTAGTTCGTGTTAATAGCTTGTCAAAATGCGATGAATTAGGATTTACAGTAAAATTTCCTAAATTTATGGTAGCTTATAAATTTCCAGCTATTCAAAAATCAGCTAAGCTTATAGATGTAGCCTTGCAAGTTGGCAGAACAGGTGTAGTTACGCCTGTTGGAGTTCTTGATGGGGTTGAGATTGATGGGGCTTTTGTTAGAAATGTTACATTACATAACTTCGATGAGATTGAGCGTCTAGGTCTTATGAAGGGCGATATGGTTTGCGTGATTAGAAGTGGCGATGTAATACCTAAGATTACTGATGTATATAAGGCTAGAAGAGATGGCCAAGAAGTAGCGATAAGTCGTCCATGCAAATGCCCTGAGTGTGGAAGTGAGCTTTTAGATGAAGGGGCGTTTATTAAGTGTCAAAATCTAAATTGCAAGGCTAGAGTTGTAAGCTCTATTATATATTTTGCTTCTAAGAAGTGTATGAATATAGATGGTCTTGGTGATGCAATTATAGAGCTTCTTTATAAAAATGGTAAAATCTCAAGTATAATTGATATATATAGATTAGATAGTTCTAGTTTTGATGGATTAGAGGGTTTTAAGAGTAAAAAAATTGAAAATACTCTAAATGCTATAAAAGCAAGTCAAAGACCACCACTTCATAGATTTATAACTTCGCTTGGGATTGAACATATTGGTGAAGTAGCAGCTAAAAAGATAGCTACAGTTTATCCTAACAAATGGCTAGACCTTAGTATGGATGAGCTTTTAAATTTAGATGGTTTTGGCGAAGCGATGGCGCTTAGCTATTTGGAGTTTATGCGTGTTAATCATATCAAAGTAGTAGAGTTATTAGAGTATATAACTCCAATTATAGATGAAATAAACACTACTCAAAATATATTTAGCGGTAAAACGGTAGTAATAACTGGCACTCTTTCTCGCCCTAGAGATGAGATTAAGGCTGAATTAGAGAGCTTTGGAGCAAAGGTTAGCGGGTCAGTATCATCTAAAAGTGATTTTGTATTAAGTGGAGAGTCAAGCGGAAGTAAATATCAAAAGGCTCTATCTTTAGGTATTAAAATAATAGATGAGATAGAGTATGAAAGATTAAAAAATGAGAGCTGATCTAGCTGTATCAAAGGCTTTAAATATTAGTAGAAATCAAGCAGCTGGACTTATAGAAAATGGCGTAGTATTGGCTGATTCAAAAATTATCAAAAAAGCTAGCCAAGAGATTGATAAAGATCAAATCATAGAGATAAAATCTCAAATTTATGTTAGTAGAGCAGCACTTAAATTGGCTGGATTTTTAGACGAGATTAAGCTAAATTTAAAAGATAAAATTGCTTTAGATATTGGCTCAAGCACAGGAGGCTTTGTGCAAATTCTATTAGAAAATGGCATTAAGCAAGTTACAGCTCTTGATGTAGGAACTATGCAACTTAGTGCAAATTTAAGAGATGATAGCAGAGTAATAATTCAAGAAAATAGAGATATTAGAGATTTTGTAAGTGAGTTTAAATTTGATCTTATTACTGCTGATGTGAGCTTTATTTCGTTGTTAAATATTATTATGCATATTGATAGACTTGCACTTGATGATATTATACTATTATTTAAGCCGCAGTTTGAGGTGGGAATAAATGCTAAACGCACCAAAAATGGTGTAGTAAAAGATGAAAAAGCTATAAATAAAGCGATGATAAATTTTGAGACTCAGTGTAATGCTTTAGGTTGGAAGTTAATTAAAAAAAGTGAATCAAAAATAAAAGGCAAGGAAGGCAATATTGAACTATTCTACTATTTCAAAAAGTAGTGTAAAATCTGTAGCTATTGGAAGTTTTGATGGTATTCACAAAGGACATAAAGAGTTAATTAAAAAGCTTGGCGATGGTGGCGCTTTGGTTGTAATATGCAATGGCAGAGCTTGTTTAACTCCAGGAGATAGACGCCAAGAGTATAGCGGTGTGCCGTGTTTTTACTATGATTTAGATGATATATCTGGGCTTAGGGGTGATGAGTTTATAGATATGCTTAAAAAAGATTTTGTGAATTTAAAAAAAATTGTAGTTGGTTATGATTTTAAATTTGGCAAAGATAGAGCATGGGATAAGCACGATTTAAAGCATCTATTTGATGGTGAAGTGGTTGTGGTAGATGAGTTTTGCTTTGATGGGCTTGGAGTGCATAGTTCAGCTATTAGAAGATTTTTACGCGATGGTGATATATATAGGGCCAATAGGCTTTTAGGGCGTGAGTATAGCGTAGTTGGTAGGGTTGTAGATGGTCAAGGAATTGGCAAAAAATATCTATATCCAACTTTAAATTTAGATATAACCCCATATCTAGTGCCTAAAGATGGAGTATATGCTACAAGGACAAAGATAGATAATACCACTTATAGCTCTATAACATTTGTTGGATATAGGCTTAGTACTGATGGCGAGTTTGCTATTGAAAATCATATCTTAGATAATGATATAGATGTAACGCCTAGTAGTGTGAGAGTTTGCTTTGTAGAGTGGATTAGAGATAATAAGAAATTTGATAGCCTTGATGAGCTTAAAAATCAGATCGCAAAAGATATAATAATAGCTAAAAATGTTGCTAAAAGCTGTGATTTAAGCATAGATGAGATAAGCTTGCACTCAAGAAATTTAGAAGGGGTTTATAAGTGAGAGATGAGGTCTTTAAAAATGTAATAAGCAAGCAGTTTGAATTTGATGAAAGTGTAGCTAGTGTATTTGATGATATGGTATCTAGATCGGTGCCATTTTATAAACAGACTCAAGAGCTTATTGTTTTATTTTTATCTAAAAGATTAGGGCAGGATGCTAAAGTTGTCGATCTTGGATGCTCTACTGCTACTACGCTTTTAGAACTTTATAGATTGCGTCCTGATCTTGAACTTGTAGGTTTAGATAGTAGTCCTGCTATGTTACAAAGAGCTACAAATAGGGCTAATGGATATGGTGCAAAGCTTAATCTTATACAAGCTGATATTTTAGAATATGATTATGGCAAGGCTGATGCAGTGCTTTTAAATTATACATTACAGTTTATTAGACCTATTAAAAGAGATGATTTTGTAAAGAAAATTTTTGCTAGTTTGGAATATGATGGTTTATTTGTATTTAGTGAAAAGCTAGTATATGATGATAAAAAGCTAGATTTAGAGATGATTAATATATATCAAGAGTATAAAGAAGCTCAAGGTTACTCTAAATTTGAGATAGCTCAAAAGCGTCAAGCGTTAGAAAATGTTTTGATACCATATAGTGAAAATGAGAATAAAGAGCTATGTAAAAATGCTGGATTTAGCAGCGTAGAGACATTTTTTAAATGGGCAAATTTTGCTTCTTTTATAGCTTTTAAATAAACTATTAATTAAAATGGGTTAATATTTGATTTTAATATCAATTTTAATCATACTAAGATTGCACTAAAACCAATATTTATAAAATATCCTTAGAAAAAATAGTTTTATATTTTGTAAATAATAATTTTTATTATTTACAAAATATTTTAAAAAAATCCATATAATTTTGCTACATATTAAATTTATTAAAAAGGAAAATTATATGGCAAAACAATTAAATACAGCTAGCGGAAATCCGATTAGCTCAAATCAGTTTAGTATCACAGCAGGTGCTAAGGGCCCAGTATTACTTCAAGATTATCAATTGATTGAAAAACTTGCATTTCAAAATAGAGAGAGAATCCCAGAAAGAACAGTTCATGCTAAGGGTAGTGGTGCATATGGTGTTTTAGAGATTACTGAAGATATTAGTAGATATACTAAAGCAAATGTACTTCAAAAAGGTGAAAAAACTAAATTATTTTTACGCTTTAGCACGGTTGCTGGTGAGGCTGGTGCAGCAGATGCAGAAAGAGATGTTAGAGGATTTGCAATTAAATTTTATACTAAAGAGGGCAATTGGGACTTAGTAGGTAATAATACACCGACATTTTTTATCAAAGATGGTATGAAATTCCCAGATTTTATCCACTCGCAAAAAAGAGACCCAAGAACACACTTAAGATCAGCAAATGCTGCGTGGGATTTTTGGACGCTAAACCCTGAGACAATGCACCAAGTAATGATCTTAATGAGCGATAGAGGAATTCCAGCAAGTTATCGTCATATGCATGGTTTTGGCAGTCATACATATAGCTTAATAAATCAAAATGGTGAGAGATTTTGGGTTAAATTTCACTTCAAAACTCGCCAAGGTATCAAAAATCTAACAAACAAAGAAGCTGCTGAGCTTATCGGTAAATGCCGTGAGAGCCATCAAAGAGATCTATATGAGGCAATTGATAGAGGTGAGTTCCCTCAGTGGGATTTTAAAATTCAAATTATGAGTGAAGAACAAGCAAATAATGCTAAATTCAACCCATTTGACCTAACCAAAATTTGGCCACACGCCGATTATCCGCTAATACCAGTTGGTGTGATGACCTTAAATAAAAATCCTGAAAACTACTTTAACGAAGTAGAACAAGCAGCATTTAGCCCAAGCAATATAGTCCCAGGTATCGGATATAGCCCAGATAGAATGCTGCAAGCTAGAATTTTTAGCTATCCAGATGCTCAAAGATATAGAGTTGGTGTGCATTATCAACAACTTGAAGTTAATAAGCCAATAGTTGAAGTCAATAACTACTATGTAGGTGGAGCTATGAATAATGGTAGCTATGCACAAGAAAAATCAGCATATTATGAGCCAAATAGCTTTGGTGGGCCAGTAGAGAGTGCTAAATTTGCTGAGCCAGATCTAGCTATTGGTGATATAGCGCAAAGATTTAGCCATAGAGAGCATTATGCTGATTACTACACAGATGCAAGAGCTTTATATAAGATACTTCCGGCTGATGAAAAAGATAGATTATACTCTAATATCGCTGAGAGTATGGAAGGGGTCAAAGATGAGATAATCCAAAGAGCGATTAATCACTTTGAACAGATAGACCCAGAATACGCAAAAGGCGTTAAAGCAGCTTTGGCTAAATAATAAAACATCCCCCATATTTGGGGGACATATTGTAAATTTAAGTATCATAAAAATGGAATTTAAATTTACAATAAGGATAGAAAATGATAACTCCAGAAGAAGAAAAACGCTATGAAGAGCTGTGCGGATATGCATTTAATTTTGCTAGAAATAATGAATTTGCTCAGCTAGAGTTAATGTTAAATGCAGGATTAAATGTAAATCTTAAAAATCATAAAGGCGATAGTCTGTTAATGCTAGCTAGTTATAATGGCGCATATGAGACAACTAAGATGCTTTTAGAGCGTGGTGCAAATGTTGATGAGAGAAACGATCGAGGTCAAACCCCGCTAGCTGGAGTATGCTTTAAAGGGAATCTTGAAATAGTTAAGCTACTTGTAGAAGCAGGAGCTAATATCGATGCAAATAATGGAATGGGGCTTACTCCATATAGTTTTGCTATTATGTTTAATAGAGCAGAAATTGCTAAGTATCTATTAAGTAAGAGTAAAAAAAGAGGTATATTTAAAATAATAAGTGCTAAAATACTTGGAATATTTAGTAAAAATAGTGCTGCTTAAGGAATAAAAATTGCTTATTTTATCTAATAATTATTAAGGATAAAATATGCAAATAAATAATATATCAAAATATCAAAATGAAGTATATGGCACTTCAAAGCATTATAAAAGCGATGCTGAATTTAAAGATATATTATCTCAAATGCTACAGAGTGATAGCAAAAGTAGTAGTGTAGATAGCGTTGATACTTTTAGAGATAATATAAATAAATACGGTATAATGAATACTGTAAATATTATGAATAATGAGAAAATTGAAAAGCAATTAGAGATCAAAAGAGCCGAGCTTTTAAAGGCATTAGATGTTTCAAATATGAATCCATCTGATAAAGCAGCAGCGCTTGCTAGTATCGAAGAGACACTAGATAGGTATAAAAAAGATTTACAAAAATTAAATTCAGCCTACGATAGTGAAAAATTAGAAAATAGCAGTCTTAAAAAGTTATTTGCAGTTATATGATTTGGAGTGAAATCACTCCAAAAAATTTTAATCATAAAGCACAGTTGATAGATATCTCTCGCCAGTATCGCATAAGATTGTTACGATTGTTTTGCCTGGATTTGCCTTTGCTACTTGGCTAGCGGCGTATATATTTGCTCCACTTGATATCCCGACTAATAATCCTTCTTTTTGAGCTAATGCTTTAGCAGTTGCGATAGCATCTTCATTTGAGACAGTTAAAAACTCATCTATAACATCTCTATTTAAATTTTTTGGTATGAAGTTAGCACCTATACCTTGGATCATATGTGGGCCGGCTTCACCTTTGCTTAGAAGTGGAGATTTGGCTGGTTCAACGGCGATTACTTTGATATTTGGATTTTTAGATTTTAGTATCTCGCCAACACCGCTTACCGTCCCGCCAGTACCAAATCCAGCGACTAATATATCAACCTTACCATCTGTATCATTCCAAATTTCAAGTGCGGTTGTCTTTTTATGCATTTCTGGGTTTGCAGGGTTATCAAATTGACTTGGGATAAAGCTATTTGGTATCTCTTTTGATAACCTTAATGCTTCATCTACAGCACCTTGCATACCATATTTTGGATCTGTTAATACTAGCTCAGCACCAAATGCTTTAAGTAATTTTTGGCGCTCAATACTCATTGAGCTTGGCATTGTTAAAATAATTTTAAGCCCACGCTCAGCTGCTATCATAGCTAGGCCTACACCTGTGTTGCCACTTGTTGGTTCTATGATTGTAGTGCTTTTATCAATTTTATTAGTTGCGATTGCGCTCTCAATCATATTTAAAGCGATTCTATCTTTAACCGAGTGGCTAGGATTTAGAAATTCGCATTTAGCTAAAATATTAGCCTCAACGCCGAATTTATTTATTTTGATAAGCGGAGTGTTGCCGATTAATTCGCTTACGCTATTTGCAATTTTCATCTTTATTCCTTAAATTATATAGTTCAGATATTTACCAGCTTGAGCTTGATCTATTTTAATACTGCTTAAAGGCTGCATAAAAAGCTCTTTTAACTTATCATTATACTCTTTGAAAAATAGATTATATAGATTATTTTCTAACTCTATATTTATTAGATTAAATTCATTTTCTAAGCTGTTAAATAGATCATAAAGGGTGATCTCATCTATAGGTTTGCTAAGATAATACCCACCCTTAATTCCTTTAATGCTACCTACTATACCATCTTTGCGAAGACTATTTAAGAGTTGTTCTAAATAGTTTTTTGAAACATTTATAGCTAATGAGATATCTTTTAAGGAGATAGGATTGCTTCTATCTCCTTTTGATATCTCGAGAATAGCCATCAAGCCATACACACCTTTGGTTGTAAGTAGGCTCATTTTAATGCTTCTTGAAGATCGCTTATTAAATCATCAGCGTTTTCTAGGCCTATGCTTAAGCGTATTAAGCCTGGGCTAATGCCAGTAGCTGCTAATTCATCAACCGGAATTTGTTGATGAGTTGTGCTAGCTGGGTGAGTGATTATGGATTTACTATCACCGATATTTACGACTACGCTAAAGATTTTGACGCTATCTAACACTTTTTTAGCTGTTTCATAATCAACTACTTCAAAGCTTAAAAGCCCACTAGCTAGGCCATCTGTGAAATTAGCTTTGACATATGCGTTTAAATTTGAGCTTTTTAAGCCTGGGTAATTTACAGATTTTACCTTTGGATGAGATTCTAAGAACTCAGCTACTTTTAGTGCGTTTTTAGAGTGCTCTTTGACTCTGATACTTAGAGTTTCTAAGCCTTGTATTAATTGCCAAGCGTTAAATGCTGAAAGTGTAGCGCCAATATCTCTTAATAGGCTTAGGCGAATTCTTAAAGTATAGATATCAAAAGCCCCCACCAAATCAGCATATACTAAGCCGTGATAGCTCTCATCGGCTAGATTGAAGTGGTCATATCTTTTGTTGCCGACTAATTTTTGGTTTAGTTGTTCGCCAGCTACGATGGCACCAGCTACGCTAATACCTTGTCCGCTGATATATTTGCTAGCACTATGAACTACGACATCTACGCCTTTTTTGATTGGGTTAAATAAAATTGGAGTCGCAACTGTATTATCAGCTACTGTCACTACGCCATATTTGTTAGCTATTTCAACGATTTTTTCTACATTTGCGATAGCTATTTGCGGATTTGATAGAGTTTCAAAGAATATAGCCTTGGTTTTATCATCTATCAAGCCTTCTAAATCATCAGCACTATCAGAATCAAAAATTTTAGCTTTTATACCAAATCTTTTAATAGTGTGAGTTAGAAGTGTAGTGGCACCACCATAAATTTTCTTAGCTACTATTATATTGTCGCCAGCTTCAGCTAAATTTGCAATTGCAAAGAATATTGCTGCTTGACCACTTGAAGTGCTAATAGCCGCTTTACCACCTTCAAGAGCTGCAATACGAGCTTCAAATATATCAAGAGTTGGGTTTGTAAGACGAGAATATATAGGCCCAAGCTCTTTTAGAGCAAATCTATTTGCCGCAGTCTCAGCTGTACCAAAATCATAAGCTGTACTTTGATAAATAGGCACTGACATAGCACCTGTGCCAACCTTTGTATCATAACCATAATGTGTTGCTAAAGTTTCCTTTTGCATTTTATCTCCTTTTTACTCAAATTAATAAGCAAATTGTAGCAAAAAAATTTAATAATGTCAAGTAAATCAATAATATATCTATATTTTATTAAATTTATTCAATTTTTTTCGGTAAAAAGGGATATTAAAATTATATACTATATTTATATTTATTTTTAAATATATCTATATATATGATTATAAATTTTAATTTTTTATTTTTTTTTTTTTTCAATTCAAGGTATAATTTGGCAAAAATTTTAAATTTAGGAGTTGTAATGAAATTCTGTAAAAGATGTGTCATGCCAGATACCAAGCCAAATTTAAATTTCGATGAAGATGGAATTTGCGATGCTTGTAGATCTCAAGAGACAAAAAATAGGGATATTGATTGGCAAAGTAGAAAGGCTGAATTATTAGAGATTGTTAAAAAACATAAAAAGCACCCAATTTATGATTGTGTGATTGGAGTAAGTGGTGGCAAGGATTCTACTTTTCAAGTTTTAACAATGTTAAATTTGGGTCTTAAACCACTTTGTGTATGCTTTGAGCCGACTATTCCAACGAAAGTAGGTCGCAAAAATTTAAAGAATTTAAATGGCATAGGTGTAGATATTATCCATATAAAAAGAGATCCAAATGTCTATAAAAAACTGGCCAAAGCAGCTTTTAAAAAAACTGGAGATAATGAGTGGCAAAACCATCTTGGGATATTCTCTTGTGTGCCACGCATTGCTGTGAGTTTTGGAATTCCATTAATAATTTGGGGTGAAAGTCCGCAATTAGAGTATGGTGGCCCAGCTTCATCAAAGGATAATAATATCTTAGATAAAGCTTGGCTAGATAGATTTGGCGGGCTTTTAGGAAGTAGTATAGAAGATATGATAGGTGTAGATGGTCTTACTCAAAAAGATCTATATTTTTACACTTACCCAAGTGACGAAGAGTTAAAAAGGGTAAATGTAACTGGTGTATTCTTAGGGTATTATGTAAAATGGAATTATAAAGAGAATTTAAGGATTGCCAAAGAGCATGGCTTTAGCTGTTCTGATCGCCCAGTAGAGACTACATATGAAAATTTTGAGAATTTGGATTGCTATTCTAATCATCTACATGATTATTTAAAATATTGCAAATACGGCTTTGGTAGAGCCACTGATAATGCGTGTATCGATATTAGATTGGGTTATATAGATAGAGAAGAGGGCGTAAGATTAGTAAATAAATATGATGGTAAACCGCCTAAAAAGGCTATTAAAAAATATCTTGAGTATAGCGGATTTAGCGATGATGAGTTTTGGGAAATTGTAGATTCATTTACCAATAAAGATATATTTAAATGTGATGAAAATGGCAAATTTTTGCGTGATATAGATGGCTCATTAATCCGCAAAGAAAATACAATACTCAAATAATTTTATAAATTTGGAGCAACTCTAGCTCCAAATTTAACCAAGCTTCATAATAACTTAAATTCAAAATAACCAAATCATATAAAATATCAAATTTTAAGCATATTTTGGCTACAATACCCCATTTTATTTAAGGGAGCAAAGATGAAAGCAAAAGATGTCAAAAAGGTAGTTTTGGCCTATAGTGGCGGACTTGATACTAGTATAATTTTAAAGTGGCTACAAGATGAGTATAAATGCGAAGTTGTTACATTTACAGCTGATATCGGTCAAGGCGAAGAGGTAGAGCCAGCAAGAGCAAAAGCGATTAGCCTTGGTATAAAACCTGAAAATATATTTATTGAAGATCTTAAAGAAGAGTTTGTGCGTGACTTTGTATTTCCTATGTTTAGGGCAAATGCTATATATGAAGGTGAGTATCTTTTAGGCACATCGATTGCTAGACCATTAATAGCTAAAAGACTTGTAGAGATAGCAGCAAAGACTGGGGCTGATTGTATCAGCCATGGTGCTACGGGCAAGGGAAATGATCAAGTTAGATTTGAGATTGGTGCTTATGCTTTAAATCCAAATATCAAAGTTATTGCCCCTTGGAGAGAGTGGGATCTAGATAGTCGTGAAAAACTTCTAGCTTACGCTGCAAAACATGGAATAGATATTAGCAAGAAAAAGGGTAAATCTCCATACTCAATGGATGCGAATTTGCTTCATATATCTTATGAAGGGTTGATTTTAGAAGATCCAAATAACGCACCTGAAGATGATATGTGGCGTTGGACTACAAGTCCAAAAGATGCTCCAAATGAGAGTGAAATCATTGAAATCACATACAAAAATGGCGATCCAGTAGCACTAAATGGCAAAGAGTTAAATCCTAGCCAAATGCTTCAAGAGCTAAATAGACTTGGTGCTAAGCATGGTATCGGCAGACTTGATATAGTCGAAAATCGCTATGTAGGGATGAAAAGCCGTGGCTGCTATGAAACCCCAGGTGGGACTATAATGCTAAAAGCTCATAGGGCAATTGAGAGTATAACCTTAGATAGAGAGGCAGCTCATTTAAAAGATGAATTAATGCCAAGATATGCTAAATTAATCTACAATGGATATTGGTTTTCTCCAGAAAGAAAGATGCTTCAAGCCGCTATCGATGAGAGCCAAAAGCATGTAAATGGAGTAGTAAGAGTAGAATTATATAAAGGCAATGTTATAATAATCGGTAGAGATAGCAAGAGCGATAATCTATTTAACGAAGCTTATTGCACCTTTGAAGAAGATAGTGTATATGACCAAAAAGATGCAAATGGATTTATCAAACTAAATGCTCTTCGTTTTATCATCGCTGGTAAAAATGGTAGAAAAATTGATTAATAGAATTTAACCAAGCTATGAAGTATAAGTTAGATTGTAAAGATAATTTCAAAAGCTCTATGCTATTTTGGCTTGGTAGGTTTGTAAAGTATAAGTTAAATTCTTTATCAAATAAAGAATTAAAAGATCCTAAAGCCCTAGCTAGTATCAATTTAGCTCTATCAAAGAATATAGATAATATTGATGAGCTTGATATTTTAGCAAAGGCTGCTAGAAATGCAGGATTAACAGGGATAAATACATATTTTAACCCACTGAAAAAAATTTACGAAACGCTATGTTATTATGAATTAGAAAGCATTACACAGATTGATGAGGATTTAATCAGTGAGGTGTTAGCTAGTTGCACTGGCTCATTAAGCGATGCGAGTAAGAAAAATTATAGGATAGCGGCTATAAATTTTTTTAGTTATTTAAGCAAACAAAATGAAGAAAATGGCAAATCTCATATATTTGATATTGAGCTTAAAAATTGGGGTGGAATTAGCGGAAGGCGTGGTGCTAAGCTGCCTGAATTTATGGGTGAGGATGAAGTAAAGAGATTTATAGCGGCTATTGATACGGCTGAATTTAAGAGCAATACGCATAGAAATAGATTAATTATAAAGATTATTATTTTTACTGGAATGCGTGTGAGCGAAGCTATAAATTTAAAACGAAAAGATATTAGCCAAGAGGGCGATTTGTATATCATTAGGATACGAGGCAAGGGCAATAAATATAGGGTTGTGATGGTCAAAAAACATCTCATAGATACGCTTTTAGACTCTATGGCTATCAACTATATAAATCAAGATGGATATATATTTGTCAATCGCAATGGTGGAAAATTAACCCAAGCTTATGTGAGTAGGATAGTGGAGCAAATTTTATTTCAAGCTGGCATTAGAAAGGGCAAAAATGGCGCTCACATGCTTAGGCACACATTTGCCACAATGCTATATAAAAAGCAAAAAGACCTAGTCTTGGTCCAAGAAGCACTAGGTCACGCTAGTCTAGACACATCTAGAATTTACACACATTTTGATAGTGATAAGCTCAAATTAGCCGCCAAAGTGGCTGAAGAGTTAAATGATTAGGAGAGCTAAATGTATGAGGTAGATTCTAGGCTATTTTATGCTTGTATTGTGCTGATTGCTATTGGAATGATATTTTCGCTCTCATTGCCAGCTTTTACTGTGCTTTATTACGATTATTCTAGTTATCATTTTTTCCTTAGGCAGTTTGTGGTTGGATTTGTGGGGATTTTTATTATGTGGAAGCTCTCACAAATAGACCCAGATAAGCGTTGTATTGGTTCACTTACAACATTTGAAGTAATTGGTTTTACGCTATTTTTTGGTTCATTTTTAGCAATGATTGTGATGCAATTTTTACCCACATCGCTTGTACCAGTTACTGGTGGGGCAAAGCGTTGGATACGGCTTGGTCCAATTTCTCTCTCTCCGGTTGAATTTTTTAAAATCGGTTTTGTGTTTTTTTTAGCATGGAGTTTTACACGCAAACTAGATCACAATAAAAAGCGTTTAAAAGATGAGTTTGTCTTACTTTTTCCATATTTTATTTTATTTGCTATTGCGGTATTTTTGATCGCAATTTTACAAAAAGATCTAGGTCAAGTGGTGGTTTTGGCACTAACTTTGATAGTTTTGGCGACATTTGCCGGGACTAGTAAGAGATTTTTTGGTTTGTTTGGTTTGGCTGGGGTGATTTTAGTGTTTTTTGCTATTATAACCCAAGAGCATAGGATTAGGAGATTTCAGTCTTGGTGGGTAACAAATCAAGATTTTGTATTGTCATTTTTACCTGCTAGTATGGCTGATATTTTAAGAGTTAGCGGAGCAGAAGAGCCATATCAAATAGGCCACTCACTAAATGCAATTTATCATGGTGGGTTTTTTGGTGTGGGGCTTGGTAATGGGACTTTTAAGCTTGGATTTTTAAGTGAGGTTCACACAGATTTTGTGCTTGCTGGAATTGCTGAAGAAATTGGATTTATTGGTATTTTTTGTATTACTTTGATGATGATTTATGTAATTTTTAGAATACTTAAGATCTCTTCAAGAAACAAAAATAGAGTATATCATCTATTTGGGCTAGGTGTTGGTACGATTATTACTATGGCATTTTTGATTAATTCATATGGCATTACATCAATTACGCCAATTAAAGGGATTGCTGTTCCGTTTTTAAGTTATGGTGGTAGCTCTATTTTAGCACTTTGTGTAGGAATTGGAATGGTACTTATGATTAGTAAAAAGGCAGATTTATCATGATTGCTATAACCGGTGGTGGAACTGGCGGGCATTTGGCTATTGCTAGAGCGCTTGGACGTGAGCTAAATTTGCGTGGCCTTAAAGCTATTTTTATTGGTTCAAGTAGTGGGCAAGATAGAATGTGGTTTGAAGATTCAGATATATTTGAAGCTTGCTATTTTTTAGATAGTAGTGGTGTAGTAAATAAACGTGGATTTGGCAAGGTATTATCTTTAGTTAATATTTTAAATTTAGCATTTAAATGTAAGCATATTTTTGATACTCATGGCATTAAAATGATAATTAGTGTAGGCGGATATAGTGCAGCACCTGCGGCTATTGGAGCGATTATATATAATAAAAGGCTATATATTCACGAGCAAAATGCAATAATTGGTAGATTAAATTTATTGTTAAAACCGTTTGCTAAAGGATTTTTTAGCTCATATTTTAAGCCAAAATTTGATTATCCAGTGGATGATAGATTTTTTAAAATTGCTAGAATTAGGCAAGATTTTAAAGTAATTTTATTTTTAGGTGGTTCACAAGGAGCTAATTTTATTAATACTTTAGCATTAAATTTAGCTCCAAATTTAGCCCAAAATGGTATAAAAATTATTCATCAATGTGGCCAAAAAGAGTATGATGCAATGATACGTAAATATCAAGAACTAAATATAGAGGCTGAAGTTTTTGCTTTTAGTAAAGATATTGAACATTATATGAATAGAGCTGATTTTTGTATTAGTAGGGCTGGGGCTAGCACTATTTGGGAACTTTGTGCGGCTGGGTTACCTACGATTTTTATTCCATTTCCTTATGCTGCTAATAATCATCAATTTTATAATGCAAAATTTTTGTGCGATCAAGGTGCTGGAATGATTGTAAGTCAAGATGAGTTAAATTTAGATAGTGTAAAAGAGATGATTTATAGTGCAAATTTAAAAGAAATTTCTCAAAAACTATTAAATTTAATAGATAAAAACGGCTCAAAAATTATCATTAATGAGATTTTGAAAAATTGTAAAAAATAGTGATTTTATGGCTATTTACTTAGAAGTTTTAAATTTATATCAAAAAATTGTGCAAAATGGCTTAATTTTTATGTAAAAATGGACTAAACCCTTGAATTTAGCGGTAAAATAGTGTAGAATTAGAATGTAAATTTCCACATAAGGATTAACAATGACAAAAGCAGAATTTGTAGGCCTAGTAGCTGCTAAAGCCAGCTTAACTAAAAAAGATGCAGAAGCTGCACTTGATGGTGTGCTTGAGACAATTAGCGAAGTGCTAACAAAAGGCGATAGCGTAACTTTTGTTGGTTTTGGTACTTTTAGTATATCAGAAAGAGCTGCTAGAACAGCTAAAGTTCCAAGTACTGGTAAAGAAGTTAAAGTTCCAGCTAAAAAAGTTGTTAAATTTAAAGTTGGTAAAAATTTAAAAGATGCAGTTGCTAGCTGCAAAACTTGTAAGAAAAAATAATCTTCTCCCTCTTCACTTGAAGAGGGTTTTATGTTATATTCCATCATAAAATTTATAAATTAAAATCAAAATTCAGCCAAATTTAGCTAAAATATGTCTATGAGAGTAGATAAATTTTTAAATACAGTTAATATTACTAAGCGTAGAGCCATTAGCGAAGATATGTGTAAAAGTGGCGTTGTGAGTATCAATGGTATTGTAGCAAAACCTAGCAAAGATGTTAAAATTGGCGATAAGATTACGATTAAATTTATTGCTAAAGAGGTGAGCTATGAGGTTGTAGCTATTCCAGCAACTAAATCAATTCCAAAAAGCGATCAAAATAGCTATGTTAAAGAGATTTAAGTTAGGCTTAAATGAGCTAGATACTCTTATAAATGAGTTACCAAATAGTGGAATTATTGCCCTTAGAGGTAATCTAGCCAGTGGCAAAACAACACTTAGTAAAGCTATCATAAATAAGAATAATCCAGCTATTGTAACCTCTCCAACTTTTAGTATAATGCAAGATTATGGTCAAATTTACCATTATGATATTTATCAGGGCGGATTTGAGGCTATTAAAAGAAATGGTCTGTATGAGAATTTATATGAAGATGGTTTACATATTGTTGAATGGGCCGATGATGAGCTGCTTAAATTTGCTAACAAAAATGGGTTAGATATCTGTATTGTGGATATTATAGTTAGTGGGAATGAGAGAGTTTATGAGGTAAGATATGCATAGATTAGAAGTCTTAAATTTAAAGAAAAATATTAAAAAAACAAATATTATAAACGGTGTTTCGTTAGAGATTAAAAGCGGTGAAGTCGTAGGACTTTTAGGGCCAAATGGTGCTGGTAAAACTACGACATTTTATATGATTTGCGGATTAATCTTGCCTAGTAGTGGACAGATTATGCTAGATGGTAAAGATATAACGTCTAATCCATTACATAAAAGAGCTATGCAAGGTATTGGCTATTTACCTCAAGAAAGTAGTATTTTTAAGGATTTAACAGTTGAAGAAAATCTAACTTTAGCAGCACAAATAGTATATAAAGATAGCAAAAGCATCGATGCAAAGGTTGAAGAGATGCTAAATTTGCTAAATATAGAGCCGATTCGTTCTAGAAAAGGGCTTAGTCTAAGTGGCGGTGAGAGGCGAAGATGTGAAATTGCTAGAAGTTTGATGATTATGCCTAAATTTTTACTACTTGATGAACCTTTTGCTGGGGTTGACCCAATTGCAGTAGCTGATATTCAAAGTATTATAAATGATTTAAAAAAGCTAAATATTGGAATCTTAATCACTGATCATAATGTGCGTGAAACTTTAGCAATCTGCGATAGAGCTTATGTAATAAAAAGTGGAACGCTGCTAGCTAGTGGAAGCGCAAAAGAGGTGGCAAATAATCAGCTTGTTAGAACCCATTATCTGGGTGAAGAGTTTAGATTGTTAGACTAATGAAACTCTCTCAAAAGCTCACTGCAAAAACTAAATTAAATCAGACTCTACGTAGCTGGTTGCCAATTTTACAGGTTGCTAGTGATGAGTTAAAGGAGACTTTAGAACCATTTATCGAGAAAAATCCATTTGTACAGCTTGAGCCAAACCCAAAAAGTAGATCGTTAAATTTCTACAGCGATATCTATAAAACAAGTATTAGCGATACTATAGAATCTAGTATCATTTATAAAGAGAGCTTGTATGAAAAGCTAAGTTCGCAAATTGATGATAAATTATTTCCATCTAAAAAATCCAAAGAGATTGCAAATTTGATTATAGAGTGTATTAATAGTGAAGGTTATTTTGAGTGGGATGATGGAATTTTTATAGGATTTAGTAAAGATGAAGTTGAGCGAGTTCGTGCTAGATTTGCCTATTTAGAGCCTGTTGGGGTGGGGGCCGTAGATTATAAAGAGAGTTTTATATTTCAACTTGATGAGCTTTGCGATAATGATGAGATTTATGAGCTTTGTGTTGAAATTATTCAAAATTTTGAAAATATAAGCAAATTTACAAAGCGTAAAAATTATGAAGCTGCTATGAGCTTACTAAAGAAATTTAAAAATCCTCCAGCAATTGAGTATATGGATAATGAGATGTTGGTAATACCTGATATATTTGTCTATGATAGTGATGGCGGGATTGAAGTAGCTATAAATGATGAATTTTATCCAAATATTCATATAGATATTGAAGGTATAGATGAAAAAAGTGAATTCGTCTCAAGTAAAATAAAAGAGGCAAAAGATCTAATTGATGCTTTAGAGATGCGTAAATCCACACTTCATAAAATTGGCTTAATGATAATAGAGTATCAATACGACTACTTTTTTGGTGGCGATATAAAGCCGATGAAATTAAAAGATATTGCTGAGGATTTAGGTAGAAATCCATCTACAATTAGCCGTGCGATCCAAAATAAATATCTAAGCTCAAAGCGTGGAATCGTCCCGCTTAAAAACTTCTTTGCCGCAGCCGCTGCCGAGGAGGTTTCAAATGCTGCTATTAAGGAGTTTTTATTAAATTTAATTAAAAATGAAAATAGGGCTAAGCCACTTAGTGATGAGGCGATTTTGGCTAAGATTGAAGATGAATTTAATATCAAGCTAGTTAGAAGAACAATAACCAAATATCGCAAAATGCTAAATATCGCTAGCTCAAGCGAACGCAAAAAATTATACGCAATTCAAGGATAATTAAAGAGTAATTAAAGGTGAGTTGGATAAAATCAAAAAAAGGATAAAATATGCAAATTGATATAAATTTAGATAAAAATAGCTACAAAGTATATATAGATGAGCTTTCTAAGCTTAAATTCAAAGGCAAAGTCGCAATCATCACAAATTCCAAAGTTGGTGGATTATACCTAAATGATATCTTATCAATAGTTGAAGCTGATGAAAAGTATGTAATCACCATAGCAGATGGAGAAGAGTATAAAAATTTAGCTACAATCGAAGATATTTTAGAACAGCTTTTTGTAAGTAGATTGGATCGCTCTAGCACTATAATTGCTCTTGGTGGTGGGGTGATTAGCGATATGAGCGGATTTACGGCTAGTATTTATGAGCGTGGGATTGACTTTATTGCTATCCCTACTACTCTTTTGGCTCAAGTTGATGCTAGTGTGGGTGGCAAAACTGGGGTAAATAATAAATTTGGTAAAAATCTAATCGGTAGTTTTTATCAACCTAAGGCAGTCTATTGTGAGAGTAGATTTTTAAAGAGTTTGCCTAAGCGTGAGTTTGCCGCTGGGATCGCTGAGGCGATTAAGATGGCTATTATGTTTGATAGGGAGTTTTTTGAATTTTTTGAGAGTTGTGATATAAATAATCAAGATGATTTAACCAAAATTATCAAACGATGCGTTGAGTTAAAAGCTATGGTAGTTAGCCAAGATGAGCGTGAAAAGGGGCTTAGAGCGGTGTTAAATTATGGGCATACCTTTGCTCATGTGATAGAAAACGAGCTAAATTACAAGGGGCTTTTACACGGTGAAGCGGTGGCTATAGGGATGAATATGGCAAATAGATTAGCGGTAAATTTAGGGCTTTTAAGTGTTAAGGAATTTGATAGGATAGAGAATTTATTAATCAAATTTGATCTACCAACAAAGTATAAAATCAAAGATGAAAACGCATTTTATAACGCATTTAGTCTAGATAAGAAGAGTGAAAATAGCGTGATTAAATTTATCCTACCTAATGGAATTGGCAAAAATCTTATAAAAAGTGATATTTCTAAAGAGCGAGTATTAGAAGTTTTAGGGCTATTTAAATGAGTAAAATTATAAAAATTTTGCTATTTTTGGCTCTCTCTTTAATGGCTGAGGAGAGTCAAATTTCGATACTAAATGAGAATATAAATAGATTAGACGCAACTTTAAAAGGCAATATCTGGCTGATAAAATATGCCAATTACAACACATATCAAAATCTTCTTTTGGAGTTAGAACAGGCTCAAAATCAATTAAAAAATGGTAAATTTGAACAAAATAAAGATGAATTAAATAGCAGAGTTTCAAGCTTAAAAGAGCAGATTGAGTTATTAAAAGAGTATGAAAAATCTCCATTTCAAAGTATGCTAGCTGTGCCAGATGTAGAAGAGGAGTACAAAATCACAAATCCGATTGCTATAATCGGTGGATTTTCATATATTAAGCGTTTAAAAGGACAAAAAAGTGAGTATTATAGTCGCTTAGCTCAGCTTGAAGTAGCTGTAGATATTCTTAGCAAGAAGCAAAATTTGCTTCAAGAGCTATATGATTTAAATAAAACAGCAGCAAATTACGCAAATTTAGTTGAGATTAATAGAACTTTAAGTGAATTTAATATCGCCAAAGAGATTGCCACAACAACATTTGGAGTATATCAGACTAGATTAGATGAGACAATTAGCCGTGCTACTGATAGCCTAACTTCACAGATCAAAGAGACATTAACTATATTTTTTACTATTATTATTGTGATTTTGATTGGATTTTTACTTAAATTTACAGCCAAAAAATATGTAATTGATAATCAAAAATTCTACACTATAAATAAATTTATAAATGTTATAAACTTTACTATCATAATATTTATTTTGCTCTTTGCATATATAGAAAATGTTAGCTATATGGTTACGATTCTTGGTTTTGCCTCTGCTGGTTTAGCAATTGCTATGAAAGATATGTTTATGAGTTTACTTGGGTGGAGTGTGATTATATTTGGTGGGACATTTCATGTGGGTGATAGAATTCGTGTAAGATATCAAAATGGAGATTATGTAGGTGATATTATAGATATTAGCTTACTTAGAATGACAATTTATGAAGACATTACACTAACGACATATAAAGTAAATCGCAGAAGCGGCAGGATTATATTTATACCAAATAACTATATATTTACAGAGTTAATAGCTAATTATACTCATAGCGGTATGAAAACCGTATGGGATGGGATTGATATAATGCTAAGTTATGATAGTAATCACAAAAAAGCGATGCATATAATTAAAAATATTGCAAGAAAGTATTCAAAAGGTTATACTGATATAGCTAAGCAGCAGATGAATAAATTACGAGATCAGTATAATATCAAAAATACAAATGTTGAACCTAGGATATTTAGTTTTTTTGAGCCTTATGGGATTAATATTAGTGTTTGGTATATGAATAACTCATATGGCACACTAGCCCTTAGAAGCACTATTAGCGCCGAGATTATAGAGGCATTAAATGCTGAAAATGATATCAAAATCGCTTATCCGACTCAGACGCTATTTATGGGAAGACATACTGGTAAAATCGATCAACAATTAGAATTAGATAAGGAAAATTTAGATTGAAAGTATATTTTAAAACATTTGGATGTAGGACAAATATCTATGATACTGAGCTTTTAAAAAGTTATGTAAAAAATTATGAAATAGTTAATGATGATAATATCGCTGATATTATAGTGGTAAATTCATGTACTGTTACAAATGGTGCAGATAGCGGAGTAAGAAACTATATAAACAGTATGCGTAATAGCGGCAAAAAAGTAATCTTAACTGGTTGTGGAGCAGTTAGCAAAGGTGATGAATTATTTAAAAGTTCAGCTATTTTTGGAGTTCTTGGTGCTAGCAATAAGAGTAAAATTGATGAAATGTTAGGCAAGAGTGAGCCGTTTTATGAGCTAGGAGATCTAAATTTCATCGATAAAAATATAGTAAGTAACTATGAAAATCACACCAAAGCTTTTATTAAAATTCAAGAAGGATGCGATTTTGCCTGTAGCTACTGTATTATTCCAAGTGTTAGGGGATTTAGTAGAAGTATAGATGAGGATATAATATTAAAAGAGGCTAAAATTTTAGCAAGTAATGGCTATAGCGAGATAGTATTAACTGGTACTAATATCGGTAGCTACGGCAAAGGTATTGGAACTAGTCTTGGCAGATTAGTAGCGCATTTGGGTAAAATTAATGGAATTAAGCGAATTCGTCTTGGAAGTATTGAACCAAGTCAGATTGATGAGAGTTTTAGAGAAATTTTACATGAGCCATGGTTAGAGAGGCATCTGCATATAGCACTTCAGCATACCAGTCAACAGATGCTTACTATAATGAATAGAAGAAATAGAGCCTTAAGAGATTTAGATCTATTTTGTGAGCTAAGCTCAATGGGGTTTGCGTTAGGAACTGATTTTATCGTAGGGCATCCAGGTGAAACGCCGCAAATATGGAATGAAGCTATAGAGAATTTTAATAAATTTCCATTAACGCATATTCATGCCTTTATCTTTAGCCCACGCAATGGCACCAAATCAGCCACAATGCCTATGGATGTTGATTCTCAAATTGCTAAAGAGCGGCTAAAAACGCTTCAAAATATCGTAGCACAAAATAATCTAAAATTTAGACAAAACAATGCCGATAGACCGCTAGATGTGTTAGTAGAGAAACAATCAAATGGAGATATCTATGAGGGTTGGGATCAATATTATAATAAAATCAAAATTAAAAGTTCTAAAAATATAGCAAAAGAGTGGATACATATAACAGATTATGAAATTATGCAGGAATCTAATTATGCTCAAATTTAGCCAAATAAAGCTACCTAAATTTAATAAAAAATCAGCCATAATCGCAGCTAGTATTGTTTTAGTATTGCTATTTGTAATTGCTATTTTTCGCTCGATGCCTAGTAAAATTACCCTATTAGAGTATGATAATTTTTTGCAAGCTGGAGCTATTCAAAATGCTATAATAGATGGCGATAGTGTGATAATTAAAGCATTAAATAGAAGTTATATAATTCCAAAAGAGATGATAAGCTTAAGCGAGTTAGGTCAAAGGGTCGCAGTAGAGAGTAGTGGTGATGGTGGCTTGATTTGGGTAATTTTGATTTTAATGCTTTTAGCTGTAGTGGCATTTGTGGTTATTAAATTTACACCACTTATTAAGGTGGCAAAAAAACCACAAGAAAAAAGTGAGTCAGCCAATCTACTTGAGAGTGTATCTAATCAGATAACTCCAGTAGTCTCAGATATCTCATTTAACGATGTTGCAGGGATTAAAGATGTAAAAAGTGAGCTAATTGAGATAGTAGATTTTTTAAAAAATCCAACTAAATATTCAAATTTAGGCATTAAAATGCCAAAAGGCGTGCTAATGGTAGGCCCTCCAGGTGTTGGCAAAACACTAATAGCCAAAGCAGTAGCTGGAGAGGCAAATGTGCCATTTTTTTACCAAAGTGGAGCAAATTTTGTCCAAATTTATGCTGGTATGGGGGCAAAGCGTGTCAGAGAGCTTTTTAGTATGGCTAAAACATATGCACCAAGTATAATCTTTATTGATGAGATTGATGCAGTAGGCAAAGCTCGTGGCGGCAATAGAAGCGATGAGAGAGAGGCTACACTAAATCAGCTCTTAACTGAAATGGATGGGTTTTTAAGCAGTAGCGGTGTAGTTGTAATAGCAGCAACTAATAAGATTGAGATGATGGACGAAGCTTTATTGCGTAGTGGAAGATTTGATAGGCGTATATTTGTAGGAATGCCTGATATTAGCGATAGAAATGATATACTTAGTATATATTTGCAAGGCAAAAGACACTCAGTAGATATTGGTTTTGTAGCTAGAAGTACAACTGGATTTAGCGGAGCAGCACTTGCAACACTAGTAAATGAAGCAGCCATAAATGCATTAAGAAATGGCAGAGAGATTATAAATAATGATGACTTCAAGGCAGTGGAAAATAGGGTAATTGATGGTAAAAAACACCTTCATAGTCTAAGTCAAAACGAAAAGCAAATCCAAGCTATTTATCAATCAGCTAAGGCGCTAATGGCTGAGTTTTGCGGTATTAATTTTAATCAAATTTCACTTTTAAATGATAAATTTGGTGCTAGCGATACATTTTTAAGCTCAAAAAGTGATCTTTTGGGGCTTATTAAAGTTCATTTAGCTGGTATTTGTGCGATGAATTTAATCACTGGTGAACTATATACTAATTCTAAAAATGATATAAAAATAGCTAAAAATATCGCTAGGGAACTAGTAATGGAGTATGGAATGGGGGATAGGATTATGCCTAGTGATGATGAGACTAGAGAGCTTTTAGAACGAATTCGCAGCGAAGTAAATGGACTAATAGATAAGATGAGATCTGAGATAGATGCCTTGGCTAAATTTTTACTAGAGAATGAATTAGCAAGTAGAGCTGATGTAATAATGATAATACAAAGGATAAATAATGGCTAAAATAGGAGTATTAACACTAAGCGATAGAGCAAGTGCTGGAGTCTATGCAGATGAGAGCGGTGTGGCGATTCAAAATATACTAAAAGAGTGGGTAATAAGCGATTTAGAGTTTATTTATAGGGTTATACCTGATGATTATGAGTTAATAGTAAATAGTCTAGAACAAATGTGTGAGCAAGGTTGTGATATAGTATTTACTACTGGCGGGACAGGGCCAGCACCTAGAGATGTAACACCTGAAGCAACTGAGGCTGTATGTGAGAAAATGCTACCAGGATTTGGTGAATTAATGCGAAGTAGTAGTTTAAAGTATGTTCCTACAGCTATTTTATCTCGCCAAACAGCCGGCATTAAAGACCAGAGCTTAATAATTAATCTACCAGGTCAGCCAAAAGCGATTAAAGAGTGTTTGGAACCTATTTTCCCAGCAATTCCATATTGTCTAGACCTAATTGGTGCGGCTTATATTGAGTGCGATGAGAATATTATAAAAGTATTTAGACCAAAGAAGAAGTAGATAATTAAAAATAATAAAAGGAATATTAAATGGCAGAAATGAGAGCGGAAAGAAAGAGTATATTTGAGTATCTATCAAAAAATAAATTTTTAATCCCTATGTATCAAAGAAATTATGTCTGGAGCGAAGATGAGTGTGAACAGTTATGGGAAGATGTTTATAATTTCTTTGAAAATAAAGAAGAAGATGAGGAATATTTTTTAGGTTCTGTGGTGATTTATAAGGAAAATGGCAAACAAAACATTATTGATGGACAACAAAGAACTACAACTTTATGTTTATTTATTCGTGCATTATATGAAAAAGCAAGAGGGCAAAATGGTATTGATAAACTAAAAGACAATTTGGCTTCTTGTCTTTGGGATATAAACTCTTTGACTGGAAATATTAATTTTGATGAAGCTCATTTTAAAAGCGAGGTGGCTACAGATTTAGACAATCAAAGCTTGGAAAATATTTTTAAAGATAACTTAATTATTGATAAAGAGAGTAAAAAATTATCTTTATATGAGAAAAATTTTATATTATTTCAAAATAAAATTGATGAATTAGCAAAAGACAAACCTACGGAGTGGTTTAATTTTTGTTTATGTTTATTGCAAAATTGTGTAATTTTACCAATTGAATGCGATGGTCGTGATAAAGCTTTAAGAATTTTTAATACATTGAATAATAGAGGTGTCTCTTTAAGCCCAGCTGATATTTTTAAAGGATTGATTTTTACTAATAAAAATGATAAAGATAGGATGGAATTTGCAAAAGAGTGGAAAGCTTTAGAAAATCAAATTCAAAACTCAAGCTATCTTAAAAAAGAAGATATTAGTTTCTTATTTACTCAATATGAACACATCATTAGAGCGCAGTATAGTGAGGTTGATACAGTTATTCCTGGCGTGCTTGAGTTTTGGACTAAAAAAGATAAAGAAAACTCTAAAAATAAAAAAGCGAATTTTGCTGCAAATGAAGATTTATTAAATAAAGAAGAAACTTTTGAATTTATTAAACAATTGGGTGAGTTTTGGTGCAATCCTTATAATTATTTAAATCCACAAGCTCAAAAATATTTTGCGATTTTAAATGCCTTTCAAAATAGATTATGGCAAATGGTTGTAAGTGTGTGTTTTTATGAGTATAAAAAGAATAAAAATAGTGATATTTTTGATATAATCTTGCCGCAACTTGTAGCGTATAATGCATTGGGGCTTATATATGGAAAAGGTGGAAGTTCTGGATTATTCTGGGGTCTTATGAAAGCAAATGTAAATATTATTAGAGAAAATAAAAGAACAAATATTTTTGAGCCAAGTATAAATTTACCGGATTTAAAAATACCATCATTAGAAAATTTTATAGACTTCTCAAAAAAAGCTAGACCTCAGCAAATTCGCTATATTTTAGCTCTTTATGCTATTATGTATAATCAAAATCAAGTAATGGAATGGAACAAAGATAATAAAAATTATAGTTTAGTAAAAGCTGAGATTGAGCATATTTTTCCTAGAAATTGGCAAAATACAAATTATAATGGCTGGGATGAAAAAGAAGCACAAGAATATTTAGAACAAATTGGTAATAAAATGTTTTTAGAGAAAAAATTAAATATTCAGGCTGGAAATGGGTATTTTAATAAAAAGAAAGAGATATACAAAGATTCTTATTTTATAGAAGCACGAGATTTATCTGCAAGTTCACAAAAGGATTGGTTAAAATGCGATATAGAAAAAAGAAATAAGCAAATTTATGATGCATTTAGTAAATTTTTTACCAGTGTATTTTAAGAACTTTTATCATGAGGATAGATATAAAGCTATTAAGATTTTACCTGGTTTAATTTGATAAAATCTAGCTTAAATTGATTAGAATATTTATAAAACTTATAAATATTCTAACATTATAACTTTCAATTGATTTTATTGTGATTTTTGTCCTAAAATATTTAACCCAAATCCACTAATAGCTACAAACTCTTTAAATTCGCTCGAACTTAAAATCTCAATATCGCTAGCACCAAAGTATTTTAAAATCTGCGCTCCTATACCATAGTTTTTAATAAGTCCGCTATCATCTTCATTGCCGGCTAAAAATATCAGTATTCCACCTTCACTATCTAGTAGTTCTATGTGAGATAAAAACTCATTAAATTTATATGAATTTAAAAGCTCTATATCATCTTTTATCTTATGAAATTTTACATTTGTTTTGGTATTTATATTGCCAAAAGTAAAAGCAAAATGCGTATTACCCAAATGATCTGTTATGCTATATTTGTGTGCTTTTTTACCAGCTATTTGCGACTCTCCTAGCTCATCAACACTAATTAATTTTTCATGATGGAGGCGATACTCTATAATCTCAGCTATGCTTACCATATTTAGATTAAATTTATCGCAGAATTTTTCTAAATCATCGCGTCTAGCCATCGTACCATCATCATTTACTATCTCGCAGATTACAGATACTGGAGCAAGACCAGCCAATCTACATAGATCTATACTGCCTTCAGTATGTCCAGTTCGCTCTAACACGCCACCACTTTTAGCAATTAGTGGAAATATATGACCTGGACGGACAAAATCATCAGCCTTTGTAGCACTATCTACTAACATTTTAATTGTCATATCTCTTTCATATGCGCTTACTCCAGTGGTCGCCTTTTTAGCATCAATGCTAATAGTAAATGCTGTCTCATGAGAGCTAGTATTTGTTCCAACCATAGGATATAGATCAAATTTATCAGCTAACTCTTTACTAAGTGGGGTACATAAAACACCTCTAGCGTGAGTGATCATAAAATTGACTTTTTGCACATCGCTAAAGGCTGCAGCAAATACTATATCGCCCTCATTTTCTCTATCTTCATCATCTACCATGACTATCATTTTGCCATTTTTTATATCATCTATAGCTTGCAAAACTCTCTCAAAAGCCATCTTAATTTCCTTTTAAATCTAAATATTTTTTAATGCTATTTTCATTAGTATGCCAGTTTTTATCTATCTCTACATTTAATTTAATAAATACTTTTTGATTATTAAATTCACTTATAATTTTGCGAGCCACAATTCCAATACGCTTAATAGTAGCACCATTTTTGCCTATTAAAATTGCCTTATGGTGGGTATTATCTGTTATAATTTTAGCCTCGATTTCTAAGATATCGCTCTTTTGTTTTACCTTTGATACAATCGCATCAGAACTATATGGTACCTCTTGACTAACACACTCAAATATAGCCTCTAATATAAAATCTCTATAAATATCTTTTTCATTTGTTGTGGTGATAAACTCTGGATCATAGTAATGAGGATGCTCTGGAAGCAGGGGGGTAAGAGCATCTAAAAAAATCTTTCTATAGGCTTGTTTTTTAATAGTTATTGGGACTATAGCTTGAAAATTATTTGAGTATTTTTGATACTCATTTAACTTTTGAAATAGCTTATCTTGGCTCGCTTCATCTATCTTTGTAAGTGCGATTATATGAGGTAAAGTAGTATTTAAGCTTAAGAACTTTTCGTAATTTTCTAAACTATCAAAAACACTAGCTACAAATACTACTGCATCTGCATCACCTAAAGATTTAATAGCGCTTTGAACCATTAGTTTGTTTAATGTCTTAGCGCTATCATGAAGACCTGGGGTATCTATAAAGATTGCTTGGTCTTGCTCATTCATTACAATGCCTAAAATTTTTCGTCTTGTAGCATTTTGCTTATGTGAGACCATAGATATTTTTTGATCAAGCAAGTAATTTAAAAGGCTGCTTTTACCAGCATTTGTTCTGCCTATTAAGGTTACAAATCCACTTCTCATAATATATATTTTGCCCTATCTTCATCTTGGCAAATTTGCCCTAATTTTTCATCAACTAACTCTTTTGTTATGTTAAATTTCTGGCCTTTATATTCATCAGCATTAAAGCTAATATCCTCAAGTAGTTTTTCGATAACAGTATGAAGTCTTCTAGCTCCGATATCTTCTACTTTTTGATTGGTACTTTGAGTTAGTTTAGCAATTTGTCTTAAAGCATCATCACTAAATTCAAGTTCTACACCCTCTACATTAAGTAAGGCTTTATACTGATTTAAAAGTGAATTTTTAGGTTTTGTTAGAATTTCATATAGGGCATCTTCATCTAAGCTATCAAGGCTTACACGCAGTGGAAATCTACCTTGAAGCTCAGGAATTAGATCGCTTGGCTTTGAGATGTGAAATGCTCCAGCAGCTATAAATAGTATATGATCAGTTTTAATAGTTCCAAATTTAGTAGATACATCACTACCTTCTACAATAGGCAAAAGATCTCTTTGAACGCCTTCTTTGCTAGGGTCTTGGCGAGATGAACCAGAGCTACTCACAGCTACTTTGTCAATCTCATCGATAAATATTATTCCTTCATTTTGAGCTCTTCTTAATGCTTCGGCTTTAATGCTTTCCATATCTAATATTTTCTCGCTAGCTTCGTTTTTTAGGCTCTCTTTTGCGTCTTTTACTTTAAGTTCTTTTTTGACTTTTTTGTTTGTAATTCCAATTACTTTTATAAAGCTTTCTTGCATAGCAGCCATATCAGGTGGTAAATTCGCCCCAGCTTCAAAGCTTGCTTGGTCGATTTCTAGCTCAATAGTAAGGTCGTCAAGCTTGCCATCTTTTAGTTTTTGTTTCATCTTTTCATAGCTGATTTGGTATTGCTCTTTTTTCTCATCAGTTGCGCCATTTGGTAGTGGTGGAAGGAGCTTTTCTAGAATTCTCTTTTCTATATACTCTTCTATTTTATCGCTATTTTTCTCACGATGCTCTTGTTTGACTAAATTTAGCGCCGCCATCGCTAAATCTCTTATCATCGACTCTACATCTCTACCTACAAAGCCAACTTCTGTATATTTACTAGCTTCGACTTTGATAAAAGGCAAACCAAATAGTTTCGAAAGACGCCTAGCAATCTCTGTTTTACCTACGCCTGTTGAGCCTATCATTAAGATATTTTTAGGCACTATATCATCTTGAATATTAGCTGGCAATTGCATACGCCTATAGCGATTACGAAGTGCAATAGCGATAACTTTTTTAGCATCATTTTGACCAATTACATAATCATCTAAAAATTTTACTATATCTTTTGGTGTTAAGTTCATATTTTAATCCGTTAATGTATAAGTTTTTATATTTGTATTTGTATAGATACATATCTCTCCGGCTATTTTTAGACTCTCTTTTACCAATTCCTCACTACTAAGAGATCCAAATTTATCTAAAGCCCTAGCAGCTGAGAGTGCGTAATTTCCACCACTTCCGATAGCAGCTATCTTGCCATCTTCTGGTTCTACTACATCTCCAGTTCCACTTAGTAAAAATATATGATCACGATTTAGTACTAACATCATAGCCTCTAATTTTCTTAATACTTTATCTTTTCTCCACTCTTTGCTAAATTCAATTACAGCCTTAAGTAAATCACCCTTGACTCCATCAAGAATTCTCTCAAACATATCAAAAAGATTAAATGCATCAGCAGTAGAACCAGCAAATCCGGCTAAAATTTTCCCGCCATATAGCTTTCTAATCTTTGTAGCATTGCCTTTTAAAATTGTAGAACCAAAGCTTACTTGACCATCGCCACCTATTACAGCAGCATCTTTGCCTCTATAAGCTAGTATAGTAGTAGCATGAAACATTACTCACCTACTACTTCTATTTTAAATTTAGCATGAATTTGGTGAGTTAGTTTTATTGAAATTTCATGTTCGCCAAGAGCTTTTATATTATCACATTCTAGGGATTTTTTGTCTATTTCATAGCCTTTTTGCTCTTTTAATGCTTTTGCAATCTCATCTTTGGTAATGCTACCAAATGGGCTTCCATTGGCGCCTAATTTTGTTTTTATAGTGATTTTGACACCAGCTAGCTCATCTTTTAACTTCTCATTTTGGCTAATCTCATACTCTTTAATTTGAGCTTCATTTCTTTTGGCTGCTTCCCACTGCCTTAAAACAGCGTCTGTAGCAGCCTTAGCATATCCTTTGCCTATTAAAAAATTATTGCCATAGCCATCTTTTACATCTTTTACCTCTCCGGCTTTACCTAGACCTTTGACATCTTTTATTAGTAGTACTTTCATTACTTTTCCTTTAAATTTGATTTGGGTTATTTTACTTTTTTATGTTAAATTTTTGGTTTTAAATTTAGTGCTTCCACTTCCACTTAAAAACTCATCGTTAGCAATATCTAGCTCACGATAAATCTGCTGACATGGCTTTAAAAGATCATTTAACTGTATATTTGTAAAATTTACTAAAATTTCGCTACTTTTTAGCTTTTTTAAATCTCTAGCTAAATTCTCATCAAATCCATCAAAATTAGCTCTATATTGGTTAAAAACTTTTGGAGTAGAGCAAAAAATAGGGCTAGTGATAATATCTAAATTTGGTATATCATCATCAAATTCTTCTACAATCTCGCCAATTCCACTTACATTTGCAGCTTTAAATTTGCTTACAAAAAATGCTACATCAGCACCAATTTTATGAGCTATTTGCATTAATTTTTTTTGTGAAATATTTAAATTTAATGTATCATTTACTAAGTGTAAAAAGGTTGCTGCATTACTGCTACCACCACCTAAGCCACCACCAACTGGAATATTTTTAATTAGACTTACTTGATGGAATTTAAAAAACTCTTCAAGCTGTTTGCTAAAACCAAGCGCTACTAAAGCATCATAAGCCTTAAAGATAATATTATCGCTAAATGAATTATTTATAATCAGGCCATCACTTATTCGTTTAACTAGCTCAACCTCATCATATAACCAATCACAAATAATAAATCTAGAGCTTAGTTCATGATAGTTCCCACGAAATCCAGTAATTTTTAAGAAAATATTAATCTTAGCAAAACTTCTCATTTAAATATCTTTTTGGCTAGAATTTCTAGCAAATTTTGCTTTGGCTCGCTAGCAACTGTGTTATTATCGGCAATCTCTCTTACTAACTCTTTGCGTAGAATTAAGATATCTTTTGGTGCTTGAATTGCTATTTTTACATTTTGTGTACCAATACCTAAAATTGTAATTTCGATATCATCTCCAATTTTGATTGATTCTGTAACTTTTCGTGTTAATATAAGCATTTTTCCATCCTATTTATCATATATTTTACTTCTTGATTTTCTATTTTAATTATGCTAAAAGTATCATCTAATTCAATTAGATACTCCCCATCGCTACTAGTTTCAAAATCACTACATTTAAGTTTTTTACCTAAAACTATATCTAAAATATCGCCTTTATAGCTATTTTTAGTTAAATTTAGATATTCTAATGGATTTAGTGGAGTTTCGTTTTGAAATTTAAATTTTCCTTCACTGATTCTTTCAAGCGCACTTAATGTACCTATTAATCCTAAATTTTTTGCTAGAATTTGTGCATAAGAGCGTATATATGACCCAGCTGAAACTGCTATATCAAATGTGATAAATGGGTGGCAATAGCTTATAAATTTAGTACTAAAAACTTCCATTTGACACTCTTTTAACTCAAATTCACTCCCAGATCTAGCTAGTTCATAGGCTCTTTTGCCATCAATTTTTTTTGCACTAAATTTTGGTGGTATGTAGTTTATTTTGCCTTGAAGATTTTGTAAGGCGTTTTTTATCTGTGTTTCATCTAGAGTAGGTGGAAGGTGAATTTGGTTGATATTTTCATTATCTCCACTATTTGAACTAGCCCCTAGCCAGAGCGTGGCTCTATATACCTTAGGCTCAATTTTAAGATAGTTAAATAGCCTTGTATATGCCCCAAATGCCACAATCAAGCATCCGCTCGCAAATGGATCTAAAATCCCAGAAAATCCAGCCTTTTTGACTCCATATTTTCGTTTAAGTCTGCTTAAAAAGTGGTTTGATACCATACCTTTTGGCTTATACGCTACAAATAGCCTATTCATATAACCTTCTCTACAAAAGATGAGATAATATCTTTGATATTTCCACCAAAATTTATTTTTAGTTTAAATTCATTTTTGATTTTAGTTACTTCTACAACTCGTCCGATACCAAAAATTTTATGCTTGATTAGATCGCCTTTTTTAAACTCATTTTGGCTCTCTATCTTTAAAGAGCCTTTGCAAAGGCCAGCTTCACTTAGAAATCTTGATCTATTTAGCCTTGATCTTTGGCCTTTGTAAAACCGTGAATTTGAGTATGATAAATTTAACCCCCTTTTAGCCCTAGTGATGGCTACATACGCTAGGCGTCTCTCTTCTTCTATATCGCTTCCATCGCCAAGAAGCGGGAAAAATCCCTCTTCAAGCCCAATTACAAATAGATGCTCAAACTCAAGCCCCTTGCTAGCATGCACACTCATAATAGATATAGCATCATCGCTAATTCTATCTTGTTCGCTCTCAAGCGCAAGCTCATTTAAAAACTCTTCTAAATCGAAATTCTCCGTATTTAATATATGATCTTTTAATAAAGCATAAAATTCATCAATATTTATAACCCTCTCAGCTCCATCAGGCAGACTCTCATAATATGCCTTTATCCCAAATATAGAGTCAAGTCTACTTATCAAATCGTATGGCGATAGAGTTGATAGCTCTTTGATGTTATCTGCTAACTGGATTAATGTTTGGCTTAATTTCTTGCTCAATACATCCTCACCAGCAATATATATAGCATTATATAAAGAAGTTTTGCTATCAAAGGCAAATTTCTCTAATTTAGCTAGACTCACCTTGCCTAGACCCCGTTTTGGGCGATTGATAATGCGAGTTAGAGAGAAGTCATCATTTGGGTTTAAAATCAGCCTTAAATAGCTTATAATATCTTTGATTTCAGCCCTTTCATAGAATTTGACTCCGCCTACCATTTTATATGGAATTCTAGCTTTGTTTAACCCATCTTCTAAGCTTCTTGATAGAGCATTAACTCTATATAAAATAGCAATTTCGTTAGCCGATACGCCACTTGATAGGAGTTTATTTATCTTTGTAGCGATGTTTTTAGCTTCAGCATTTTCATCACTATGCTCTAAAATCTCTATAGGATTTTCATCTGGCAACTGACTTACTAAGCTTTTGCCAAGCCTTGATCTGTTGTGATCTATTAGCTCATTGGCTGCTTTTAGGATTGAAGGAGTAGAGCGGTAATTAGTCTCTAATTTGATTAGTTTGACGCTACTGAATTGATCTTTGAAATTCAAGATATTTTCTATCCTTGCACCTCTCCATCCATATATGCTTTGGTCATCATCTCCTACTACTACTAAGTTTTGATGATTGTAGCATAGTTGGCGAAGTAGTTTGTATTGTAAATCATTTGTATCTTGATACTCATCAACCATTATATACTTATATCTATCTGAAATTTGATCGCTCAAATCTGGATTTTTAGCCAAAATATTATAAGTCAAGCATAAAAGATCATCAAAATCAACTAAGTTATTACTCTTTAAATACTCTTCATATAATTTATAAGCTTTTGCTATTTTTTCGTAATTTGTCTTTGTGTATTGAGCGTCTAATTTAGAGCTATCCATCACAGCTTCAACACTTAAAAGCATATTTTTGTATTTTGATATCTCATTTGCTACTATGGCGGTTTGGACTTCGCTCTCTATCTCTTTTATAATCTTTTTTTTATCATCAGTATCAATTATTATAAAGTTATTGCTTCTATCTAGTTCATTTATATGAAATTTTAAAAATAATAGACCAAACTTATGAAATGTGCAAAGCAATGGATTTGTATTATAATTACCAAGCATAGCCATAGCACGCTGTTTCATAGTAGTGGCTGCTTTATTAGTAAATGTGAGCGTAAGAGTGTTTAGTGGATCTATGCCAACTTCACTTATTAAATAGGCTAGACGCGAAGTTATGGTTTTTGTTTTACCGCTTCCAGCTCCAGCTAAGATTAGCATTGGGCCATCTATATGGGTGGCGGCTATTTTTTGATTTTCATTAAGTGAATTTAATAAATTGTTCATAAATTACTCTTTTTTGTTAATAAAACTAAGATTATATCAAATTTTAACTTAATAATAATACGTGTTACAAAAAGTTACAGATTAATTATTAAATATTAATATAAGTAAACATTATATAAAATTAAAATCTAGTTTAAGGATTAAATTAATAAAATTGAAAAAGTAAATTTACTAAAGGGGTTGCTTTGATAGATTTTAATAAGATATATACATTTATGACGATTGTTAAGGAAAAAAGTTTTTCAAAAGCTTCAGCCACTTTAGGCCTTTCTCAGCCAGCCGTTACTTTACAGATTAAAAAGCTTGAAGAAATGTTGCAAACTACGCTTTTAGTTAGGCGTAAAAATGGGATTGTTTTAACAAAAGAGGGGGATAGATTTTATAAATTATGTCTTAAATTTGAAGGAGCTATGTTTAGATTTAAAGAGGAAGCTCATAGAATAAAAGATGAGAAATTTAAAATCTCAGTTGCTACAAACTTACTTATAGCTCATGCTATTTTGCCATTTATGTTAGATAAAATTTGCAATGTTATAAATAGCGATTTAGATGTAAAAATAGCCGATACAAATAATGATCTAGTATCAAGTTTAATGGATAAAAGATGCGATATTATAATGACGCAAGAGAGATTATATAATGATCATTTGATATTTAAAAAGCTATTTGAGTATGAGATAATTTTAGTCTCAAATAAAGTCCCAAATCAAAAAATAACTCCAGCAAAGCTTAGTGAATTTAACTTTATAACAGATAGAACGAAGGCGTTTTTAAAAGGTTATTTTGAGCAATTTGGTGTAAATTATGATGATCTACACACTGTCTATACTCTTGATGGTGCTATAGCTACTAGGTGCGCAATGCTAAATAATAAATCTAGAGAGTATGTAGCGTTTTTGCCTAAATTTTTGGTGAAAAAATCAATTGCCAATGGCACTTTATTTCCAGTAGAAATTGAGGGTGTTAATATTATTCGTCCAGTATTTATAGCAGGACTCAAAGAGAATGAGTCCATACTAGAAAAGGTTAGTAAAATATCTATTGACCTTTAAAAATATCTCTATTTTTAGGGTTATTTAAAAATATCTGCTTTGAACGCTCCTGTTTTGTTTTGGAGTCGCTTGGGCTATATGTGGCAAAATTTATTAATATGGGATTTTCATCTATACTAATTCTAATAATAGCACCAATTGGTATGTTTACTACGCTAGCAAAATTATCTGGCCCAAATCCAGCTTCAAATTTTATCTCATCTTTAATAATTTCAACACTGCTTAGCGAATATCCAGCTAGACTAAATAAAATAACAGATGGATTAAAACTAGATTTGATCTCATCAGGCAATTCGGGATTAAAGCTTACAAATTTAGTATTTACTAAAATATCAAATGTAGCCCCTTTTTTTATCAAAAAATTTAATAAATCATAAACATTTCTATGCATCATAGATGCAAACTCACTATCTTTTAAAAACTCTTCAAGCACTACTACTCTCCTTGTATAAACTCATCTACTAAATTTGCTACTTGAGCAATTCCTACACTCCAAAACTTCTCATCATCAATATCAAATCCAAACATAGCGACAAGCTCTTTTGGACTCTTGCTACCGCCAAGAGATAAAAACTTAGTATATATCTCTATAAAATTTTCACATTTTCCACTTTTATATAGTCCAAAAAGAGCAAGCACTAAAAGCTGAGCGTATGAGTAGGCATAGCAATAAAATGGTGAGTGGATAAAATGCGGTATATAGCTCCACCAAATTTTATAATACTCATTTAATTCTAAAGAGTCGCCAAACATCTTTTTAGACTCTTCTAGCCAAATTTGATTTAGCTCATCGCTACTTATTTCGCCATCATAAGCATGAACTCGTCTTTCAAATGTAGTAAAATTAATCTGTCTATAAAGTGTAGCAAAAATATCTTCTATTTTGCCAGCTAGTAGGGCAGTTTTTTGTTCTTTTGGTAGAGTGTTTTTAATATATTCAAAAACCAACATCTCACAAAATACCGAAGCTGTCTCAGCAGTAGTAAGCGGAGTATGTGAGTTAAGATAGCCTACTTCATAGCTAAGATATTGATGTATGCTATGGCCTAGTTCATGTGCTAAAGTAAAAAGATCACGCCTTCTACCTGTGAAATTTAAAAGTACAAATGGATGCACATCGCTACTAGCAGAGTGAGAAAATGCTCCAGCTTGTTTATTTTTATCTGGATATACATCGCACCAATTCTCATCAAAAGCTCTCTTGGCCAAAGTGCCAAAAAGTGGATTAAAACTATTAAAAGCATCAATTACAATCTCTTTAGCCTCTTCATAACTTATCTGTTCATCGCCACCAAGAGGAGCATATCTATCATAATCATATAGTTTATCATAACCTAATATTTGACGCTTTTTATTATAAAATTTACTCACCAAATCAAAGCTATTTTCACTAGCTTTGATTAGCGCATCTACGCTAGCTTTTTCTATTTGATTGCTTAGGTGTCTACTTGATTCACCTAGCTCATATCCGCGTAACTCACAGCTATTTTTTAGATCTGTTTTTATCATATTATATATGTATGTTAGTAGGTGTTGCATCGGCTCTAAACCTTTGCTTAGTGAGTATGCAGCATCTTTTCTAACGCTTCTATCATCGCTACTAAGCTTAGATAAAATCTCCTCTTCTTTTAAGCTTTGTCCACGAAACTCAAACCTAGCTCTAGCCATACTCTCATCAAACAATCTACTAAATGCACTAGCACCAGTATTTGCAGTTCTTAGCAAAATTCTCTCTTCTAAAAAACTCAACTGATGGGCTTTATTTTTAGCTAGATTTTCTAAGTAGTAGCTAAATTTAGGATTTATGGCTATAAAGCTAGATTGTCTATCTTTATCAAGCTCATTAAATTCAATCTCAAAAAATAGAATTTGCTCTTCAATCTTAGTACAAATCTCTTCATATTTAGCCAAAAACGCCCCTTGGCTTGTATCTTTGGCAAATTTTAAATACGCATAGCTCATTATCTTGCCAATATCAGCTAAAATTTGCTCATATTCACTTATTGCAGTTTTAAATTCATTAGGCTTTAATGAGTTTAGATTTTTATTAAATTTAGAATTAAACTCATTGGCATTTTTTTGTAAATTTAAACAAAATGTATCTAGCTCATCGCTACTAGCAAAAAATTTAGATAGATCCCATATCATATTATTATACTCCCTTAGTGTTATTTGATGCAATAGCAGTAAATAAAACATCTGTAGAGCTATTTAGTGCAGTCTCTACTGAGTCTTGAATCACTCCAATAATAAATCCTATAGCTACAACCTGCATAGCTATATCATTGCTAATTCCAAATAATGAACATGCTAATGGAATAAGCATAAGCGAGCCACCAGCTACACCGCTAGCACCACATGCTCCAATTGCTGCTATAATGCTAAGTAATAAGGCATTCCAAAATCCAACTTCAATCCCTAAAGTATAAACTGCACTAAGAGAAAGCACAGCTATGGTAACAGCTGCACCGGCCATATTGATAGTAGCTCCAAGAGGTATAGAGATAGAGTATAGATCTTCATTTAGTTCTAATTTTTTACATAAATTCATATTTACAGGAATATTTGCAGCACTACTTCTGGTAAAAAACGCCGTAATAGCACTCTCTTTTATACATGTCATTATAAGTGGATATGGATTTTTTCTAGTAACTATAAAAGCAATAACAGCATTTATCACAAAAGCCACAAATAGCATAGTCCCTACAAGAACAAATAAAAGCTTTGCATATCCACCAAGTGCGGCAAATCCAGTCTGAGCTACGCTAATGCTTACAAGACCAAAAATACCAAATGGCGCTAGACGAATTACAAATTTAACTATTCTTGTAATTGCTTCACTAATATCTTTAAATACTTTTTTTGTTTCATTGCTACAATGTCTAAGAGCCAAACCAGTTGCAATAGCCCAAGCTAAAATCCCAATATAATTACCAGTTGCAATAGCATTTAGTGGATTATCTACAATCTTATATACTAAATCTTTTAATACCACTGCTATATTACTAGGTGCTGCACTCATAGCTACAGATGTATTTTGTAACACTAAAGCAGTAGGAAATATAAAGCTAACACACACAGCAGCCAAAGAGGCTAAAAATGTGCCAATTAGATATAATATTATCACATTTTTCATTCCATTAGTACGGCCAAATTCTTTAAGCACTATAGAGGCGCTTACTAACACAAATACTAAAACAGGCGCCACAGCTTTTAGCGCACCTACAAAAAGAGAGCCTAAGATCGCTGCTAAATCAGTTAAATTTAGAGCAAATGAATTACCACTATGAGCTATAAATCCTAAAATCCCACCAAAAACAATACCAACTAAAATTTGAATTATCAAATTCCCATCTTTATATCGCTGAGCAATATGTCTAATCATTAAAATCCTTTTTAATTAATAAAAACTAATATTATATTTGAAATTTAATTAAATTTGGCTTTACATAATTTTGAAAAATACACTAAATTTTTAACTCAATTTTATATTGTTCTAAATATAATAAGTTACAAATTATTTTATATTTGTCGTATTATTTATATTGTTAATTATTTGAATATAGATTAACCTAATATTTTATATTATTAAATTTTTAAAATCTATTAAAAAGATATCCAAACCATTGCTACTATTAATTTAGGGTAGAATTAATATATAATTTACAAAAATTATGCTAAAATCCACGCCAAAAATTGCAAAAATAAGGAAAAATATGTATCTATTTACAAGCGAAGTTGTAAGCCCCGGACACCCAGATAAATGTGCTGATATCATAGCTGATAGCATTGTTGATGCGATACTTTCACAAGATTCAAAAGCAAGAGTAGCTAGTGAGGTTTTTGTCGCTGGAAAGCATATTGTAATTGGCGGCGAAGTCAACTCAAGTGTAAATTTAAGCCACCAAGAGTATAGATCTATAGTAAAATCAGCTTTAGCAAAAATCGGTTATAATGGTAATCCACACTTTAGCAAAGCTCAATGTCTCCATCCAGATGATATTGAGGTAGATGTATTTTTAAACCAGCAAAGCCCAGATATCAATCAAGGCGTAGATCAAAGCAGTGGTGAAATTGGTGCTGGAGATCAAGGAATTATGTTTGGTTTTGCATCAAATGAGACAAGCAATTTTATGCCAGCAGCTATTACATATGCTAGAATGATATGCGATAGAGTCTATAGCTATGCGCTTAAAAATCCTGATAAACTAGGCGTAGATATTAAAACTCAAGTCACAGTAGATTATGGTAGCAAGGCTAATTTTGAAGATTGTCACCCTGAGAAAATTCATACCATAGTAGTCTCAGCCCCAAGTGTAGAGAGCTTAAAAATACAAGAGGTTAGGGAGCTTATTAAAGAGCTTATAGATGATTCAGGATTACCACAAAATCTATATGATAAAGATAAAACCATAATCTATATAAATCCAACAGGTAGATATGTAAATCATAGTTCACTTCATGATAGCGGTCTAACAGGTAGAAAATTAATAGTAGATAGCTTTGGTGGATACTCGCCAATAGGTGGTGGCGCACAAAGTAGTAAGGATTATACAAAAGTAGATAGAAGCGGCCTATATGCTGCTAGATGGATAGCGAAAAATATAGTCGCAGCAGGCCTTGCTAAAAAGTGTATAGTCCAGCTAAGTTACGCTATAGGTGTGGCAAAACCTGTTAGCGTAAGCGTGGATTGTATGGGTACAAATATAAATAGCAATGATGATAAGCTATCTCAATTTGTCCATGATAAATTCGCTCTAACCCCAAAATGGATAACAGATAAATTCGGCCTTGATAAGCCTAGCAAAGATACATTTTTATACGCTGATGTAGCAGCTAAAGGGCAGGTTGGCGATCCTAGTTATCCATGGGAGCAGCTAGATGCTATAGAGTTATTCCAGCAAATTTAAATCTATGAAAAAGCTCTTATATATTTTTTTATTCTTTGGGATTTTGTGCTTTGGTGGTGTGCTAGATCCCAAAGATGCTTTTAAGCTTAATATTAGCGGAGATAATCAAAGTGGTATAATAGCTAAATTTGATATTGCAGATGGTGTATATTTATATCAAGATAAAATCAAGATAATGCTAGATAATAACGATATCACAAGACTTTTAAATATTCCTAAGGCGATAAAATATGAGGGCTATGATATTTATAGGAATTTAGAGATTTTTATCCCAGCAGGAATTGTATTGGGTAAAAATAGCTTTAATCTTGATATCTATTACCAAGGTTGCAGCGATAGTGGCTTTTGTTATCAGCCATTAAAGGATGGCTTTGGAGTTGAATTTGACTCAAGTGGTAGCGTTATATCTAGTAGATATCTAGTAGACTCTACAAACAAAACAAATTTAGCTACTAGAAATGATGAAGAATTAGTTAGCTTATCTAAAGATATAGCATCAGGCCAAAATTTGTCTAATCAAAAAACTCAAAATGAGCAGTCACAAATAGCTATAAATTTAGCAAACAACTCCATCTTTTGGGCAATATCAACATTTTTTATATACGGCGTTTTGCTATCTCTTACCCCATGTATTTTTCCAATGATTCCAATTCTCTCAGGCTTGATTGTCGCTAAAGGGGCTAAAAGTGCCAAAAGTGGCTTTATAATCAGCCTTATATATGTATTAGCTATGAGTGTTACATATGCTATAGCTGGAGTATTAGCAAGCTCTTTGGGTGCTAGTGTCCAAGGAATGCTTCAAACTCCAGTAGTACTGATTGGTTTTAGTATTGTTTTTATTGTATTAGCACTTTCAATGTTTGGACTTTTTGAGATAGAATTACCAAAATCATTGCAAGCTTACCTAAATACTAAAAGTTCTAAATTTAGCGGAATGGGTGGCGTTATTTTTATGGGCGTAGCATCAGCTTTAATAGTAGGACCATGCGTGGCAGCACCGCTAGCTGGAGCGTTACTTTATATCGCAAATAGCGGGGATATTGTTATTGGCGGATTATCTTTATTTGTAATGAGTTTAGGTATGGGGCTTCCACTTTTAGCTATTGGGCTTGGTGGAGGTAGGGTTTTACCAAAGCCAGGTGAGTGGATGGTAAAAATTAAGATTATATTTGGCTTTATTATGCTTGCGATGGCACTTTGGATTATTTCACCCGTAATTGGCGATGAAATTTCGTTGCTAGGGCAGGGCGTTTTAGGTGTTATTTTAGCTGTGATTTTTGGTGCGTTTGAAAATGCTAGCAGTATAATTCAACGTGCAATAAAAGGAGTAATGCTTATAATCTTTGCTATTAGTATGGTGATAGTTATTGATTTTAGTGTGAGTAAATTTGGATCAAATTTAAAATCAAGTTTGCTAATTACGCAAGATAAAAGTAATATTAATTTTAAATATGTAACCAATTTAAAAGAGCTAAAAGAGATTATAAAATCTAGTCAAAAGCCAATTTTGATAGATTTTTGGGCGAGTTGGTGTGTTAATTGTAAAGAGCTTGAAAGCGATGTTTTGACCCAAAGCGATGTGGCTAAGAAGCTTAATGAGTTTATACTAATAAAGATTGATTTAAGCCAATCAAGCCCAGAAAATGAGGAGTTAATGAGAGAGTATCAAATTTATGGACCCCCAGTTTTATTAATATATAATAATGGTGAGCTAAAATCTCAAATTACTGGATTAATTAGTCCTAATGAGTTACTACAAAGGCTAAATCAAATTTAAGGCAAATTAAATGATAAAGGTGTTAATAGTGATGTTTTTGGCAACTTCGATGGCGATGGCTAAATATATTTCTGTAGATATTAATAAGAGTATAATGAGTGATAATAGTATACAAATTATCGATATTAGAACTTCAAATGAGTGGAAGCAGGGCGTTTTAAAGGGTGCCATTTTAGTAAATTTAACTGATAACAATGGTGAATTTAATGAGAAATTTCTAGAAAATATCAAGGAGAAAATCGATCCAAATAAGAAAATTGCTATAATTTGTCGAAGTGGAGTACGTAGTCTAAGAGCCTCTGAATTGCTAGTTCAAAATGGCTATAAAGATGTGATAAATCTCTCTGGTGGTATGATACTAGCATCGCAAAAAGGGTTAGATATAGTAAAACCATGAATGATAAAGTAAAGCGAGTTAAATATCTGCGTGGGCTTGAAAAATTTGCTAAATTAGTTATAAGAAATCTAAAGCGTGATGACTATGATAGTATTAAATTTCGCACGCTAGTAGAAAAAAATGCAGAAATTTTAGTTAAAATAGAGCCAGTTTATCTTGATCAACCATATGCAAAATCACTTTGTGAATTTGTAAATTTAGTCATTGCTATAGATGATAAGGCGATGCTTTTAAAGGCTGCTAATTCACTTCAAAAGCTCAAAAATTCAAAAAGCTATAAAAAAGATAAGCATAAAGGTCATGTTTATGAGTAAAGTTATAATTTTTGATATGGATGGAACGCTAATTAATAGCACGCAAGCTATTTGTGAGACTATTAATTATATGCGCTTAGGGTTAAATTTAACTCCGCTTAGTTATAGTTATATTATCGAAGTTATCAACAATCCGGCAAAAAATTATATGATAGAGTTTTATGGTGTTGATAAAATCAGTAATAATATGATGAAAATCTTTGAAGATGAGTATCAAAAAAATTACTTTTTACATGCTAAAGTATATGATGAGGCTATGGCAGTTATGGAGTATTGCGAGGATAAAAATTATGCTATGGCAGTAGCATCTAATGCACCTAATTCTAGTCTAGAGATAATCTTAAAAAATGCTAAAATTCTAGATAAATTTAAGATGATTATAGGTGCTAGTAATAAAGTTCCATGCAAGCCAGCCCCTAATATGTTAAATTTGATTATGGATAGCCTTGGTAAACGAGCCATTTTTATTGGTGATAGCTATAAGGATTCTATGGCGGCTAAAAACGCAAATATAAAATATATAAATGTAACTTGGGGTAGAGATATCCAAATTCTAGGTGAGATAAATTGTAAAAACGCTAACGAAGTTATAAAAAACATAGGCTAACTGTGTAAATTCGATACATTTAGAAATTTTATTTAACTAAAATTCATATTTTTAAACTTTATGATTAAAATTTAATGCTATAATCAAAGAATTTTAATTAAAGGTAAAAATATGAAAAAGCTAAATGGCTCGCAAATGATAAGCGAAGCGCTAAAACATGAAGGTGTTAGTGTTGTTTTTGGTTATCCTGGTGGCGCAGCATTAAATATCTATGATGAGACATATAAACAAGAGTATTTCACCCATATTTTAACTCGCCATGAACAAGCAGCCCTACATGCAGCCGATGGCTACGCAAGAGTTAGTGGCGAAGTCGGCGTGGCATTTGTAACTAGCGGTCCAGGATTTACAAATGCTATAACCGGTCTAGCTACGGCGTATGCTGATTCAATCCCATTAGTTTTAATTAGCGGTCAAGTTGGCCTACCATTAATCGGCACAGACGCATTTCAAGAGATTGACGCCGTAGGCATATCAAGGCCTTGTGTGAAGCATAATTTTTTAGTCAAAAGTATTGAAGAGTTGCCACTTATCTTAAAGCAAGCTTTTTATATAGCAAGAAGTGGCCGCCCAGGCCCAGTCCATGTAGATATACCTAAGGATGTAACGGCTGCTATTGGCGATTTTGAGTATCCTAGCGAGATAAAGATGAAAACATATAAGCCAACCACAAAAGGCCATCCAAATCAGATTAAAAAGGCCTGTGAAGTCATTATGGCATCTAAAAAACCAATAGCCTATATAGGCGGTGGCGCTGTAAGTAGCGGAGCTAGTGATGAGATTAGAAAATTTATCCAAAAGACCCAAATTCCAGCAGTAGAGACACTAATGGCACTTGGAGTTTTAACCCCTGTTAATCCTTTAAATTTAGCTATGGTTGGTATGCATGGTAGCTACGCTGCAAATATGGCATTAAGCGAGGCTGATCTGATCATCTGTCTTGGGGCTAGATTTGATGATAGAGTTACAGGCAAACTAAGCGAATTTGCCAAAAATGCCAAAATCATACATATAGATATAGACCCAAGTAGCATTGGTAAAATTGTCAAAGTAGATTATCCTATTGTTGGTGATTTGAAAAATGTAATGATAGAATTAAATGAGAAGATAAATTTAAATGGCGATGAATTTAGCGCTTGGAGAGATCAGATCGAAATTTACAAAAAGCTTCACCCGCTTAATTATAAAGATAGCGATGAAGTCTTAAAGCCTCAATGGGTAATAGAAAAAATGGGGGAAATTTTGCCAAAAGAGAGCATAATCGCCACAGATGTCGGCCAACACCAAATGTGGGTTGCGCAATTTTTCCCATTTAATCGCCCTAGACAGCTACTTACAAGTGGTGGTTTAGGTACTATGGGATATGGACTTCCAGCTGCGATGGGGGCTGCTTGGGCTAGTGATGCGCCTGTTATTGCTGTTAGTGGTGATGGCGGATTTTTGATGAATATTCAAGAGCTAATGACCTTATTAGCAAACAAAAAACGAGTGATAAATATAATCTTAAATAATAATTTCTTAGGTATGGTGCGTCAGTGGCAAACATTTTTTTACGATGAGAGATACTCTAATACCGATCTTAGCATTCAGCCTGATTTTGTCAAAATTTGCGAAGGCTTTGGTGGTAAGGGATTTGTAGCTACTACAAAGAGCGAATTTGAATCTGCTTTAAATGCCGCTTTAGAGTGTGAGTGCGTGAGTGTGATTGAGGTTAAGATAGATAGATTTGAAAATGTATTGCCTATGGTGCCAGCCGGTGCGGCTATTTATAATATGATATTGGAGTGAGAATGAGAAGGGTTATTTCTGCAATTGTATTAAATGAACACGGGGTTTTAAGCCGTATAGTTGGGCTATTTTCAGGGCGTGGGTACAATATAGACTCTTTGACTGTAGCTCCTGTGCCAGAGAGTGAATTTTCTAGAGTTACGATCACCACAAGTGGCGATGCTAGGGTATTTGAGCAGATAGTTAAGCAACTTCACAAACTCATACCAACTTATAAAGTTATAGATGATAGTGGCGAATATGTAGAAAAAGAGATGGCGCTTATCAAAATTTCGCTAAATGAGGATTTTAGCGGACTTGATGCGATACTCAAATCATATAACGCTATAGTAGCTAACGCAAATGAACAATACATAATAGTAATGGGCTGTGATAACTCTGCTAGAATTGATTGTTTTATTAAAGTTATGAAAAAATATAACCCAATACAAATAGTCCGAAGCGGCTCAGTAATGATGGAAGTATAATGAAATTAAGTCAAATTTACTCTATTTTGGGATTAGAATTTAGCGGTGATGATATCGAGATTGTCTCTCTTAGCTCCTTGGCGTTAGCTCAAAGGGCTCAAATGAGCTATTGCGATTCACCTAAAAATACAAAATATCTAGCTGATTGCAAGGCTGGTGCCGTGTTAGTGAGTAAAGATATGGTGGATATAGTAAAGAGTAGGGCGGTTGTGGTAGAAAATCCACATCTTGCCTTTGCCATCTTATCAAAGCACTTCTCAAAGCCATTGATTAGAGAATTCAAACCATCAAATATAGATGAGAGCGTAACTATAATGCCAAATGCCTATATAGGAAGTGGCGTAACTATAGGCAAAAATAGCCTAATAATGCCCGGAGCATATATAGGTGATAATGTAACAATCGGCAGTGATTGTATAATCCACCCAAATGTTACAATCTATGCTGATAGCGTAATAGGCAATGAGTGTATAATTAACGCAAATTCAGTCATCGGTAGCGATGGTTTTGGCTACGCACATACCAAAACTGGCGAACACATTAAGATATATCACAATGGATGGGTGATCTTAGAAGATTGCGTAGAAATTGGCGCTTGTACCACGATAGATAGGGGAGTTTTTGAGCCGACGATTGTGCGTAAATACTCAAAAATTGATAACCTAGTTCAAATAGGCCACAACTGCGAAATCGGCTATGGCAGTATCTTGGTCTCTCAAGTTGGTTTAGCAGGTAGCACAAAGCTTGGTCGCAATGTAATAATGGGCGGTCAAAGTGGAACCGCAGGGCATCTAAGCATAGGTGATTTTGCTAAGATTGCTGGGCGTGGTGCTGTATCAAAGAGTATTGAAGGCTCTAAAGAGTATGGCGGGTATCCACTTATGGAGCTTAAAGAGTGGTTTAAAACTCAAGCTAGATTTTTGCGTGAATTTGGTAATAAAAATAGTAAGAAGGATCAATAGATGGAAAATAAAGATATGTTTATCAATCGTGAGCTATCTTGGCTTAGATTTAATTCTAGAGTTTTAGCACAATGTAACAAAGATCTTCCGCTATTAGAAAAGCTGAAATTTATAGCGATATATTGTACAAATTTAGATGAATTTTATATGATTAGGATAGCTGGGCTTAAGCAGTTATTTGCTGCTGGTATAGTAGTGAGTGGTAGTGATGAGATGACTCCACTAGATCAGTTAAGAGAGATTAGAAAATACCTAAAAGATGAACAAGAGATACTAGAAAATTACTATAAAGATACAGTTAGCAAGCTTGCAGGACATGGATTATTTATCCAAAATTATGAAGAGTTAAGTGACGAGGTAAAATCTAGAGCAGATGAATATTTTTTCTCCAATATTTTACCTGTTATTGTGCCAATTGCTGTTGATCCTACACATCCATTTCCGCATCTTAATAACCTTAGCTTTGCTTTGGCAGTTAAACTTTGTGATGATGCTCACCCTGAGATTATTAAGTTTGGTATGATTAGAATTAGTAGAGTTTTACCTAGATTTTATTATGCTGGTGATGGAATTTATGTGCCAATTGAGAGTATAGTTCATAGGCACGCTGAAGAGATATTTCCGGGTTATAGATTGCTTAGTAGCTGTGCGTTTAGGGTTACTAGAAATGCTGATATGGTAATTGAAGAAGAAGAAGCCGATGATTTTATGATGATTTTAGAGCAGGGGCTTAAGCTTCGTAGAAAAGGGGCATTCGTTAGACTTCAAATAGATTCTGGATGCGATCCTGAGATTTTAGATTTTCTAAATTTACATATGAAAATCTTTTATAAAGATATTTATGAATATAATATTCCACTAACACTTGGAGCGCTTTGGCAAATTATTGGGGATAAGGAATTTTCTCATTTACTACTTCCGCCATACACACCAAAGACTTTACCGCCATTTGGGCAAAATATTTCTATGTTTGATGCTATCGATAAAGAAGATGTGTTATTATTTCATCCATATGAGAGCTTTGATCCTGTTACGCAGTTTATTAGAGAGGCAGCTAAAGATCCAAAGGTTATATCAATTAGAATGACCTTATATAGAGTGGAGAAAAACTCAGCTATAATTCAAGCATTAATAGATGCTGCTAATGAAGGCAAGCAAGTTACTGTAATGGTTGAATTAAAAGCAAGATTTGATGAGGAAAATAACCTTCATTGGGCAAAAGCACTAGAAAATGCTGGTGCACATGTAATATATGGTATTACAGGGTTTAAGGTGCATGCAAAGGTTAGTCAAGTTATTCGTCAAGTAGGGGATAAGCTAAATTTCTACATTCATTTAGGTACCGGTAATTATAATGGTAGTAGTGCTAAGATTTATACCGATGTAAGCTACTTTACCTCTAGAGCCGATGTGGCAAAAGATACCACAACATTTTTTCATATTTTATCAGGCTTTAGTAAAAATCGCCGCTTAAATGGATTGTCAATGTCACCAATGCAGATTAAAGAGCGTGTGATTGCAATGATTAAAAACGAAGCCAAAATGGGTAGTGATGGCAGAATCATAGCTAAGATGAATGCGCTAGTAGATAGCGATGTTATCAAGGCACTATATGAAGCTAGTAACGCTGGTGTACAGATAAATTTAATAATACGTGGTATCTGCTGTTTGCGCCCTGGTGTGCCTGGAATGAGCGAAAATATCAAGGTTAGATCGATAATCGGTAAATACCTTGAACATGCTAGAATATTCTATTTTAAACACGCTAATCCTAAATTTTATATAAGTAGTGCTGATTGGATGCCAAGAAATCTTGAGCGTAGATTAGAGTTGATGACTCCAATTACTGATCCGGTATCTCAAGGTAAATTGGGTGAAATACTACGCTTGCAAGTTCAAGATAATGAGTTGGCATTTGAGCTAGGTAGTGATGGGGAGTATCACAGCATAATAAAATCTGAAGGCGAAAAAGTAGTAAATAATCAAGAGTTTTTTGAAGGTTATCTAAATAAAATTTTCAAAACAATGAAAAAATCTAGCGACCAAGATAAGGTTCAAATCTTAGCTTCAAAACTCTTTAAAGAGAGTTAATAGCCCTTGCTTTATCAGGGCTATTTCAGCTAGTATTTATAAGATTTTTGCTAAAATTCCCGCCAAATTTTAAATTTTTTAAGGATATAAAGGCTATGAGCTGTCCCATGCGTACTTGCTTACCGTGCTATTTCTAAAGCTTTAAATAGTGATAAATTTACATTTTTAGCTAGATTACAGCTTTCATTTGTTAATGCTATATCCTATTTGGCTTTTGTGGTCACTTTTCCAGTGCATTGCAATTGTATATTTAAGCGAAAAACACGTATAACTCTATTAAAGCTAAAAAATTTCTATTGTAGTGATTTTAGTCAATTTTATAGATTTCATGGACTTCAACCGCCACTTGTTTTGTTTGAAATGTGCCATTCATACAGCCAGATCAAATAAATTTAAAAATACATAAAAGGATAATAAAATGTCAAAAAGTTTCGTAACAGGATTTCCAAGAATTGGCGAGCAAAGAGAGCTTAAATTTGCTCTTGAGAGTTTTTGGGCTGGTAAAACTAGCTTTGGTGAAGTAGAAAAAGTAGCTACTGAGTTAAAAAAACGCCATTGGAATTATCAAATAGACGCAAAAGTAGATTTGATTAGCGTAAATGATTTTTCATATTATGATTTAATGCTTGATAATATTGTAACTTTTGGTGCGATTCCTCCGCGCTTTGCTGGACTTAGCGGCTATGATTTATATTTCTCAATGGCTAGAGGAAATGCAAATAGCGTAGCTATGGAGATGACAAAATGGTTTAACACAAACTATCATTATATAGTTCCTGAACTTAGTCGTGATGTTAAATTTAATCTAGATAGCAGCAAGATTGTTGCTGAATATAAAGAGGCAAAAGAAGCTGGTGTAAAAAATGCAAAAATAAATTTAATTGGCCCTATAACATTCTTAGCCCTTAGTAAAACAACAGATGGTAGCAATGCACTTGATCATTTAGATGCTTTAAGTAGTGAGTATGTAAAGCTAATTGCTGAACTTTCAAAGCTTGATAATGAGATTATTATTCAAATAGATGAGCCAATATTTGTAACAGATAGAGCAGCTGAGTTAGCTAGCAAAATTGTACCTATCTATGACACGCTTGCAAGTGTTGCAGATAATGTTAAAATCATATTTATGACATATTTTGAGCATGCAAACGAAGCTGTAGCTCAAGTAGTAAAGAGTAAAATTTGGGCTATAGGCTTGGATTTTGTCCATGCAGCTTGCCAAGAAGAGGCTCTAAAACTACTATCAAATAGCGATAAAGTGCTTTTTGCTGGATTAATAGATGGTAGAAATGTATGGGTAAGCAATCTAGATGCTAAAGCTGAAATTGTAAATAAAATCAAAGCATTTATCCCAGATGAACGCCTATATATCGGTACTTCATGCTCACTTTTACATGTGCCATATACTTTAAAATATGAAGAGAATTTAAGTATAAAAGAGTGGTTAGCATTTGGTGTTGAAAAGCTTACAGAGCTTAGACTTCTTAAAAAATTGGTAAATGGTGGTGATTTTTGTGAGATTGGTAGCTCATTGATTGAGGCTAATCGCTCAGCAATTGCTTCAAGAAAAACTTCAGAGTTAATCAATGATATAAATGTTCAAAATAGAGTAAAATCTCTAACTAAATTTGATAGAGATACAGCATATGAAGAGCGTATTAAAATTCAAAAAGCCACCTTTAATCTACCTGAACTTCCTACTACAACAATTGGTAGCTTCCCTCAAACTCCAGAGCTTCGCCAAGTTCGCAACGCATATAAAAAATCTCTAATCACAAAAGAGTCATATGAGAGTGAGATTAAAAAATATATTGATGATTGTATCAAATTCCAAGAAGAGTGCGGATTGGATGTATTAGTCCATGGTGAGCCTGAGAGAAATGATATGGTTGAGTATTTTGGCGAACAGCTAAAAGGCTACGCATTCAGTGCTAATGGTTGGGTTCAAAGCTATGGTAGTAGATGCGTTAAGCCACCACTTCTATTTGGCGATGTAAGCCGCCCAGCACCTATGACAGTTGATTGGATTACATATGCTCAAAGTCGCACATCAAAAATAATGAAAGGTATGCTAACAGGCCCTGTAACTATACTTAACTGGAGCTTTGTAAGAGATGATAAGCCAAGAAGTGAGATAGCTAAAGAGCTTGCACTTTGTATATATGATGAGATAGATGACTTGCAAAAAGCTGGTATTAAGATCATTCAAGTTGATGAAGCAGCATTTAAAGAGGGATATCCACTTCGTAAAGAAAATATCCCAGCATATGAAAAATTCGCAGTTGATTGTTTTAAGCTAAGCGTTTGCGCTGCTAATGCTTCTACTCAAATTCACACACATATGTGCTATTCTGAATTTAACGATATTATTAAAACAATAGAAGCAATGGATGCCGATGTAATTAGCATTGAAACAGCAAGAAGTGGTAATGAACTTCTAAAAATCTTTAAATCTGTAGGCTATAAACAAGAAGTAGGCCCAGGTGTCTATGACATCCATAGTCCTAGAATTCCTACAGTTGAAGAGATTGCTGCACAGATCAATGCTTTATTAGAAGTTTTACCTAAATCTCAACTATGGATTAATCCAGATTGTGGGCTAAAAACTCGCAAATGGCCAGAGGTAAAACCAAGCCTAGAAAATATGGTAAAAGCAGTCAAAATCATTCGTATGAGTTAATTTATTTATAGAGCTAACTTCGGTTGGCTCTCTTAAGTAAATTTGGAGTCATATGCTAAAAAATAAGATAAAACAAGGTAAATCTGGAATTGTTCTATATGGTCTTACACCGCCTAAGATTAGCTTAAGTCATGATGAGGCTAAAGAGATAGCACTTAGACAACTTAGTAGGCTTGATGGTATAAAGATAGATGGTCTTGTAATATACGACCTTCAAGATGAGAGTAATCGCAACTCTAGCAATAGAACATTTGAGTTTGTCCATACAATAAAGCCTGAAATTTATGCTAAAGATTATTTGCAAAATCGATATGAAGCTGTAATTTATAAGGCTATAGGTAACTATAATGAGGCCGAATTTAAAGAGTTTTTACAAACTCATAGCGATGCAATTAGTGTATTTGTGGGGGCTAGTTCGGCTATTGATACGCCAAAGCTTAGTCTAAATGATGCATATAAGATGAAAAAAGAGATCGCCAACGATCTAACACTTGGTGGTATATGCATTCCTGAGAGACACACTAAAAAACACGATGAAGATTTGCGTGTGGCATCTAAGCGTGTTAAGGGTTGTGAGTTTTTTATTACACAGGCTGTTTATGATATTGAAACTGCAAAGAGATTTTTAGATGATTTTGCCGCCTTAGGAATTAGAAATACTCCAATTATATTCACATTTACACCGTGTGGTAATATAAAGACTTTTGAATTTATGCAGTGGCTTGGTATTTCAGTTAGCGAGTTATCACGACATAGGATTTTTGATAGTGATGATGCACTAGAGAGCTCAGTCAAGCTTAGCCTTGATATGTTTGAGTTTTTATATAAATATGGCTTAGCTAAGGGCGTAAGTGTAGGGGCAAATATTGAGAGCATTTCTACTAGAAAGGTTGAGATCGATGCTTCGATTAGGTTGTTAAAAGGGATAATTGCAATTATAGAAAACCATTCATTAGAAAATACAAAGAGTAAAATTCAAAGCGCTTCTAAATTTGATGAATAAATAATTTTTTTAAGATAGATATTATATAAAATCATTTAAATTTATTGGATGATTTTATATAATCTAATATTAATATTTAGTTTTGATGTTGTCTCATATTATAAGCTATTATGTAAAGAAGTATTTAATCTAATATAGCTTAAACTTTAATTTTAGCGATGTTTGAGAGTATTTTTAGCAAAATCAAAATAATAGCTTTTGTTTTACATTTTTTACATTCTTTTTTTTATAAATTTTACAAACTTTAAAAAAATATTTAAATGTTGATTAAACGGCTTTTAATTTTTTTAATTCTCTTAATAATAAGATATATTATTAAAAAAATTTATTAAGGAATTTATAATGAAAATAGAAGTTGAAAAAGGTGATTTGTCATATGCAAATGAAATGAATATGACTTTAGTATTTCCAGAGAGCTTTACTGCTTCGGACTTTAATATGTTTTTTACTTCGATAAAGGCTTATAGAAATAAGCAAATATTGTCATTAGAAGTAAATAAAATGGCTAAAGAATTTTTATTTAGTTTTAGTAGATACTTATATTTTAATCTACATGAATTTTGTGGTATTAAAAGCAAGTATTCAAAATCTGTTTTTAGAATACTTATTCAGTTTAAAAATGTAAAATCAAATTTTAAAGGTGAAAAAGAATTAACCTTGACTAAAAAACAATTTAGAAATTTATTATCTATTCCAATTAATTTTCTTAAAAGTAGTCAGATTTTAAAGTTATAGTATAAAATCACCCTTGAGCTTTTCCCAAGGGTGGTATGTTAGCAAGAATATACAGTTTTAAACTCAAACGGAGTAGGGCGTTGCTCATATGGCCATACTTGAGTCTCAAATTTATAGTGTTGATAAGTCTCTATAAAGTGATCTGTCATTATAGCGCTTAAGTATTTATTATCACGGATTACAGCTTCTAGACTTCCTCTTAGTGTATGAGGTAGCTGCTCAATTCCACGCTCTCTAATTTCATCAAGAGTTAGCTCAAATAGATCCTCATCCATTGGCCCTACTGGCTCAATTTTGTTTTTGATACCATCAAGTCCTGCCATTAACATAGCTGCAAATGCTAGATATGGACAAGCGGTGCTATCAGGAAATCTAAACTCAGCTCTTACACTCTTTTCACCAGAGCCGTAAGGAATCCTACAACTAGCACTTCTATTTTGGCAAGAGTATGTAAGAATGCTTGGTGCTTCAAAGCCAGGAATTAATCTTTTGTAGCTATTTGTGCTTGGATTAGTAAATGCAGCTACACTTCTAGCATGTCTTAATACGCCACCGATATACCATCTAGCCATATCGCTTAGATTAGCATATGTTCCAGCTTTATAGAATAGATTTTTGCCATCTTTCCATATACTTTGATGGACATGCATACCACTACCATTGTCGCCATATAGAGGTTTTGGCATAAATGTAGCCGTTTTGCCATTTAAATGAGCTACCATTTTGACTATATATTTATAAATTTGCACATTATCAGCAGCTTCTACTAATGTTCCAAATTTCACACCGATTTCGCCTTGGCCTTGAGCGACTTCATGATGAACAACAAAGGTTTCAAGACCAACTTGCTCCAATACATTTACCATCTCAGCCCTTAAATCCACCATTGAGTCAATCGGCTGGACTGGATAGTATCCACCTTGAGCTCTTGGGCGGTGGCCGCTATTATAACCATCTTTATAGTCTTTAGCATCATTCCATTCGCCTTCTTCGGTATCTACTTCATACATTGCGCAGTTTTGTTTGTCTATAATTCTGACATTATCAAAGACAAAAAACTCATTTTCAGGCCCGAAATACGCTACATCACCAATTCCGCTCTCTTTTAAGTGTTGCATGGCCTTTTTAGCAATTGAGCGAGGGCACTTCTCATATAGATCATTTTTATAAATATCATAAACATCGCATATTACAATGATAGTTGTATCAGCAGTAAATGGATCTAAAAACGCAGTCTCAACATCAGGTATAAGCATCATATCTGATTTATGTATAGGCTGCCAAGCATCAATCGAGCTACCATCAAATGGAATTCCATTAAAAGAATCTTTATTAATTGCTTTTATATTATATGATACATGGTGCCATGTTCCTTTAAGATCAGTAAAGCGAAAATCTACAAATTTAACTTCATTTTCATCACAATATTCAAAAAATTCATCAACGCTATTAACAAATCTACCCATAGGCAAACTCCTTAAAAATTAAAATTTTGAAATTATAGCATAAAATATCAATTTTAATTTTAAATTTATATTGAAATCCATACTATTTTAAATTTTTATCATCTTTTTATCACGATTTTGATATATCGCAACCTCATTATAGCCAAATTTTTTAGCTTTTTGTATAGTTTTATCCATATTTAAACCAACTTGCTCTACAGAGTGTGCATCGCTTGAAAGAGTGATATCAATCCCCATTTGAGCTATCATCTCTAATATCTCATCTCCGGGGTAAATTTCGCCTACTGGTTTGCGAAGACCAGCACTATTTAGTTCTACTGTCATACCGCTTTTTTTGATCTCATTTAAAGCATCTTTAGCGATAATTCTTATATCTGTTTTTGGCTTATAGTTAAATACCTTGATAAGATCAATATGACCAACAATATCAAATTTGCCAAATTTTGCCATTATTTTAATAGCGTCAAAATAATCAATATAAATTTGATCAATATCTCTATTTTTATACTCTCCAATAAACTCAGGATTATCAAATCCCCAACCATTTAAAAAATGTACCGAACCAATTAGATAATCTACATTAGCATTTAAGACTCTATCATCTATAAATCCAGGTAAATAATCAACCTCATAACCAAATAATATCTCCATTTTGCCTTTGAATTCAGCCTTAAGCATCTCAATTGCCTCTTTATAGTCATCCATATCCTTAAAGCTCATTCTATATTTTTGGTCAAAATTCATTGGTGCATGGTCGCTAAATCCATAAAATTTACACCCTTGATTAAAAGCAGCTTTGGCATAATCTATTGGAGTACCTGTTGCGTGATTGCATAGTGGAGTATGATTGTGTAGATCTACGATCATGAAAAAATCCTTAAAAAATACAAAATTAATAGAAGAATTATATAAAATAAAAGATTAAATTTAAATTGAATCAATGATTATTAAATAGTGGTGCGCCCTAGAGAATTCGAATCTCTGACCTTTTGAACCGCAATCAAATGCTCTATCCAGCTGAGCTAAGAGCGCACTAAATTAAGTTAAGAATCGGAATTATACAAAATGATTCCTTAAAGTTAGCAAAATTTAAAAATATTTTTTGAAATATTAAATGATTTTTTGTAATGTAAAGCAAAATTTATCTAAATTTAGATACAATCACGCAATTACGTTCCTAAGGAGATCTTATGACACAAGAAGAATTAGATGCTTTAATGGCTGAAGATTTAAGCGATTTAACTAGCAGTGTAGATAATACAAATACAGATAATGTAAGCGATACTAGTCTTGATGAGCCAGATTTAACCGAAGATGCTGATGCTGTGGTTCAAAATAGCGGCCATGTCGTTACGCACGATAACTATAGAGTAAGTTCAATAAGTGCGTGGCCACCACCACCACCGACAGATGATCATAAAGTCGTTAATCAACTAGATGATGTTACAAAGGATTCTGAAAAAAAAGCCACTGAGATGTTTGATAAGCTTGAAACTATTAGTGGATTTTGTCTAGATGCAGAAAACACATCAAATGATGCTAAAACTTGCATTGCAAGAAATATAGAGGTTTTTGAAATTTTGCATGAAAAATTTCCAAATGTTCAAACATTTAGCGAACTTTTAGAGCTTAATAAAAATCTAGACAATAAAATAGATAGTATTATAAGCAATGTTCAAATGGGACAAGATGAAATTATGATGACGATGGATATGATGCAATATCAAGATATTCATCGTCAAAAAATAGAAAGAGTTATCAATGTAATGCGTGCGCTAAGTAAATATATGAATAGCCTATTTGAAGGTAAAATTGATGATGAAAAACGTGTTGGTTCAGCTATGCATATTGAGGGCGATACAACAACTGAAGATGTTGTAAGTAATGCTGATATAGAAGCTTTAATCAACTCATTGGGTAAAAAGTGAAAAAGCCAGAACTTTTAAGCCCAGCTGGAAATTTAACCAAACTTCAAATTGCTCTAGCTTATGGTGCAGATGCTGTGTATGCGAGTGTGGGTAATTTCTCTTTGCGTCAAAGAAGTGCAAAGGAATTTGATCTTGAAAGTTTTGAAGAGGGTGTTAGACTAGCGCATAAAAGTGGAGCCAAATTTTATGCCACGATAAATGGTTTTCCATATAATACTCAGCTTGATAACCTTAAAAAACATATCAAAACAATTAGCGAATTTGGCGTTGATGCCTTTATAATCGCTACGCCTGGGGTTATGAAACTTGCTAAAGAGATCGCTCCAAATATAGAGATACATCTATCTACTCAAGCAAATGTAATGAATTATCTAGATGCTCAAATTTATCATGAAATGGGCGCTAGTAGAATAGTAGCAGCTCGTGAGATGAGCTTAAAAGATGCTGTATTAATTAAAGAGATGATTCCAAGCCTAGAATTAGAGATATTTTGTCATGGCTCGATGTGTTTTGCATACTCTGGTAGGTGTTTGGTTTCGGCTGTCCAAAGCGGTAGATTAAGTAATCGTGGAAGTTGTGCTAATGATTGTAGATTTAACTATGAATTATATGCTAAAAGTCCTGAAAATGGAGCTTTATTTCGTTTAGAAGAGGATGAGTATGGCACGCATATAATGAATTCCAAAGATCTAAATTTAAGTAAGCATATAGAGCGAATTCTTCAAACCGGTGCTGTAGATAGCCTAAAAATTGAAGGTCGAACAAAAAGCGAATACTACGCAGCTTGCGCTACAAAAGCCTATAGAATGGCTATTGATGATGCAATTGCTGGTAAATTTAATCCAGAAATTTATGCTGCAGAGTTAAATACACTTAAAAATCGTGGATTTAGCGATGGTTATCTTATTCATAAACCATATGAGAGAGATGACACGCAAAACCATACTACTAGTATAGAAGAGGGTACGCATCAAGTTCATGCTATTAGTCTAGATGGTAAAAGTTTTAAGACTAAATTTAAAATTGATACAAAGTATGAGTATGAGATTTTTGCTCCTGTAAATGCAGTGATAGATAGTGTAGAAAATGAGATTGGTGCCATCTATAAAAAAGATGATAATAAGTATTATGTTAAATTTAAAAAGCTAGTAAGTACTAAAGGTAAGGAATTTGATGAAATTCATAGCGGAAATGAAAACGAGATCAATCTCCCTGCAAACTTGCCAGAATTTAGCTTTTTGCGTAAAGAGATTATAGAAGGAGAGTAGATGAAATTTGTAAGCATTATAATGGGTAGCAAAAGCGACTACGAGATTGTAAGCGAAACAGCTAAAATCTTAGAAGAATTTGATGTAAAATATGAGATGATTATCAGTTCAGCTCACAGAAGCCCAACTAGAACTCATCAATATGTCCAAGATGCCGATGCTAGAGGCGCAGCAGTATTTATCTGTGCAGCGGGTATGGCAGCTCATTTAGCCGGTGCAGTTGCTGCTTATAGTCTAAAGCCAGTGATTGGTGTGCCAATGGGAGGTTCAGCAGTAAATGGCGTAGATGCGCTATATTCAACTGTTCAAATGCCAGCTGGTATGCCAGTAGCAACTCTAGCAATTGGCAAGGCTGGAGCTAAAAATGCAGCATATTTAGCAATGCAAATTTTAGCTCTAAGTGATGAAAATTTGGCTTTAAAACTAAAAGAAGATAGAGAAAAACAGGCTAAATCACTTGAAATGGATTCTAAAAAAATCGAAGTTTTATTAGGTGGTGCTAAATGAAAACATATCTAGCCATTGATGAGTTTTGTCAGCTAGTACATCTAAAGCGTGAAGTTGTTGATGGTATGATTGAGCGTGGTGCATTAAATACAAAAATAGATAATGATATAATATATATAGAGGCTAATGAAGGCACAATGAGTGTTGTACCAGCGCACAATGGTGAGATAGTTGCTAGTACTGAGCAACATACTTTACCAGGTGAGAGCTTTGTCGAAAAGACAATTGGAACGATTTTAAATTTACACGAAAAAGTCCTAGATGCTAAAGATGAAACATTAGATGTGCTTAGAAATGAAAATCAATTTTTAAAAGAAGCGCTTTATTCTATGCAAGAGTTATATGATGAGGATAGAAAGACGGTTGAGACGCTTACTACTCAGCTTAAAAATGCTCAAGAAGAGGTTGAATTTTTAAAGCGTAAATATAAGTTGATGTGGAATAAGGCCATAGAGAATTTTAATAATAAAGGAAATTCATGACATTTAGTCAGATAATTTTAACCTTGCAACAATACTGGAATGAGCAAGGCTGTATTGTCGTTCAACCATACGATATGCCAGCTGGCGCTGGAACCTATCACCAAGCAACATTTTTACGTTCATTAGGTGATAAACCATGGAATGTAGCCTATGTAGCTCCATCTCGCCGTCCAACAGATGGTAGATATGGCGAAAATCCAAATAGACTTGGAAGCTACTATCAGTTTCAAGTAATAATGAAACCAAGTCCAAAAAATATTCAAGAGCTATATTTAAAAAGCCTTGAAAGACTTGGCCTTGATCTTAAAAAGCATGATATAAGATTTGTAGAAGACAACTGGGAGAGCCCAACTCTTGGTGCGTGGGGTTTAGGTTGGGAAGTTTGGTTAGATGGTATGGAAGTAACTCAATTTACATATTTTCAACAAGTCGGCGGAATTCCGTGCGAATTAATAAGCGCTGAAGTAACATATGGAATTGAACGCTTAGCTATGTATTTGCAAGATAAAGATAGCGTATATGATATCATATGGGATGATCATGATGGCAATATAGTAACATATGGCGATGTGCATAAGCAAGGTGAATTTGAATTTAGCAAATATAATTTTGAAATAGCTGATACTACTAAATTATTTGAGTGGTTTGAATCTTACTCTAATGAGTGTAAGGCGATTTTAGAGCATGGATTAGCACTTCCAGCATATGATTATTGTATGCTTGCAGCGCATACATTTAATGTACTTGATGCACGTGGAGCAATTAGCGTTACACAAAGGCAAGACTATATTTTAAAAATTAGAGAACTAGCTAAAGGCTGCGCATTAGCTTATAAAGAGAGTTTAAAATAGGTGAAAATATCTGAAATTTATGCTATGCTTGATAGCATAGCGCCATTTGATTTACAAGAGAGTTGGGATAATTCTGGACTTATAATAGGTAGTATGAATGATGAGTTTGATAGTATTACTTTAAGTCTTGATTTAGATAGTTCACTTATAGCTCATGCTAAGCCTAGAACACTTTTTATAACACATCATCCGTTAATTTTTAAAGGTTTAAAAAGCATTAATAGCAGTGAATATCCAGCAAATTTAATCAAAGATATGATTAAAAAGGATATTAGCTTAATCTCTATGCATACTAATTATGATAAAGTGGTTTTGAATAAATTTGTATTAAGTGAGGTTTTAGGCTATAAAAATTATGAACAAGATAGTGAATTTGTGTTTAAATTTGAGGTAAATAAGAGCTTTGAAGAGTTTGTAACTGATATAAAATCCAAATTAAATTTAACTACTATAAGAGTAGTTAAAGGATGTGATTTTATCAAAACAGCAGCCATTTGTACTGGAAGTGGAAGTGAGCTAATTGGTAGTTTTAAAGCCGATTGTTTTTTAAGCGGAGATTTTAAATATCATACAGCACTTCAATCTTATGAAAATTCACTTAGTTTGATTGATATTAATCATTTTGAAAGTGAGCGGTATTTTGGGGAGTCTTTGGCGCTAAACTTGCAAAAGTTTAAAGTTTTTGCTACAATCACAAATTCAATAAACCCATTTGAATATAGATAACCAAAGGAAATCAATGAATAAGTATTTACAACAACTTGTGAATTTATCACAAATCGACCAAAAAATAGATAATTACGCACCAAGAATTGAGAGTATTAATAGAAATTTACAACTTAAAAAAGATGAAATAACAACTATAGATGAAAATATAGAAAAAGTTGATACAGAAATATCAGAGTTAAAGGCACAAATTGCTAATACAAATTCTCATATTAATGAATTTAATGCCAAAATCAAAGATATTAGCAAAAAATCTTCAACTGTCAAAAGCGAAAAAGAGATAAAAGCTCTAAATTTAGAAGAGGATCTAGCAAAAGATCAACTTGAAGCAGCTAATGAAGAGATTGGCAGACTTGAGAGAATAATAGATAGCAAAAATGAGTTAAAAACTGAACTAGAACAGAAAAAATCTAATGCTCAAAGTGCATTAGATAGCTTAAATAGCGAAGTAGCTGATGAGTTAAAAGCTATTGAAAATGAAAGAAGCAAGATTTATGATCAAAAAGAGAAGTTGCTAGCTGATATGAATCAAAAAGTACTTACATTTTATGAAAAAATTCGTAAATGGGCAAAAAATACAGCAGTTGTACCAGTTAGAAAGCAGGCGTGTTATGGTTGCTTTATGAAAATTAATGATAAAACATATGCTCATATTATTAAAAGTGAAGATATCACAACTTGTCCACATTGTGGTAGAATCTTATATAAAGAGACTATTGAGGAGTGATTTATACTCTATGTACGGCACTTTTGCTCGGAATTTGCTCGCCATTTTTATGGCTTTTAAGTTTTAAGCAAAAGTTTGTCCGTAGCCTTAGGGCTAGATTTTTCTTATATCGCAATCCAAAGCCTAAATTTGCTAAATACCATTTTCATGCTTGTAGCTTTGGTGAGGCTTGTGCTATTGAGCCTTTAGTAAAAGAGTTAAAAGATTGTAGAGTAAGTGTAATTACCCAAACTGGATTTGATAAGGCTAAGGGATATGCAGATTGTAGGTTTTTACCATTTGAGTGCTTTTTGCCTTTTTGGTTAAGCAGATCAGATGTTTTAATAGTTTTTGAAGCAGAATTATGGCTAAATTTATTTAGAGTAGCTAAATCAAACGGCTCTAAAACTATACTTTTAAATGCTAGAATTAGTGATAAAAGTTATAAAAATTATTTAAGATTTAAATTTTATTATAAATGGCTTTTTAAATATGTTGATTTAGTTTTAGCACAAAGCCAGACAGATAAAGATCGCTTAATAAGCCTAGGGGCTAAAAATATCAAAGTCGTAGGAAATATCAAATCAGCCAATCTACCAAAGCCATCAAAGCAATATAAAAAACCAGATAAAAGAGTGATAATAATAGCTAGTTCACATGAAAATGAAGAGAAAAATCTATTAGCTAATCTAATTCTTAAGGATAATGACCAGCTTTTTATAGTTCCGCGTCATCCTGAGAGATTTGATAGCGTTTATAATATTATTAAAGATAGTATTAAAAATATAAGCTTTGAGAGATTTAGTGATAATATGGGGTTAAATTCGCAGATTATTCTTGTAGATACTCTTGGGGAGCTGGTTAATTTATATGCAATTGCTGATATTGTCGTGCTTTGTGGTAGTTTTGAAAAGGGCATTGGAGGGCATAATCCTATAGAGGCAGCTCAATTTAAATGCAAAATTTTAAGCGGAGAGTATATCCATAATCAAAAAGATTTATATAAAGCAGTAAGCGGGATTGAGTTTTGTTCATATGATAATGTATGGCAAAAGATAAATTCAAATTTAAAAAACACAAAAATTATAAATATGTGCGATATGGATAAGATAATAAAAGAGATAAAAGGATAAATATGCAAAAGGCTTATAAACTTCTAGCAATTCAAGAGGGCATTTCAAACAACGAAGCCAAGGAGTTAATAGACGCTGGACTAGTAAGTGTAGGCGGCCAAAGGCTTGTGCTTGCTAGAGGACTTTTAAAAGAGAGTGCTAAATTTAAGGTAACAAAACTAGCCAAACCAGTGAAAATTTTTGAAGATGAAAATATAATAGCAATCAACAAACCACCTTTTATCACAAGTGAAAAGATCGCTGAAATATTTAAATTTCCACTTTTAAATCGTCTAGATAAAGAGACTAGTGGAGTGATTTTGCTATATAAAAATGAAGATTTTCAACAGCGTGCTATTAAAGAATTTGCACAAAATAGGGTAGGTAAAACCTATCTTGCAGTTGTTAAAGGTATAGTTTGTGAAAGCTTTACTATAAACCAGCCACTAACAACTATAAAAACAAAATCTGGAGCCTTTAGCAAAATCGATCTAAAAAGTGGCAAAACAGCTATCACGCATATCACTCCAGTAGCAGTCGAAGGTAAAAAATCACTACTAAAAATAGATATAGAAACTGGTAGAACTCATCAGATTAGAGTGCATTTAGCAAGTAGTGGATTTGGCATTGTCGGAGATGAAAAATATGCCAAAAGTAGCTCAAAAAGACTATATCTACATAGCTTAAGAACTAAGATTTTTGATTATGAGTTTTATGCTCAGCCTGATAGTGGATTTTTTGATCAAGGATTTGAGCAAATTGATAAAAATATTTTAAAAAATTTATAAGATTATATAAAATACCGCATTCTGTATATCTTGCATTGCATAGATTTAAATTTAAAACTATTAAATTTAAATCTATTTTATTAAGTTTTTAAAAGCTATAAAAAGTATTAAAAATTTTAGTGATACTCTAATTATAGTCTTTAGCTATTTAGTTAAAGCCCTTTTAGCATAAAATTCCATCTTAAACTCTATAAACTTATCAGCCATTATAGCCTCTCTCATCTCTTTCATTAAATTTAAATAGTAGTGTAGATTATGCAAACTCGCAAGCCTAAAAAATGTAAGCTCTTTAGCCTTATATAGATGGTTTAAATATCCACGACTATATCGTTTGCAAGTGTAGCACTGGCACTCATTATCTATTGGTTCATGATCATTGATAAAGGCCGCTGCTTTGATATTTAACTTACCAAAGCTAGTAAATAGGGTGCCATTTCTAGCATTTCTTGTAGGCATCACGCAATCAAACATATCCACACCACGGCTTACATTTTCTACTAAATCCTCTGGAGTACCAACGCCCATTAGATATCTTGGGCGATTTGGATCGATATATGGCATTACGCCCTCTACTGTATCATACATCTGCTCATTAGATTCACCCACGCTTAGCCCACCTATAGCAAGACCATCAAAATCCATATCGCACAAGGCCATAGCGCACTCTTTTCTAGCGTTATAGTCAGTCCCACCTTGTATTATACCAAATAGATTTTGATCTACTCCTATGCCTTTGCTTTTTTGGCTTTTGTGATAAATTTCAGCCTCTTTAGCCCATTTTATCGTGCGTTTTAGGCTTAGCTCTATGCGTTCTTTTGTCGCTGGTAGTGCCACCAAATCATCTAAAATCATCATAATATCACTACCCAAATCATACTGCGTATCTAGCACACTTTTTGGTGTGAAGTAGTGAAGGCTACCATCTATATGGCTTTTAAATTTAATCCCATTTTCATCTGGTTTAGAGCGGTGCGATAGAGAAAAAGCTTGAAATCCACCACTATCAGTTAAGAAATTGCCACCAAATTTACTAAACCCATGAAGTCCGCCAAATCCCCTTATCACCTTACTTCCGGGGCGTAGATACATATGATAGGTATTAGCTAAAATAATCTTAGCTCCTAAAATCTCGCTCATATCAACTGCATCTAGACTCTTAATCGCCCCAAGTGTGCCAACAGGCATAAATACTGGAGTTTGTACAACTCCGTGAGCCATCTTAATAGTACAAGCCCTAGCGTTTTGACTTATTTTATCTATCTTAAATTCCATATAAATCCTTATTAAATCGGCGTAATTTTAGCAAAATCTTGCTTAGAATTTAGAATAATTAAACTGATTTAAAAAGCAAAACACAAGGTATTAAGATATATAATATTAAATTGCTTTATCAATATAATAAATTTAGAATATGCAAAATTTCTTATAGTTTTGAGTTTAAAGGTCTCATATAAATATACTTTAAGTTTAAAGCAGAAGTTAGCTATAAAAAGGCTTTTATATTATATTATTCTCTTTAAATATCTAAAATTACTTTTCTTATTCTTTCATCAAAAGTCATTTCATCATCCCAACTTCTCACACAAAGGCAACATCTGTTCGATTATTTCTACAATCTTTTCTTGTTCGGCAAGTGGTGGGAGGGGGATTTGCAACTGTAATAATTTATCACGTGATAAATTATAAAATGCTTGTCCAGATTTATTAGTAATTTCTTTACACATATCTCTAAGCCAACGAGTACCAAAAAGATACAAAAAATACTTTGAAAGGATTTCATTGTGATAATGAGGAATTAGCATTAATACGAATCCTCCAACTACGGTATCTGTATAATCTTTTTCCACATATCCAATTTTTCCAATATGTTCTAAACTTGTTACAGCTGGTGTAATTAAATAATTCTTCTTTAAGAATAATTCAGGTTTTACATATTTATCTGATATCATAATATCATCAGGTTTGAAAATGTATGATGTATCTAAAATATTTCCACCTCTAAGAACACGAATCATCTTTTCTGATTTTTCAACAAGAACATCTTTTTTATATCCTAATCCAGACATAGTAGAAAATACATCCCCCAATCTACACCAACACCAGCTTTCTGGTATTTCAAACGGGATTTCATCTTCTGCAATCTCACTTGCGACAATTGGAGCGGGCTTTTTAGCTTTTGGGTTTTTCTTTTTTGCTTCTTCCCAATCGGCAAGAAGTTTTGCGTTGCGTTCTTCTATAATTCTATCTAAAAGTTGTTTGCCACTTTCTTCTATTGTGGTAGTTTTTCGCCAAGATTTTGTGAGTTTGCCTTGTATTGCCTCTTGTAAAATAGCTTTTTTTACTTTGTCTGGAAGAGCGGTTTTTAATTCCTCTTTTTGGAGAACCGCATTTTCGTAAGCATCAACCAATGGCAGCACTTCTTCAAGTTTTGCAACAATTGCATTTTGCACGGCAAGTGGTGGAAGGGGGAGAATTGTTTCTATAACTTTATCAGTATTTAAATTCTGAACTACAGCTCCTGCTGCACTATCAGCAAATTGCTTATAAATAAAAGATGATGATAACAGGTGATAAATAAAATCTGAAATAATACAGTTATTTGGAAATGAAAAAACTAACCAACCGTCATGAATGCACCCTTCGATATTAGAAATATAGGGACGACCGAAACTCATTGAATTAGTAAGAAGAAAATCCCCTTTATGAATTAAACGTGTTTTATAAAGACCTTCTTTTTTTATTCTTTGTTTGGTTGAATTAATATATTTTCCACCTTTATCTGTATCGCTTATTTTTATCCAATTATAACCATCAGAATCATTTGTAAGATATTCATTAATTGGACGGGGAGACCCACCTCTTGCAATAAAAGCCACATCCCCCAATCTACACCAACACCAGCTTTTAGGAATTTCAAAGGGGATTTCATCTTCTGTAATCTCACTTGGGACAATTGGAGCGGGCTTTTTGGCTTTTGGGTTTTTCTTTTTTGCTTCTTCCCATTGGGCTAGAAGTTTTGCGTTGCGTTCTTCTATAATTTTGTCTAAAAGCTCTTTGCCGGTTTTAGTTTCCCCTTCTACATTACTAATCAACTGGCCTGTTATGGCCGCTTGGAGAATTGATTTTCTTAAATTTGTATCTTTTTTTATCTTTGCCAATTTAGTTTCCTTTTTTATGTTGCCAAATTCATCAAATTGGGTACATAATGTCATCAATATGTACCCAAAAACAATATTTTGGGTACATATACGAATGAGCATGTACCCAAAATCGTTAAATTGGGTACATATTACGATTTTACAGATTCAATAGTTTCAACTTCTGATACAACTTTCCCCTGATTTAGAAATAATGCAAATAAAGCATTATTAATATAATAATTAGATGATCCTTTTTTCATTTTTGTCAAAAGTTTTAAATCTACAATCATATCAAGATATTTTGCTGCCGTTTTGCGTTGAACATTCATATCTCGTTCAATAAATTCAATCTTTGTATACGGATGGAAAAATAAATTATTCAAAAGTTCATGTTTATATGTTTTTCCAAATACGGGTTTTAAGATTGCTTTATATTGTGCCATTAATTGCGCAATACCATTTATTAAAATAATTGTTTCTTTAGATGTAACTTCTATTCCTTTAAGAATAAACATAACCCAATTCTGCCAATCCTTTATATCTCCATCATTATCACGGACAGCTTGAATCAATTTGTAATAATCGGCTTTATTACGAGTGATATAACGACTCAAATATAAAATTGGTAAATCCAAAAGTCTATTTTGTACTAAATATAAAACAGAAATAATACGCCCAGTTCTTCCGTTACCATCATAAAAAGGATGTATACTTTCAAATTGGTGATGTATTATTGCTAGTTTAATCAATGGATCTAAATCAGATAATTCAGAATTGTTAATAAAGTGTTCAAGATTTGACATATAATGTTCAACTTCATCTCCTGTTTTTGGAGGAGCATAAACAATTTCTTGCTTAGAATTTTGTAATGTTACAGCACTTGTTCTAAACCCAGCTTTATTTTTTTCAAGCTTTTCTTGAATATTTTTAATAATGTTATTTGTAAGAAGCATATTTTCTTTTACTCTTGAAAAGCCTTCAAGCATAGCTTCTCTATAATTCATAACCTCTTTTGCTGCATTGCTAACTGCATAATTACTTACAGAAAGATCTGCTTGAAAAATCTCATCATGGGTTGTTACTATATTTTCTACTTCGGAACTTTCCTTTGCTTCTTGTATAACAAGAGAATTAATCAAAACACCTTCATTTGGAATTGTATGAGCAACTCCTTTTAATTCTGCCAACGCTTTGTTTGCAAGATTAACTTGTTTGAGTATTTCTTTTGTTTCAAGGTCAATTCCAAGTGGTAATTTAGGAATAGTATAAGTCTTTGCCAATTTTTCTCCTACAATTCAATTCCAAGAATTTCAGTAATTTTTGCTAGTGTTGAATTGATTTTTTCCTCTGCAGCTTCACTATGCTTTTTATAATTTATGATTGTCTCTTTTATGCTTAAGATTTCTTCTTCCTCGTGAGGATAACCACAAAGGTCAAGGTTATAGCCACCTTCTATAAGCTCTTGAGAAGTAAAACATTTTGCCTTTGAATTTCCTTCTTCATCGGCTATTTCTTTACGGTCATTCCACCATGCAACACAATCATCAAAATCAGAAAGTTTCATCGGTTTAGTTTTAGAAAAGTATTTAATTCCATCTGGTATATCTACACGATAAAACCATGTTTTACCGGTTGGTTCTTCATTATTAAAAAACAAGATGTTTGTAGTAATGCTTGTATAGGGAGAAAAGACACTTTGTGGTAACCGCACCACGGTATGTAGATTATACTCTGTTAGCAGCTTCTTCTTGAGATTTACCTTTGCGTTATCATTGCCGAACAAAAATCCATCAGGAATAATTACAGCGGCACGACCATTTTTCTTTAAGCGATACAAAATAACAGCTATAAAAAGATCTGCTGTTTCGCTTGATTTTAGATCGGCTGGAAAGTTTTGCTTGATGTCTTCTTTTTCGCTTCCGCCATAAGGTGGATTCATAAGAATTACATCAAATGCATCTTTTTTTGTGTAGTCCAAAAGTTTTTTTGTAAGTGAGTTATCGTGAAATACTTTTGGATTGTCAATTCCGTGAAGCAACATATTTGTTACACAGAGCATATAAGGGAATTGTTTTTTTTCGATTGCGTAAATTGAATTGTAAAGTTTTTCAGAATCTTCATTGCTGATTGATCCTTTTGCGTCTTTGATTGCTTCAAGTTCTTTTATCCAACTTGAAAGGAAGCCTCCTGTTCCACAGGCAAAATCAGCCATAGTTTCGCCAATTTGTGGTTTAATCATTTTTGCCATAAACTCTGTTACGGCACGTGGAGTGTAAAACTCACCCGCAGAACCTGCACTTTGAAGTTCTTTTAAAATAGTTTCATATATTTCGCCAAAGGCATGGGTTTCTTCATAGCTTCCAAAATCAAGCTCATCAATAATATTGATAATCTGACGGAGAAGCACTCCATCTTTCATATAATTGTTTGCATCTTCAAAAGTTGTACGCACAATACTTTGGCGAATTGGGGTATCTGAATTTATTTCAAGTTTTCTTAATGTTGGGAAAAGTTCATTGTTTACAAAATTCAAAAGCTGGTCTCCGGTAAGTCCATCATGTTGATTTTCTACATGAGCCCAATTTCTCCAGCGTAATTTTGGGGGAATTATAGATTCAAATTGTTCATCATCAAATTCCCAGTCTTCTTCTTTTGCGTCATAAACTTTTAAGAAAAGCATCCAGGTTATCTGTTCAATTCTCTGGGCATCACCATTTATACCGGCATCGTTCCGCATTACATCACGGACTCTTTTTACAAAACCACTTAAGTTGCTCATTTATTTATCCCTTTTATTTTGTTACACGGATTTTTGATTTCCTTTTTTTTCAGATTTTGTGTTAGCAAAATCCAATCCGTGTGACACACCTTACGCTATTTTATATAATTCATTTTCCAATTCACGAAGAGCTGTTCTATACTTATCATTTCCACCAAACAAGGCTGCAATCCGAGAAGGTTTCCCAAACTTTGTAAATGGACTCTGCTTGAGAATTTCGGTTGACTCAATGTCGTAAATGCCAAGTTGGGCATATTTATCCAGCAGCGCATTGATCACCTCTTTTGCAGCTTCTCCATATTTACCAAAAAGATCTCGCTTCTTTACCTTTTCTGCACGCTCACGACGAGTCAGGGGCTTTTGGTCAAATGCGATATGGCAGATAAAATCAAAGTCATCCACATCCATCATATTTTGATCTTTTTTAATGAGTTCTAAATCTATACCACGCTCTTTAAGTATATTGCGGATGACTTCTTTCTTCTGCTCTTCATTCCAGGTCTGGATAAAATTTTCAAGGGTTTGATATGTTCCAAGAATACTTTCTTTTGTATAATCTTCGATGCTTTCTTGCTTCAGAAGTTTGCCATCTGTATCGTAGATAGAAACTACTCTTTGTAGAACCTGTATAGTAACGCTGCCTTTTCCAACAAACTGAATTTCTTTCCTACCATTTTGGCTCCCCTTATCATCACTGCCATCTCCAAAATCACCCTCATATTCGCCTTCTGGCTGTGGATTTGGATTATAATCATCATCTTGTTCAATCTCTCCATCCCATTCTGGATCGGCAAACAAACGGCTTACACGGCGAAAATCCATTATTGTAAAATGAGTTTTTCCCTCATCATATCTCAGACGAGTTCCACGGCCAATTATCTGCTTAAACTCTGTCATTGAATTGATTAGCTCATCTAAAACAATGAGTTTTACCATTTTGCAGTCGCTTCCAGTAGAAAGAAGCTTTGATGTAGTTGCAATAACGGGATATGGCTGCGAAACTGAAATGAAATAATCCAGCTTTTCTTTTCCATATTTATCACTTCCAGTGATACGGACAACATACTGCTCTTTTACATTGCCCTGATTATCTTTCAAAATCATATCAGTATTTAAATTGTTCAGTGCAACTCGCATGCGTTCCGCGGCATCTTCTGTAGGACAAAATACAATTGTCTTGGACATACGGTCTGTTTCTTTTAAAAACTTTGTAATTTCTTGGGCAACTTCATCAATTCTATCTTGGATGACAATATTATAGTCATAATCTGAAAGATTATATTCTCGGTCTTCGATTTCTACTCCGTTAATATCCTTTTGACCTAGTTTTGGTCTCCAGCCATCATCAATACTAGTGCGAACATGTATTACCTTGAATGGAGCAAGAAATCCATCTTCAATTCCTTGTTTAAGACTGTAGCTGTAAACAGGTTCTCCAAAATAATCGATGTTAGAAACATATTTTGTTTCTTTTGGTGTAGCCGTCATACCAATCTGTGTAGCACTGCTAAAATAATCAAGAATCTTTCGCCAGCGAGAATCAGCCTTTGCAGACCCACGATGGCACTCATCAACAATAATAAGATCAAAGAAATCTGGTTTGAAGAACTCTTTATATTTGGCAATTTCTGCTTCTATTTCAGCTTCTGTTTCTTCAACTTCCTCTCCTTGGTGCTTTGCGGAATCCAATTGTTGATAAAGGGCAAAATAGACCTGATATGCTGAAATTTTTGATTTATCTTCTTTTTGGAAATTGATTTTGTGGATTACTTTTTCTAAAGGCTTAAAGTCACCGTTAATAGTCTGATCTACGAGATTATTTCTATCAGCAAGATAAAGCACTTTCTTCTTTGCTCCTGACTCAAGGAGTCTCCATACAATCTGAAAAGCCGTATAGGTTTTTCCTGTTCCAGTTGCCATTACAATAAGAATTCGAGTTTGTTGTTGTGAAATTGCCGCAAGGGTTCTATTTACCGCATTTCGCTGATAATACCTAGGGGGATAACAATTTGAACCAGAATAGAAAGGCGTATTCAAAAGATTTTCTTCAAAACAAAGTGGAATATCATATGCTTTTGATTCCCCATCCATCACATATCGTTCTCGGTTTTCAACTTCTAGAATTTTTGTTGCATCAACACCTTTCCACCGGGCATAAAGTTCATCTGCAGTGGGAAACTCCGAAAGGGGAAATTCTTTTTCAAGCCCAGTTGTAAAATCGTGTTCAAAAAAGCTATCTCCGTTTGATGTATAGACAAAAGGAACATTCATCATAATTCCATAGGAAATGGCTTGTTGCATACCAAACGATGTTGAATGATTATTATCTTTAGCTTCTACAATCGCAAGTGGAGTCCCTTTATTATACCAAAGAACATAGTCACACCTTTTCCCTTTATCACGACTTGGAACATTTCCTTTAATGAGAACCTTCCCATCCGTGAAATTATTTACAGGAGCTGTCTCCATGGTTATTTTTTTAGTATCCCATTTTGCCGACAATGCTGGAGTAATAAATTGAAGTTTAATATCTTCTTCTGTCATTTCCGATTTTGGTAATATATAGGAAGTTGCCATACAATTATTCTTTCAATAATAAAAATTATAAAAACATTATAACACATTTATAAGAATTTTACTAACTACGAAAAATCATAATATCTCAACTATTTATTATTAATATATTTTATACGATAATGGCAAAAACAATAATATCTCTGTTTAAGAGTTTAATATTTTATACTTTTAAGTTATTATCGTATTTTTAATTTTATTTGACTTTGTTTAGCTTTATAATAATGAGTTAGATACAGATATTTAAAATCCACATTTTATCTATTTTAAATTTCAATTATGATAATATAAGGCCATATTTTTATGGAGAATTGATGAAAAATATCTTGATTATTGCTGATGGGATTTTGGCTAAAAATTTCTTAGAGCGACTATTTAATAGCAAAAATAACGCCTTACACAACTACACAGTAATCACCTATAATGAAGAGACGATCCCTAGCTGGGATGTGAATTTTGAGAATTTTATATTTTATAACTTTGACCCAACTAGCCTTGGTAAGCTTAAACTACATTTAAAAACCGAATTTGAACAAGCTATGGTGATAATGCAAAATGAATTTGATATAAGATGCGTTTGTGAAAATCTGCGTCAAATTTATCCAAATTTAGAGATAGATGTGCTAGATTTATGGGGTATGGGAAGGCATTTTAAGGGCGATAATCTAATATCTATAATTGATGCTAGAAAGATTCTAAGCTCTAGATTTATGGATTTCTTGCCTGATGTGCCAGTAATTGCTGATAATATCGGTCTTGGGCTAGGGGAGATTATGGAAGTTCAAGTCCCACATGGTAGTAGCTATGCTTACCGCCATGTAGGTAATATCCGTAAAAAACGCTGGAAAATTGCTATGATATATCGCAATGGAAGTTATACAATAGCTACTTCTAATACACTAATCTTGCCAAATGATACTTTGCTAGTAGTTGGCGAGCCTAGAATTTTAGAAAATGTATTTCGTGCTATCAAAAAAGAGCCAGGCCAATTCCCAAATCCATTTGGCAATAATATCTATTTAGCCTTGGATATGAAGCTAATGAGCAATAACGATATAGAAAGATTGCTAAGCGATACATTAGAACTACATAAAAAATTAAATAGCAAAAAGCTATATATAAAGGTAGTAAATCCAACTCTTAGCAAAATTTTTAGCGATATAAAAGAGCTTAGATCAGATAGTATTTTTATCAAAATTGACTACTTTAGCACTACAATATCGATTCAAAAATCTAAAATGAATGAGCTTGATATCGGTCTAGTAGTTACTAATGGTAGAGCATTTAATCTATATAAAAAGGGCTATGAAGCTCTAAAAGTTCCTGTATTAAAAATAGGCACAAGTGGATTAAATAGTGTTAAAAGAGGTGTAATTTTAGGCGATAAAACTGATGCTGAGAGCAACTCTAGCGTAATTATGGATTGCTGTAAGCAGCTTGATTTTAGTATATATTTTTACCATTTTGATAACAAATTTGATGATGATAGTAAAGAGCTAAGGGAGCATTTTGAGAGCTTATCAAAAATCTTTGATAAAAAGGTAAATATCGTAAATGATGGCACAAATCCACTACTAAAGCTTAAAAATAATGAGAATATTTTACAATTTTTAAGCTTTAGTAGCAAGATTATGGATGGTAAATTTGGAGCGATTTTTTCTAAAGATATTAATCGTTTGCACTATATTTTGGGTGATAGCTATCAACTATTTATCCCACAAAATGATAAAATTTAAGGATTAAAGATGAAAAATACAGCTTTTATAACTGGGGCTACATCTGGCTTTGGAGAAGCGATGGCTAGAATATTATCAAAAGATGGCTATAAGCTAATACTCCTTGGTCGCCGTCAAGATAGACTTAAAGCTTTAGCAAATGAGCTAAAAAATACGCATATAATGGCTTGTGATATAAGGGATAAAAAAGCAGTATTTGATGCCGTAGATAGTCTTCCAAGTGAGTTTAGAGATATTGAAATTTTGATTAATAATGCTGGGCTGGCTCTTGGGCTTGAGCGTGTAAATGAGGCTAGTTTAGATGATTTTGAAACTATGATAGATACGAATATCAAAGGGCTTTTATACGCTACAAAGGCGGTTTTGCCTATTATGACTAAAAGAAAAAGCGGATATATATTTAATCTTGGCTCCGTGGCTGGTCAGTGGCCATATCCTGGCGGAAATGTCTATGGTGCGACAAAGGCATTTGTAAAGCAGTTTAGCTTTAATCTTAGAAATGACTTAAAAGGCGATAATATACGAGTTACTGAGATAGCTCCTGGCATTGCTAAGACTGAATTTAGCCTAGTAAGATATAAAGGCGATGAGCAAAGAAGCAATGCTGTATATGATGGGACAAACTACCTTGAAGCTAATGATATAGCTAAGATTGTGCTTGATTGTATAAATTTACCAAAACATGTCAATATAAATAGCCTTGAAGTTATGCCAACTACGCAGAGTTGGGCTGGATTTTTCTTTGAAAAAGAGTAGGGTATAAGCGTGGATTGTAGGTATTTAGGAGATTGTGGAAGTTGTGTTTTGACTCTTAGCTATTGTGAGCAAAAGCAGCTTAAAATCGCTAAGATAAGGGAGCTTTTTAGCAAGTTTTGGAGTGGAGAATTTGAGTTTTTTGACTCAGATGAGAGTGGATTTCGCTCTAGAGCTGAATTTGGCATTTGGCATGAAAATAACGATATAAGCTACTGTATGCGTAGTCAGCAAAATATTAAATTACCGATACAAAGCTGCCAGATAGTAGATACTAAGATATCAAATATAATGCCTTATCTTCTAAAAACAATAAAAGAAGATAAGGCTCTAGTAGAGCGATTATTTGGCGTAGAGTTTATCAGCTCAGCCAATAGCCTTGTAGCGACACTTTTATACCATAAAGATGTAAATAGTATAAAAGATAATCTAGTCAATATACAATCTAAGCTAAGAATAGGTCTAATAGCTAGGAGTAGGGGAGTAAAGCTAGAATTTGGCGATACAAAAATAAATGAGATTTTAAATATAAATGGGCGTGAGTTTAGCTATATTATGAGCGATACAGCCTTTATCCAGCCAAATAAAAAGATGAATGAAAAAATGATTTCATGGGCTGTAAATGCAGTAGAAAATGCAGCAGATTTAATAGAGTTATATTGCGGACATGGGAATTTTACTATACCAATTAGTCTTAAATTTCAAAAAGTTTTAGCTACTGAGATATCTAAAAGCTCAATTGATATGGCTTTAAAAAATTGCCAATTAAATAGCGTAAATAATATCAAATTTGCTAGACTAAGTGCTGCTGAGATAATGAGCGCAATGGCTAAGGAGCGAGAGTTTGAGAGATTGCGTGGTGTAGATTTAGATAGTTATATATTTAGCCATATATTAGTCGATCCACCAAGGGCGGGGTGCGAAGATAGCGTTTTAGATTTTATGAGCAAGATAGATAATATAATTTATATATCATGCAATCCACTGACATTGCAAAATAACTTAGAGATACTAAGTCAAACACATAAAGTGGTAAAATTTGCAATATTTGACCAATTTGTCCATACTAATCACATTGAATGTGGTGTAGTTTTAAAAAGAATCAAATAAACACTAGCTGCAATAAGTGACAAAATAAATTTATAATCAAGATTAAATTTAGCTTATATTAGTAATTTTTATCTTGAATGAATTATATATTTTTAGTTGTCATTTACTGCAGCATAAGTCAAATATATTGATTTATTTAGCTTTTATATCTTTTTATATTTTAATATAAATTTCAGTTTAATTCAAATTTTGGCTCAGTTTTTGCTTATACTAAATATAATATAATTTTGATTTAAGTTAATTTCTTGGTTTATATATTGTAAAATTTTACATAAAATAATACATAAAATTTCAAGAATAATTTTACTTATTATTTTAATGAAAATAATACATATTTTACTATGTATTATTATACATATATCTTATAAATAGTGGCAAAATGGGGATTTTTTAGTATCAAAAAACCCAAAATAGGTGAATTTATTTTAGTTTGAAAATTATAGTTTTCAATACTAAATATATAAAATAGTGCTTTTTATATATATTTTTAATTATTTTATAATAATTATAGCTTTGTTTTGTCAAGTGTTTGTTTTCAATCATTTTATGTTTTTATTTAATCTTTACCAATCAACCATTGTAATATTTTTAGAAATATATGTAGAGTTATCATCTATGATAATTGTAGTGCATTAATGGGGCTAATGAAGCAATAATACAGATGTAAAACTAAACAATAATAATTGTAGTTGATATATATGCTCTTACTATTTTAAATTTCAATAATTTAAATCTAAGATATAAAATTTACTTACCACCCTACTTTATTATATTTTTATTTAAAAAGCCAATTTAGATCACAACTAGCCTCACCAATTCACCCTTCAAACTCAATCTCAATACTATATCCCCTACTATTTAGCGTATGCCTTACGCTTGTTATGCTAAACTTTTTTAGCTCTATATCGCTGTTTGTATTTTTAAACGCTATAGAGCCGCCAGTAATGATATTAGCCCCTGCTAGGCTACACCTACCGCTGATACCGCCTTTTTTAAGCTCGTTTAGCTTTGCATTTGCTTTAGCGTATGCCTCGCCATCGCTTTTAGGCTGGCTTATTCTCATATTATAACTAGGCTCGCCACTACCAGCACGAAGATGGCGCATAGCCCCACTGCTAATATCTTGCCACTGCAAAACAACGCTTTGATATACATTTCTATAAGCTTCATTAATTTCAAGGCTATATAGCTCTTTTGTGTCTATTTCATATTTTGGCGCATTGCTTACTCCAAAATCTATCTTTTTAGCTATAATCAAAGTAGAGTTTTTAACTGTAAATGAAAAACAAAAACTCATAGTTTGATTTTGCTAAAAATATTCCCAAATAACGTTAAAATGAATCACTAATCTATTTTTATATCAATTATATTTATAAATTTAAATTTTTTAGTAAACTAATCAATTTGAATTTTATTAAGCAAATATTGATTTTGGTAATTGTATTATTATATATTTTCAGATTTTAATTTAATAAAATAAGGATTTAAAATTTAATTTGAATTATTTAATATTACAAATTATATGGCTTAATATCGCTCAATTATCACTGCAGCAATTGCAAATCCACCATCGTGAGTTATACTAAGAGAAGTATTTTTAATATTAAATTTATAAAGTGTTTCTGTATTAAATTTGATTTTTGGCGCACCTTTATTATCTTTATAAATTGTAGCATCACCAAATCCAAATTCAGCTCCGATACCACAACCAAGCGCTTTACTAATAGCCTCTTTAGCAGCCCAAAAACCAGCTAAAGTTTCATCGCTTTTAGCTAGCTCAATTTCACTAGGATTTAAAAATTTATGTAAAAATAGATCGCCGTGCCTAGCCTTGGCTGCAGCGATCCTTTTAATACTGACAATATCAATACCTATCATTGTACAATAAAATCAGTAAAAAATACATTTTTGATATATCCATCTCTTAGGACTTCATTTATTCTAGTTACCAATTCATCTTTGAGACGCTCTTTGCCTTTAGCTGTGCTTACATCTTCATAAGTTTTAGCCGAAAGAGTTCTAATGATTATATCTCTAATTAGTGCTTGTTTTTTATCTATTTCTGGACTTAAAGTCTGTTCACTTAATTCCAAATTCATAGTAGTTTTTAGATATCTTGTACCACTCTCGCTAAGTAAATTTACTACATACTGATCCATTGGGTACATAGGGCCGATGTTAAAAAAGTCATTTGACCTCTGTTTTGGAGCCATATGTGATGCTGGTGTATCAGCTGCTTGAGACACTTGTTTATCATCTCCTCCGCCCATCAAAAGCATTGCAACAATTACTCCAATGATAAGTAAAAAGACCACTACGCCTATAATCGCTATTAGTACCACTGGACTCTTTTTACCTTCATTTTTTACATCTTCATCTGATGCTGCCATTTTTTCTCCTTTTTTTCTGTATTATATTTTAAATTTGCTTAAATATCCCAACTGCTTATTTGCCGACTATGTTTTTTAATACGCCAATCCCTTCGATTTCGCACTCTACAATATCATCTTTTTTGAGATATTTTGGTGGAGTAAAACCCATTCCAACACCACTTGGTGTACCTAAAGAAATTATCGTTCCAGCCTTTAGTGTCATTCCAGCACTTAAATCACTTATTACATATGCTGCATCAAAAATCATATCAGCAGTATTTGCATTTTGACGCAATTCCCCATTAACTCTAGAAGTTATTTTCAAATTTGATATATCTAGATTAGTCTCAATCCATGGCCCCATAAGTGTTGAGCCATCTAGGCTTTTACCATAATACCACTGCTTATATCGATTTTGGATATCTCGTGAGCTGATATCGTTTAAAATTGTATATCCAAAAACATATTCTAGCGCCCTATTTTGCGCTACATTAGTTGCGTCTTTGCCAATTATTAGTGCCAACTCAACCTCATAATCTAAAGTTTGTGTAATATGACTATGACTTGGGAATATTGCCATATCACCTAAAATATAATTTGCTCGTTTGCCAAAATATACAGGAAATTCTCTTTTGCCATCAAATTCAATCTTTTTAAACCTATAAGACTCCTTAGCGTGTTCCATATAGTTAATTCCAAGACAAATAATATCTTGAATAGGCGATAATATTGGTGCTAAAATCTCTACACTGTCATATGGTTCACCACCTGTTTTTGTACCAAGGTCTTCTAAAATTTGACGTTCATCTTGACTTAGTGTGGTGATTAATTCGTTCATATCCTTTTTATTTATTCCAGCATAACTAATATCAATTATGCGGTTATTTGCACTTAATATACCAAGCTTTATGCTTTCATCTTTTTTATAGGTGATTAGCCTCATTTTTTAGCCTTATTTATAGCTAAATTTAATCTTATAAAGCCCTCTTTCATCTCTTTTTTGCTTAAATTTAGTGGTGGTAAAAATCTTAGCGTTCTATCGCCAGATCTTAAGATCAAAACCCTATTTTCTAAAGCTTTTGATACGATTTGAGATAGTAAATTTGGATCTTTAAGGACTACACCTTGCATCAAGCCAATACCTACTCTTTTAAGAAAAATATCGCTATTTTCTTCTATTAATTTATCTATTTTTTTCTCAAATTTAGCTATTATTTTATCCAATTTTCCACTATTTTTAAGCTCATCCAACTTATCTAAGACATACTCTGATACAGCTGTAACCAAAAATCCACCACCAAAGGTGCTACCATGATCTCCTGGCGAAAATATAGATTTTCTAGTTGCACACGCACTAATTGGCACACCATTACCAAGCCCTTTGGCAAATGTAATGATATCAGGTGTGATATCATATAGCTTAGAGGTGACAAACTCCCCTGTGCGATATACGCCGCATTGGACTTCATCGGTGATGAGTAGGATATCTTTTTGATTTAAAATTTTAGCTAAATTTTGAACTTTATCCTTATCAAGTGGATTTATCCCGCCTTCACCTTGGACTAATTCTATAATTACAGCTGCGGTATTTTCATTTAAATTTGCGATAATATCATCTATGCTATCATAAAATTTAAATCCATCTGGATAAGCACCAAATTCATCTGGATGAAATTTATCCTGCCCTGTCATCGCTAAAGTAGCTATTGTCCTGCCGTGAAATGAGTTTTTAAGGCTGATAATTTCGCTTTTTCTGCCCTTGCTAAAACCAAATTTTCTAGCTAATTTTATCGCACACTCATTTGCTTCAGCACCACTATTAGCAAAAAATAGCTCATATCCACCACCAAGTAAATTTGATATCTTATCAGCAAGTTTGGTTTGTGGGGCGATATTATATAAATTTGAAGTGTGCAAGAGAGTTTTGGCTTGTTTTGCGATCACTTTCGCTACACCTTTGTGGCTATGACCTAAAGCACAAACCCCAATCCCACTAGCAAAATCTATATAATCTTTGCCACTATCATCCCATAAAATAGCACCATCTCCACGCACAAAGCCCACATCGGCTCTAGAATAGTTATTCATTAGCATAAATTAATCCTTATAGTGAATTTGCGGCAAATTCCAATTTCTATAGTATGCTACAAGCCGCCATGTAACACCAAATGTAAATAACACAAAAATACAATAAATATTAGTTAGTCCTGCTAGATGCATTAGATAATAAATCGCTCCAACACCCATACTAATCGTACCATATAATCCAGTTTTTAAAAACCACGGAACCTCATTTAATAGCATATCTCTTATAATTCCGCCACCAACACCATTAAAAAACGCCACCATAATCACGCCAAAAATATTAAGCCCAAATTCCAAAGATACAATAGCCCCAACAATAGAAAAGCTTACTACATCTACTGCATCAGTCATAATAAATATAAATTTTTTATCTAGATTATTTCTATCTTTTTGGTGAAATTTAAGTAAAAACGCCAAAATCATAACAGCCAATACAATACAAACAGGAATATAATGCGTAAAAGAATATGCAGGGCGACCCACGATAATATCACGAATTAATCCCCCACCAAGTGCAGTTAAAAATGCTGCTAAAAATACGCCTAGCCAGTCACAGCCTCTGCGTATTCCAAACAAAAATCCGCTCAAAGATGCTGAGGCTATACCGACATATTCTGCAAATAAAAAAGCTTCCATTGCTAACTTTGAGCTTTATAAGATTTAGAATTCAGATTTAATAGATTCAATCCATTTATCAGCTCTAGCTTGCCAATCTTTGTCATTTTTATAATCAATCGCAAGACCAATAAATTTACCATTTATAAATGATAGTGAATTTTTAAACACATATCCATCAATATCAGTAGCACCTACAAGCTTAGCACCACGAATTAATGGTAAAAACTCTACTAAACCATCAAGAAATGTCGTAGGATGTTTAACCTGTCCGCCTACACCTACTAAAGCTAGAGTTTTACCGCCAAACTCAGCCTCAGCTATAATATCTAATTTAGCTCTAAAATCTTTTTGTAGCTCTCCATGGCCATGTGTAGAAGCTGCGAAAATCAACTTATCATATTTGATTAAAAAATCAATCGTAAGATCTTTTGCGTCAATTACTTCACTATCAAAACCCTGACCTATATACTCTGCTACAACTTTAGTATCTCCGGCATTTGAGCCATATACTATACCAACTTTTGCCATTTTATTTCCTTTAAGAGTTGAATTTAAAGGCTAAATTATATCAAAGCAAACTCTAAAATTTGCTTAATTGTATTAACATAAAGAGCAACCAAAGCCAATAATTAGGCTTTGGTTTGTGAAGATTATTGCATACATTTAGCAGCGTATGCAAGTCCTAGATCATAAGCTTTATTGTTTGCTTCTTTTACCTTATCTGGAACTGAACTTAACATCTTATTTCTTACGATCTCTTCATCCATAACGCCTGTGAATTTAACAGCTACACCAAGAGCGACAACGCTTTGAGTAATCACATTTCCAACTTCATCTTTGGCAATTGAGATGATAGGAATTTCATAGATTTTCCAGCGCTTTTTGTCCTCTTCACTAGGCTTAACCAAATTTGGCTCTACTACGATTATACCACCCTCTTTAACACCATCTTTAAATGCGTTATAGCTATTTTGAGCAGTTGCTAACATAAAGCAAATTTCGCCCTCATTAGCATATGGATATTTGATCTCTTCATCGCTTAAAATTATATCAACCTTTGTTGGGCCACCACGAACTTGAGAAGTATATGTTGAGGCCTTGACTCCATATCCGCCAGCTTCAATTTTAGCCGCTGATAAGATCTCTCCAGCCAATATAACACCTTGACCACCAACACCGACAAATCTTAACTCTGTTAAACTCATATTATCTCCTCAAAATTCACTTTTGTCTTATTTTGAGCTGCTTCTTTAACTTTAGCATATGCTTTACAATACTCTATGCGATTTTCATCTTTAAATAGCACACCAGTAGGGAATTTGCCTTTTTTCTCTTCATCGCTTAATGTTTCAAATTTAGCCTTAGGCAGAGTTCTCTCATCTATCCATTTAACCATCTGAGTAGCTTCGCCCATTTTGTTTTTTCTACCTAAATTTATATGGCAGTTAGAAAATATATCAAAAAAGCTATAACCCTCGTGTTTAAACCCTTCGATTAGCATTTTTTCTATTCTAGTTGGGTTAATTACAGTCTCACGACCGACAAATGTCGCGCCGGCTGCTGTTGCTAATTTAGCAGCATCAAAATTTGGATCTATATTTCCCCATTGAGCTGTAACAGTCCAAAAGCCTTGTGGAGTTGTAGGGCTTGTTTGTGAGTTTGTAAGGCCGTAAATAAAGTTATTAATTAAAATGTGATTAATATCTATATTTCTGCGACAACCATGAATTGTATGATTACCACCGATTGCCAAGCCATCGCCATCACCAGTTACTACTATTACATGTTTATCTGGATTTGCTAGTTTGATACCTGTAGCATATGCGATCGCACGGCCGTGAGTTGTATGAACTGTGTTGCAATTAACATAGCTTGAAAAGCGTCCGCTACATCCGATACCACTTACCACGCAGACATCATCCATACTCCATCCCATCGCATCTATAGCACGGATAACACTTTTTAAAATTACACCATCACCACAACCCCAGCACCAAAGTGTTGGCATTTTGCTTGTTCTTAAATAATTATCATAATTAAAAGCCATAATTAAAACTCCTTGACTTTGCTAATAATTTCACTCGGGCTAATCGGTCTGCCGTTTGCTTTTAATAGTGTTTTAAAATCATCTCTTAAAGCACATCTTTGTATCTCGCCTAGATATTGTCCCATATTTAACTCAGTTACTAAAATATTTTTAAATTTAGAGCATATCTCTTTGATTTTAGCTTCTGGGCTTGGCCATATAGTAATAGGTCTAAATATACCTACTTTTATACCTTCATCTCGAAGTTTATCTACCGCTTCTTTAGCTGCTAAGCTCACACTTCCGTAACAAATAATACAAATATCAGCATCTTCTAGCTTATACTCTTCAAATTTTATTACTTCATCTAGGTGGGCGTGAATTTTATTAAATAATCTTTTGATATTATAATCAACTATTTTGCCATCTTCTGTAGGGAATCCTGTAGGGCCGTGATGTAAGCCTGTGATGTGATAGCGATAACCTTTGAAAAATGGATTTAGCGTAGCTGGCTCATCCTCTTTGGCTTCATATGGATTATACTCTGCTGGATCGCCTTTGAATTCTCGTCTAGGCTCGATTACTAAATCTTTAACATCTGGTATCTTAGCCTTGCCTTGCATATGACCTATAGTCTCATCAAGTAGCAAAAATACAGGGGTACTAAATCTATTTGCTAGATTAAATGCTCTTACTGTTTCAGTGTAAATTTCATCTAAATTTCCTGGCGCTACTGCAATAGAACAAAAATCACCATGGCTTGGGCTTTTAGCTTGTAAAATATCGCCTTGTGCCACACGAGTTGGAAGACCAGTTGAAGGGCCACCACGCATTACATTTGCGATTACCAAAGGAATTTCAGCGATAAATCCAAGACCGATTTGTTCAGCTTTGAGCGAAATACCAGGGCCTGAGCTTGCTGTCATAGCCTTCGCTCCAGTCATACTAGCACCAAGTGCTACTGAGATACCGCCGATCTCATCTTCCATTTGGATAAAATTACCACCACTTTTTGGTAGTGCTACGCTTAATTCATGTGCGATTTCGCTTGATGGGGTAATAGGATAACCACCAAAAAAATTACAGCCACACTCGATGGCTGCTTTTGCTGCTAAAGCATTTCCTGTCGTTATTAACTCTCTCATTTTATATCCTTAATTAACTTTCCTAAAATGATTTGCCTTGATTGCGGCTGCTCTCTCCTTAGCTTCAGGGCTAAGTTTTGCGAATTTAAATCCCTTTTCAGCCACATAAATAGCAAAATCAGGGCAGTGAAGCTCACAATCCCTACAGCCGATACATGACTCTGGATGGCTAACTTCTATCATCATTCCTTGAATAGCGTGGATATCTTCTTTCATATTTAAAACACCAGCAGGACAATAGCTTACGCAAATATCGCAAGCCTTACACCTACTCTCATCGACCCAAACAGCTGTATTAAGCGGTTGTTCTATCATTACTATCTCCTAATTAAATTTAAGTCTAACTTAAATCAAATTTCAAGCTACAATTGTAGCGACTCAATTACTTGAAAAATCAAGCATCCAAATACCTAAATTTTGCCAAACGCAAAACTAATTTTCAAAACTTTTTACGAAACTTTATCTGAAAAAAGTTAATAAAATAGATAAATAAAAAAACTAAAATTTTATCTTTAGCTAAAGTTAATATTAGCACCATTTATATTAAAATTTTTAATATAAATTATAAATTCTTCTATGCTTTTATCTAAAATTTCTCTATCTTTTAGCTTTAAATTCAGCTCTAAAATCTCTTTTACGCCATCTTTTGAAATTTTAACCAAACGACTAAAAGCTATCAAATTATCATCCAAAACCGAGCAACTAAGCACCTTAGAGTCCTTATTTATTAAGGCTTGACAGATATTTATAACCCCAGCTGCTGGCGCATAAAATGCAGATGTATTCATCAATTTAACTATTTTCGCTCCGCCATTTATAGTTTGAGATCTGATATTTTCATATTCATCTATACTTAAATTTTCATCAACCAAGCATATCATATTATCATTATGCATACCTATTACGCAAGATTTTGAGTCAGTTACACTAGTGCCTAGATGATTTTTTAAAGCAAATTTAAGTCTAGCACTATCAAGTTCTCCAGCCATTCCAATAATCTTTTTTCTATTAAATCCACTAGCTTTAAATGCTACATATACCATTATATCAAGCGGATTTGTCACGACAATTATAGTGGAATTTGGGGCAAATTTGGCGATTTGACTAGATGCTTGAGCTACTATATTAGCATTAATTTTAGCAAGTTCGGCCCTACTTTGGCCATCTTTTCTAGCTACTCCAGCCGTAATGATAACAATATCAAAATCGCTTAAAATTTGATAATCATCACCGCCAACTACCATAATATCCAAGCCCAAAGCAATCGACATTTGTGATAGATCAATTGCTTTGGCATTAGCTAAATTTTGGTTGATATCAATGAGTGCTATCTCATCACACATCTGCTTAGAAATGAGAAGACTAGCTATGCTAGCTCCTACATTTCCGGCGCCTATTATTGCTATTTTCACAACTTATTTCTTTAAAGATTCGTTATATATGGCACTTGGTCTCATCACGGCTGAAACCTTCGCATCATCAAAGATATAGTATCCGCCGACATCTACCTTGTTTCCTTGAGAGCCGTTTAACTCATCTGTAATTTTAGCTTTATTCTCATTTAAAGCAGCTGCTACACCGGCAAATTTAGGCGCTAGATCGCTTTTTGCTAGTTCATTAGCCCAGTATAGAGCTAGATAGAAGTGGCTACCGCGGTTATCATTTTCACCTACATTTTTGCGTGGTGAGTTGTCATTTTTAAGGTAGCTTACAATTGCTTTATCTAAAGTATCGGCTAGTATTGTAGCCTCTTTTTTACCACTTACGCTAGCTAAATGTTCCAAACTCGCACCAAGAGCTAAAAATTCACCCAAGCTATCCCAGCGAAGGTGATTTTCTTCTATTAGTTGTTGAGCGATTTTAGGCGCACTTCCACCAGCACCAGTTTCAAATAAACCACCTCCATTTAAAAGCGGGACTATTGAGAGCATTTTCGCACTCGTTCCAAGCTCTAAAATTGGGAATAAATCTGTCAAATAATCCCTTAATACATTACCTGTAACGCTAATAGCGTCTTTGCCAGTTCGTATAATAGAGATTGATTTTTTGATCGCTTCAGTTGGGGCTGCGATACTAATATCTAGGCCATTTAGATCATAATTTTTAAGCTCTGAATTTACTATTTGGATCATACTAGCATCGTGTGCTCTAGCACTATCTAACCAGAATATCGCAGTTGAGTGTGTGGCTTTAGCTCTATTGATCGCTAGTTTAATCCAATCTTTAATCGCTTCGCTTTTTGCTTGCATAACTCTAAATATATCGCCACTCTCAACTTCAAATTCCATTTTATCGCCATTTGTGCTACTAAGTGTGAATTTGCCATCTTCACTAGCTATAAATGTTTTATCATGGCTACCATACTCTTCTGCTTTTTTCGCCATCAAACCTACATTAGATACGCTACCGATAGTTGCTGGATTTAGCGCTCCATTGGCTTTTAAATCATCAATTGTCGCTTCATAAATTGTCGCATATGTGCGATCTGGGATTACTGCTAGAGTGTCGGCTGTTTTGCCATTTTTATCCCACATTTTGCCACTATTTCTTATCATTGCTGGCATTGAAGCGTCTATTATCACATCGCTTGGGACATGTAAATTTGTAATTCCTTTATCGCTATCTACCATCGCTAAATCTGGGTTTTTGTCTAAAATTTCATTGTATTTTGCTATGATTTTATCTTTTATAGGCAAGTTTTCTATTTTAGCAAATAGATCTTTTAAGCCGTTATTTGGCACCACACCAACTGAATTTAGCTCACTTCCAAACTCATCAAAGATTTCAGCGAAAAATACTTTCACAAAGTGACCAAACATAACCGGATCGCTTACTTTCATCATTGTAGCTTTTAGATGAACTGAGTAGAGTAAAGACTCTTTTTTGGCTTCTTCTATGGTTTTAGCAATAAACTTATCTAGTTTAGCAACACTCATAAATGTAGCACTAATCACATCGCCAGCGGCTGCTTTTATACCATCTTTTAATACTTTTGTGTTGCCATTTTTGTCTGTAAATTTGATTTTAAATTCGGTTGGTTCTTTGACTATTACAGATTTTTCATTGCCATAAAAATCTCCACTATCCATATATGCCACTCTTGTTTTAATAGTGTTATCCCAAGCACCATTTTTGTGTGGGAATTCTTTGGCATAAGCTTTGACGGCACTAGCACATCTTCTATCTGAGTTACCCTCTCTTAAAACTGGATTTACCGCACTTCCTAAAACTTTAGCATATCTTGCTTTGATATCAATCTCTTTTTCATTGGATGGATTTTCGGGATAGTTTGGTACATTAAATCCTTTTGATTGAAGCTCTGCAATAGCCGCATTTAGCTGCGGAAGTGATGCTGAAATATTAGGAAGTTTGATTATATTTGCTGTTTTTTCTTTGGTCATTTCGCCTAGGATTTCTAGATAATTTGGAACTTTTTGATTATCTTTTAAATTTTCAGGGAAATTAGCCAAAATTCTACCAGCTAATGAAATATCCATAGTATCTATACTGATACCACCACGACTTAAAAACTCCTTAATAACAGGAAAAAGTGAAAAAGTAGCCAATGCTGGCGCCTCATCTGTGTAAGTGTAGATTATATCTGCCATTTATGTCCTTTATTTAAAATTTTTCTTATTTTATCAATTTTTAACTAAATTAAACCATTAAACTATAAATAATTTTTATAATTAATCTAAATTTAAGTTTATTCTATCTTTTTTGGGTAATCAAAGAGCAAAACTCGCCCAATTTTAGCCCTTATATCTTTAAACTCATTCACATCAAACTCAATACCAAAAACTCCGCCAGTAGGGATATCGCCGATATGGCTATCGCTTAAAATCTCGCAAATTTGAGTTAAAGTATCGTTGTGACCTACGATGAATATGGTATTTAAGGAGCTATCAATATGATTTATGATATTTAGATAATCTTGCGTTGTGGCCTCAAAAAGTGAGTTTTCAAACTGAATTTTACCACTAAAATTTATATTTTTAGCGATGATTTTGGCGGTTTTGGCCGTTCGCTTAGCTGGCGAAGAGATGATAAGCTCTGGTAAGATATTTTTGTTTTTTAGCCTAGTGGCCATCACTTTTGCAGCCTCTTTGCCTTTGGGGCTTAACGCCCTATCAAAGTCAGTAGCGGCGACTTTTTTAGCCTTTGCGTGGCGAATAAAATATATAGTTTTCATGCTCTCTCCTGAAATTTTTGAATTTTATCAAGCTCGGCTTTGCTAAAACCTGCTAATAATCTATGCTCTATATCTAGCGCTCTTTTTGCTTCAAATGCCTTTGGGTAGCATTTTCGTACTATTTCAATCCATGAATTTGGATCTACATTTGCTATTTTACAAGCGAATTTAAACCACTTATCACCCTTTTTGACATGTTCTATCTCCTCTTTATGGATCACTTTTAATATCTCTAAAATACCATCTCTATCACCATTTAAAGCTAATTTTTTCATCATAAAAAGATTGGCATCAAGACCATTGGCCTCCATATATCTAGGCAGAATCGCCATACGATTTATGAGTGAATTTTGGGTTTTGATTAGAGCGATAAATAATCCATCATGGACGATATAATCACCATATTTCACACCTAAAGACTCCATCTTATCAGATATCATCTTAAAATGTCTAATCTCATCATTAGCCACTTCTAACCAATCAAGATAATACTCCATCGGCAAATTTCTAAATCTATAACAAGCATCCAAAGCAATATCAATCGCACTATACTCAATGTGAGCAATTGAGTGTAAAAAAGCCTCATTAGTGTGCTTTTGCTTTATCTCTTTCATAGATTTTATAGAGCAAATCTTAGAATAACTAGGCACACTAAGCTTAAAAATATCGCTATTAAAATTCATATCACAACTATGAAAATTGCTATAAATTTGGCTAAATTTAGAAAATTTTTGCTCCAAATCACAAGAGTTCAAGCACTCCCAAATCTCATCAAAAAATCTCATCTAAATACCTTTAAAAATCCAGCCAAATATCCCACGCCAAATCCTATCAAATGAGCATACCACGCTACACTAATCCCCATTAAAAGCGGCGCAAAACTAACTAATAATATAACTACTATAAGCCCTTTGCGATTAAATTTATCAATACAAGCTAAAAATCCAAGCAACACCGATATAGCCCCACTCGCACCGACTAAATTCACACTCTCAAAAGCTAGATACCCAAGGCTTAAAAATCCAGTTATAACCCCGCCAAAGATATATAAAATGCCAAATTTAATCCACCCTAAATATCTTTCTAATATCATCCCAAATTGATAAAGCACTATCATATTCATCAAAATATGCATAAATGAGCCGTGGATAAACATAGATGTAAGAATCTGCCAATACGCCCCAGCAAAAAATAGCTCATTAAGACCAAAAAATATACTAAATTCATAAGGATTATAGACAAAATATTCTAAAAAATATATAGCACAATTTAACGCTATTACCGCTGCTGTAAATCCTAAATTTCTCATATCAACCCACTATTTCACCGCTATATCTTGGCTGATTTTACCAAAGCCAGAAAATCTATTTGATACTAAGCAATTTATATTTTTACAATTAGCTATTATATATGCATTTACTTTTTTACCATCAATTTGATGGGAATTTTTGTGGTTTAAGTTCATCACGCTTAATATATTTTTACCCCTAAGATTGTGTAAAAAGACGATTGTTCCATCATCTTTTATCTTTTTTACAACTCCTATGTGAGTTATATTGTGGCTAGTTTTGTTTTTTGTGGATTTGGTTGTGTTGTTAAAAAATATTAGATCTCCAGGCGAGGCATTTTGATAATTTATCTGATTTTTACTCTTATAAAGATTATAGATAGCTTGAGAGCGACGACCATCCTTACTATAATGTGAGATTAGATCGCTTAGAGAGTAGATATTATTATTTTTTCTATTTATGGTTGTAACTAATGATGAGCAATCGGCTGATTTTTTGCCTACATATTTGCTTAAATTTAGAGTATATTCACTCTTTTTAATACTATTTTCTCTATTAATATGAGTGCTATTTGGAGCATTTTGTTCTAAAATTTTAGAGCTACATCCACTAAAAATCATAGCAAAAACGAATAAAATAGCAACTCTCATATCAACCTCTTAAATCTGTTTTAGGTGGATTTATCTGTTCTATTACATTTGGGGTTTTTAGCATCTTTGCTGTTTTGCTAAATAGTATGAGATCTTCTACACTTTGGACATGCCACGGCACCCTTTTGATACACTCTTTGAAAATCTCACACGCTGCGATTGCGTCATTTAATGCTCTGTGATGAGCATTATCAATACCAAAAATTTGTTTGAGTGCATCTAGGCCATATCTATTTGACTCTATCGTTCTTCTAGCTAGATCAATGGTACAAATCTTGCGATTTAAGAGCATTCCAAACCCAAGCTTTGCTAAGCTAATACTGATAAAATCATAATCAAATTTAACATTATGCGCTACAAATACAGAATCAGCCAAAAATAGCCTAAAGCTCTCAAGAGCATTTGCCAAATGCGGAGCATCTACTAAATCAAGCTGATAAATTCCAGTTAATTCGCTGATATTTTGCGGAATTTCACTAGCCCAAACTAGCGTTTGAAATCTGTCAATCTCCTTGCCACCTTGGATTTTAACCGCACCTATTTCGATGATTTGACCGCTTTTTATCCCACCATTTGTCTCGATATCAACGATACAAAACACTTGTTCATTAAAATCTCTAAATCTAGTCGGCATAACGATTTTGCCATTATCCAAACGCTCTAGCTCAAGGCCTAAAAGCCGCCAATCGGCTAAATTTTTAGGCTCTATGATATCAGCTAATTCATCTATATCATTTGCTTTTTGTATAAAATCGTGATAATTAAGATTAGTTTTGGCTAATAAATCTATAAAATTATCTAATTTGTTTTTCAAATTTGCTCTTTATTATTAAATTTTTAACGCTCTTATCGCCCCAGCATAATCATTGCTACCAAAGACAAAGCTTCCAGCCACGACAATATCCACACCAGCAGCATCTAGATCAGCTACATTTAGACCATTTACTCCGCCATCTACTTCTATCATACATTTAGCATTTCGTGAGTCTATTAACTCTCTTAATTCCATAGCCTTTGGTAAGACTGAAGGGATGAATTTTTGTCCGCCAAAACCGGGATTAACACTCATTAAAAGCACCATATCAACTTCATCTATGATATGTTTTAAAGAGCTAACAGGTGTGTGGGGATTAAGAACTATAGCGGGATTTACTCCATTTTTACGGATATGATCGATAAGCCTTAATGGGTGCTTCTCTTCTTCTATATGAAAGCTTATAAATTTAGGTTTTAAAGGCAAAAATAGATCTACAAAAAATGGGACATTTTCTACCATTAAATGAATATCAAGTGGCTTTGTAGATGCCTTAGCTGCTGCCTCTACTACAAGTGGGCCAATTGTAAGATTAGGCACGAAGTGGCCATCCATAACATCTATGTGTATCAAGTCAGCCCCAGCCTCACAAACAGCCTTAATCTCTTTAGCTAACTCTCCAAAATTCGCTGATAAAATACTTGGAGCTACATACATTTTCTACCTTTTTATTTAAGTGGGGTATTTTACTCAAATTTTAATAAAATTACCTTTATAATTGTATATTATTGTAGATTTTTTGTTATACTTACGCAATTTTCACATAATTTTTTATAAAGGTAGAATTTGAGAAGTTTAATCTTTGTTTTAATACTTTTAATAGCTAGTTTTTGGTATTGGGGGGTGCATTTTGGTATCACCATATTGTCGCTATCATTTTTAATATTTTTTCATGAGCTTGGGCATTTTTTGGCTGCTAAATACTTTGGTGTCTTTGTAAAGACTTTTAGCATTGGTTTTGGAGAGAAAATTTATAGCAAAAAATTGGGCAATACTATCTATTGTATAAGCGCTATACCGCTTGGTGGATATGTTCAGCTAAAAGGTCAAGATGATACAAATCCAAAAGAGAAAAATTATGATAGCGATAGCTATAACACACTAAGCCCATTAAAAAGAATTATAATCTTATTTGCTGGGCCGTTTTTTAATATCTTATTAGCTTTTATGCTATATATAATGCTTGGATTTATCGGTGTTGAGAGATTATCACCTGTTGTTGGTAGCACCATAGCAAATTCAGCCGCACAAAGTGCTAATATAGAAAAAAATGATAAAATCCTAGCTATAAATGAGGTTAAAATTAAGGAGTGGGATGATATAAAAAAGCATATAACAACTAATCCTACAGATATACTTATTAAGCGTGGTGAAAATGAGTTTCATATAACACTAACCCCGCAACTCTCTCAAACCAAAAATATATTTGGCGAGAATATAACTACTCCATTAATTGGCATAACACCAAGTGGCGATAAAACAACTATATATAATAGAGGCTTTGATAGCATTAAATTTGCCTATGATGAGACGATTAAGGCCTCAACTCTAATCTATCAAGGATTAGAGAAGCTCATCACAGGCGTAGTCCCTATAGATCAAATGGGCGGCATAGTCGCAATGGCTGATATCACTACAAAAGCTAGCCAAATCAGCATATCTGTGCTTTTAATAATAGTAGCTTTGATATCTGTGAATTTAGGTATATTAAATTTGCTTCCGCTTCCAGTTTTAGATGGTGGGCATATAGTTTTTAATCTATATGAGATGATATTTAAAAGAGCGGTAAATGAGCGTGTTTTTGTAGGGCTTAGCTACGCTTCTATGGCGTTGTTATTTGCTTTAATGATATTTACTATTATCAATGATATAGTTAGATTAGCAGGAGAGTAAGATGAGTTTAGATACTATTTTAAACCAGATTAATGGTAGAGCAAGATTAATCGCTGTAAGCAAAAATGTAACCCAAAATGAGGTAATATCGCTATATAATCAAGGTCTTAGAGAATTTGGTGAAAATAGAGTCCAAGAGCTAAAAAGAAAGAGTGAAATCCTCTCAAATTTAGATATCAAGTGGCACTTTATCGGTCGATTACAAAGTAATAAGATAAATCAACTCATATCACTTCATCCATCTTTGTGGCAAAGCTGTGATAGCTTAGAGATAGCACTTGAAGTCAATAAAAGGCTAAATTATAAGCTTGATACCTTGCTTCAGATAAACTCAGCTAAAGAAGAGAGTAAGCAAGGTGTCGATCCTAGCGATGCTATAGAAATTTATAAAGATATACAAAATAGATGTGAGAATTTAAATTTAATAGGCGTGATGAGTATAGGCGCTAATAGCGATGATGAAAATGAGATTAAAAGAAGTTTTGAGATAACTAAAAATATATTTGATAAATTAAAGCCACAAGGGGCGGTGATCTGCTCAATGGGGATGAGTGGGGACTTTAATCTAGCTATAGAGTGTGGGTCTAATATGGTTAGGCTCGGGACAATTTTGTATAGATAAATTTATAGGCTTTGTTAGATGATTTTTGTATCATCTAACAAGCTAAGATATTAATCTTTGGTTACGATGATTTGATTATCTTTAGCGTCAATTTTTATGCTATCGCCACTTATGATTTCATCTTTTAAGATCATATCAGCCACAAGATCTTCTACAAGCTCATATAAGGCTCTGCGAAGTGGCCTAGCACCATATACAGGGTCAAATCCAGCTTGAGAGATTAAATTTATAGCTTCGCTGCTAAGTTGTGATTTTATCCCACGAGCCAAAAGCTTACTCTCAAGCTCTTTAAACATGATTTTTACAATCTTGCCTAACTCATCTTGACCAAGTGGATTAAATATCACGCAATCATCTAATCTATTTAAAAATTCGGGTTTAAAATACTCTTTTAAAGCAAGCTTAACCGCATCATCTCTCTCTTTACCATTTAGATCCATAATAGCCGATGAGCCAATATTGCTAGTTAAAATGATAATTGTGTTTTTAAAATCCACAGTTACGCCCTTGCTATCAGTAGCCCTACCATCATCTAAAATCCCAAGCAAGATATTAAATACATCCTTATGAGCTTTCTCAACTTCATCAAACAAAATCACGCTATATGGTTTTCGTCTAACTGCTTCAGTGAGCTGTCCACCCTCTTCAAATCCCACATATCCAGGAGGCGCACCAAGAAGTCTGCTAACGGCGTGTTTCTCCATATATTCACTCATATCAAATCTTATCATCGCTTTTTCATCATCAAAAAGAAATTTAGCCAACGCCTTCGCACTCTCAGTCTTACCAACGCCCGTAGGCCCAAGGAATAAAAAGCTACCGATCGGGCGATTTTGGCTACTTAGGCCGGCTTTATTTCTCTTAATAGCCCTAGATAGTGCGTGTAAGGCTTCATCTTGACCTATTACGCTATCTTTGAGATGTTTTTCTATATTTAGATATCTCTCTTTTTCGTTTGTAAGCATCTTGCCAGCTGGGATTCCTGTCCATTTGCTTAAAATTCCAGCTACCATATCTTCATCTACTTCATTTTTGAGTAGCACTCCACCCTTTTTCATCTCTTCCCATTTAGCTTCTAGCTCTTTTATCTTAGTGTTTGCTTCTGGAATTTTGCCATACTCTATCTCTGCGGCCTTTTCATAAGCGTTATTTCTCTTCGCTTGCTCAGCTTCATTTTTTAGAGTTTCTATCTGTTTTTTAGCCTCACTTATACCATTAAATACCGCTTTTTCATTTTTAAATTTAGCCTCTAAATTTGATTTTTTCTCATTTAAATTTGCTATCTCTTTTTCTATCTCATTTAATCTATCGCTATTTTTATCTTCACCCTCCATTTTTAAAGCCTCTTTTTCGACTATTAAAGTCTCAATCTCTCTTTTAGTCTTAGCTAGCTCAAAAGGCTCACTCTCAATTTGCATTTTTAACTCTGCGGCCGCTTCATCTATAAGGTCAATTGCCTTATCAGGCAAAAATCTACCACTAATATATCTATGACTTAGCTTTGCTGCTGCTACTAAAGCACTATCTGTGATGGTTACATTGTGATGGACTTCTAATCTATCTTTTATCCCACGAAGGATTTGTAAAGCTTCATTTACACTTGGTTCTGCTACATTGACAGGTTGAAATCTCCTTTGTAAAGCGGCGTCTTTTTCAAAATATTTTCTATACTCTTTTAGAGTTGTAGCCCCAACTGTGTGCAGCTCTCCACGAGCTAAAGCTGGCTTTAATATATTAGCAGCATCCATAGAGCCTTCGCTAGCTCCAGCGCCTACTATTGTGTGAATTTCATCTATAAATAAGATTATATTTCCAGCCTTTTTGACTTCATCAATTATCGCTTTTAATCTATCTTCAAACTCACCTCTATATTTGGCTCCAGCGATCAACGCACTCATATCAAGAGCTATTACTCTTTTATTTGCTAAGGTTGTAGGGACTGCCTTTTTGACAATTAGTTGAGCCAAGCCCTCTACAATAGCGGTTTTACCAACTCCAGGCTCACCTAATAATATCGGGTTATTCTTAGTTTTTCTAATTAGAATTTGCATCATTCTTGTAATCTCTTCATCTCTACCGATTACTGGATCTAGCTCACCACTAGCGGCTTTTTTAGTTAAATCAATTCCAAATTTATTTAAAGAGTCTAAATTTTCATCAGCGGTTTGCGTATCAATACTCTTGCCACCACGCATTAACTCTAACTCTTTTTTAATCTCTAATAGATCAATATATTTAGACAAAATTCCCTTCATAGGCTCACTATCTAAATTCGCAATTATCCAGCTATCAACAGCTATAAATTTATCCCCCAATCCTATCATTACAGCCTTAGCACGCTCAAAGCTATCTATTAATTCATTTGAAATTTGGATATTGTTTTTTGATACATTTGAGCTTTGTGGCAGTTTATCAGCGTGGCTTTTGATATCCAAAACCAAGGCTTCTTTGCTCACATTTACCTTATTTAAAATTTGATTTAAGAGCGAGTTGCTATCAGCACTTAAAGCCCAAAGCATATGCAAAGGCACGACTTGTGGATTTTTGTTTCCGATAGCTAAAGATATTGCGCTATCGATTAAATCTTGACTCATTGATGTGAGTTCATTAAATATATTTGCCATATTTTTCTCCTTAAACTTTATATGAGTAGTATTATATAACTTTAGTCTATATTTGTCAAGGTTTGGCCAAATTTAATCCAATTTAGATTTAATTTGAATTTAGATTTTTTACTTTAAATTAATATATTTTTGGGTAAAATTATTGATTTTAATTTTTTGGAGTTATATGTTGAAAAGTAGTAAAATTTTACAACTATCTGGTTTTGTAAGCGTGATGGCTGCTAGTGCTATTGCCCTAAATGCTCAAACCTCCCAAGATAGTAGAATAGAAGCCCTATCAAAGCTAACCAAAACAATAGCCGTAGTAGAAAAATACTATGTAGATGATATAAATTTTACCCAAATCGTAGATAAAACCATATCTGGACTCTTAACAAACCTAGATGCTCATTCTGGATATTTAGATGAAAAAGCATTTAAAGATATGCAAATTCAAACTAAAGGCGAATTTGGAGGACTTGGTATTACTGTAGGAATTAAAGATGGAGCTTTAACTGTAATTGCACCAATAGACGATACTCCAGCTTATAAAGCCGGTGTGAAATCTGGCGATGTAATTTTAAGAATAGATGGCGAATCTACTATAAATATCACAATTGATGAAGCTGTAAATAAAATGCGTGGCAAACCAAATACACCTGTACAAATAACTATCGTAAGACAAGGCGAAAAAAAGCCATTTGATCTAAATATAATAAGAGATATAATCACCGTAGAATCAGTTCAAGCCAAAATGATTGAAGATGAAAATATCCTATATCTAAGAGTTACAAATTTTGACCAACATGTAACTAAAAAAGCTAGAGAATTTATCAAAAAATATCCAAAAGCTAGCGGCATAATCTTAGATTTAAGAAACAATCCGGGTGGATTGTTAAATCAAGCTGTTGGGCTTACAAATTTATTTGTTGAAAGTGGTGTTATAGTCTCTCAAAAAGGTAGAGACAAAAATGAAGATGAGATCCACTCAGCACAAAAAGGCAACTTCATAACAAACGCTCCATTAGCAGTCCTTATAAATGGTGGAAGTGCTAGTGCTAGTGAAATAGTCAGTGGTGCATTGCAAGATCTAAAAAGAGCTGTAGTAATTGGTGAAAATAGCTTTGGTAAAGGTAGCGTCCAAGTCATTATGCCAGTAGATAAAAAAGAGGCTCTAAGATTAACAGTAGCAAGATATTATCTCCCAAGTGGTAGAACTATTCAGGCTGTAGGCGTAACTCCAGATATAGTGGTATATCCTGGCAAAGTGCCAAATAATGAGAGTGGATTTAATATCAAAGAGGCTGATTTAAAGCAACATTTAGAGAGTGAATTAGATAAAATTGAACCAAAAAATAAGAAAAAAGAGACAAATAACAAAAACATAATAACTCAAAAACAAATTTATGATGATATTCAGTTAAAAACTGCAGTAGATTCCATAAAAATTTTAAACATCAAGTAAGGAGAAAAAGTATGGAAAAATCAGAGTTACTTTACGAAGGTAAAGGTAAAAAAATGTGGAGTGTTAAAGGCAATGATGAGCTATTAATAGCTGAATTTAAAGATGATCTAACAGCATTTAACGCTGAAAAAAAGGGCAACGAAGAGGGAAAAGGTGCTTTAAATAACCAAATTTCAACTGCTATTTTCAAACTTTTAAAAGAAAATGGCATAGAAACAGCCTTAGTTGAAAGCATCAGCCCAACTGAACAACTAGTCAAAAAATGCTCAATCATTCCATTAGAAGTAGTAGTAAGAAATATCGCCACTGGTAGTCTTAGCAAAAGACTAGGCATAAAAGAAGCTACAGTATTACCATTTACTTTAGTTGAGTTTTACTATAAAGATGATGCACTAGGCGATCCGCTAATTAATGACGAACACGCAATTTTACTTGATATCGTACAAAGCGAACAAGATTTAGCAACTTTACGCCATTTAGGTAGACAAATTAACTCTGTTCTTCAACCATTTTTTGCTTCAAAAGGGTTAAAACTTGTTGATTTTAAAGTTGAATTTGGTATTGATAAAGATGGAAATATCTTGCTAGCTGATGAGATTAGTCCTGATAGTTGTAGATTTTGGGATGTTGATACTGGTGAAAAGATGGATAAAGATAGATTTCGCCAAGACCTTGGTAGTGTCAAAGTGGCATATGAAGAGGTTTTGCGTAGAATTTTATCATAATTAAATTTAAAGGATAAATGATGAAAGTAATTGTAAATGTATATCTAAAAAATGGCGTATTAGACCCAGCAGGTAAAGCTACTAAACACGCTTTAGAAAGTCTTGGTTTTAATGGCGTAGATGATGTAAGAATTGGCAAACAAATTATCTTAGACCTAAGTGATAACACTACTGATGAACAGATTAAAAATATGTGCGAAGAGCTACTAGCAAATACAGTTATAGAAGATTATGAGATTCTAAAAGGCTAAAAATGAGAGTAGCTATCATTAATTTCCCTGGTACAAACTGCGAAAGAGATACTAAATACGCTTTTGATTTACTAGGATTTGACTCAGAGATTATCTGGCATAAACAAACAGATTTTAAGGCTGATTTGATAGTATTGCCTGGCGGATTTAGCTATGGTGATTATCTTAGAACTGCTGCTATTGCTAAGTTTAGCCCAGCAATGCAAACAGTAATAAATCACGCTAAAAACGGCGGATTGCTACTTGGAATTTGTAATGGTTTTCAGATGCTTTTAGAGAGCGGGCTTTTACCTGGCGCAATGAGAAGAAATGAAAATATGAGCTTCATTAGCAAATTTAACCATTTAAAAGTAATATCTAATAACAATAAATTCTTATCAAATTTTAACAACTCTGATCTAATAAATATCCCTTTAGCTCATGGTGAGGGCAACTACTATGCAAACAGCGATACAATTAAAAAATTATATGATGATGATTGCGTACTCTTAAAATATTGCGATAAAGATGGCAATGAAATTAGCGTAAATGGTTCAGTAGATAATATAGCTGGAATTTGCAATAAAGATAAAAATATATTTGGCCTTATGCCTCATCCTGAAAGAGCCGTAGAGAGTATTTTAGGTAGCACTGATGGAGCTAAAATGCTTAAAGGATTTCTTTGCTAAGGGCTATTTTTGCGCTTATTTTGCTAATTAGCGTAGGTTTTAGCGAGCCTACGCCATTTGGACAACGCATCACTAATGAGCAGATGCAAGGTATAGCTGATACTGATGAGGTTATAGATATTGATCCATCGTTAATTTATCAAAATATTGATCCAATTGAGTTAGTTCTCACAAGCCAAATAAAAGAAAGATCAATATATATCTATCAGCCTTTTACCTTAAATTTAACTGCTAATACAGATAAAGTTCTAGATTTTGATATGAATCTTACTATGCGCTCTACTGATATAACTTGGCTAAATCCAAAGCCGCTATGGAAAAAAAAATCCGCTGGAATTTACGAAACTACAATCCATCTAATAGCTAGTAGCGCTCAATCTAATATTGATGCTCTAACGCTCACGCTAAAAAGAAATGGAATTTTTGTTCAAAATAAAACAATAAAGCCTGATCTTCCAAAGATTAAAAATATTCAATTACGAACTGATTTTGCCAATTTTGTCGGAGAAAATTTAGAGATAAAGATGGTAAAAAGTTCAAAATTTAATGAATACTCAAATTTAACTACCATAGAACTAGCAAGTAAAAATGGAAATTTAAGTCTATTCCAAATACCAGGAGAATTTCAAAAGCAAGGTTTTGATAGCCTAAAAGGCGACTATAAAAATCAAACTGGAATTTATTTTATAATAAGTGATAATAATAAAACTAATATAAACTTTAGTTACTACGATTACACTCAAAATATTTTTAAAGAGTTAAATTTAGATATCAAACTCCAAGATAATGATTTAAGTACTCAAGTACCACTTAATCCTAAAGAGGGTGAGTTTCGACTATATAAAGAACTTAGTATTTATATTGCAATTATATTATTTTTACTACTTTTTATCTGGAAAAAGAGTTACTACTCCTTTATTATTGCAGTAGCATTTATAGCTTACGCAATCTATGATAATAAACCTTTTAGCGAAGCAAAACTTAAAGCAAATAGTAAAATAAGAATCTTGCCTATGCCAAATTCAACTATTTTTGCTATTGCAGCTAAAGAACAAAATGTCAAAATTATTACCAAAAATGAAAATTTCACCAAAATTATCCTACAAAATGAAACTATAGGCTGGGTAGAAAATGAAAGTATTAAATAAGATAAAAAATTGGCTATACGCCATAGAAATCACCATAAGCGTAATTATCGTGGTGCTGATATTTTTCATTGCACCATCTAGTAATCTATGGATAAGGCGAAAATGGACAAAAATGCAAAGGTTTTTAATCGGTTATAAAATTGATGTAATAGGTAGCCCAGACCCACGTGCAAATATGATAATAGCTAACCATCAAAGTATGCTAGATATAATGGCACTTGAAGAAATTCATCCAGCTAATATCTGTTGGATTGCTAAAAAAGAGATAGAGGATTTACCATTTTTTGGAAATATCATTCGGGTACCAAAAATGATATCAATAGATCGCAAGGACCCAAGATCACTACCAAAAATCATAAAATTAGCTAAAGAGAGAGTTAGTGAAGGTAGAGTCATAGCTATATTTCCTGAAGGTACTCGTGGAGATGGGGATAAGATTTTAAAATTCAAAAGTGGCGCAAATATCATCGCTGATAAGCTAAATTTGGTAGTTCAACCGGTACTTATAATTGGCTCAAGAAAGATTATAGATAGTAAAACCATTAGCGTACATTCCGGCTCATTTAAGGTTATCTATATGGATATTGTCGATACTAGTGATGAAAATTGGCTTGAAAATACAAGAGCAAAAATGCAAACTTTATTAGCTCAAAATTTAGATAAATAGGCTAGATATGCTAGAAAATATCATTAATTATCTAGTGAGTTTAGTCGCTGATTGGGGCTATTTGGGGATATTTTTATTAATGGCTTTGGAGAGCAGCTTTTTCCCTTTTCCTAGTGAAGTTGTCATGATACCGGCTGGATATTTGGTATATACTGGGCAGATGAATTTATATCTAGCATTTGGTGCTGGAGCATTAGGTAGCCTTGCTGGAGCGATATTTAACTACTATTTATGCTACTTTTTTGGTAGAGCCTTTATATTAAAATATGGCAAATACATAGGAATCACAGATGAAAAGATGACTAAATTTGAGAAATTTTTTAACAAATATGGCGAAATCTCTACATTTAATTGTCGCTTAATCCCAGGAATTAGACAATATATCAGCTTGCCAGCTGGACTAGCTAAGATGAATATCTTTACATTTAGCCTTTATACCACGCTTGGGGCGGGGATTTGGGTGGCAATTTTGATCGCTATTGGGTATTATATCGGCGATCAAAAAGAGCTTATCAAAGAGTATTTAGCTCAAATCACCATCTGTTTATTGATAGCTGTAGCTATAATTACAATTATATATCTATACATACAAAAAAGGTTTAAAAAATGATAATATACTCTCTATTTTCGATGTTTATACTACTATTTAGCGGATATGTAGCTAAAAGATTAAGAATCATCTCGGCAAATAAGGCTATTGTATTTTTGGATTTTGTTTTGTGGTTTGCTTTGCCATCTTTGATTTTTGATAAAGTCTATCATTTGGTTGTGGATTTAAATTTAATTAGTATGGTATTTGTAGGACTTATCTCATCAGTGATAGCTGCTTTTGTGGCTGTAGCAATGGGATTTATGCTTAAATTTTCAACCGCAACTTTGGCTAGTGTAGCGCTCCTTAGTATGTTTGGCAATACCTTATTTATCGGAATTCCTATTGTTCAAGGATTATATGGCCAGAGTGCTTTGAGTATTGTTATTTTATTTGATCAAGTAGTTACGGCTCTGCCTATTAGCATTTTTGGGCCATTGATTTTGGGTTTTGGGACATCTAAGAAAAGCTCAATAATCCAAAATAGCCTTAAAATTATCAAATTTCCGCCATTTATCGCACTGGCTTTGGCTGTGATACTTAAAAATTTTAATCTACCTGAAATTATATTTGAGCCTTTGAAAATGCTATCTAGTAGTATGGTGCCGGTGGCTCTGTTTGCTGTCGGACTTAGACTTGGATTTAATAGTATTAAAAGCTCTTATAAGGCCTGTTCTGTGGTGATCTTTGCTAAGATGATATTAGCGCCAATTATATTTCTATCAATCACTAAAATATTTGGTATAGAGCTTAGCAAAGAGTGGATAATAGGATTGATAGAAGTCGCCACTCCACCGATGGTATTAGCAAGTGCTATGATATTAAAAGCCAATCTAGATTCAAATTTGGCTATCTCAAGTGTAGCTATAGGTATGATAACTATCTTTATTACAATGCCTATTTTATACTTTGTAGCTACTTGAAGCTTTGGACTAGATTGCCAACTAGTAAATTCCATCCATCTACTAAGACAAAGATCAGCAATTTAAATGGCAAAGATATCATAACAGGTGGTAACATCATCATACCCATAGCCATCAATACAGAGCTTACTACCATATCAATAACTAAAAATGGCAAATACAACAAAAATCCTATCTCAAATGCTGTTTTAAGCTCACTAATTATAAAAGCGGGTGCTGCTATAGTCAAAGGGACATCATCTATAGTTGTTGGATTAGGAAGCTGGCGAATACGATAAAATAAGGCCAAATCTTTCTCTCTAGTGTTTCGTATCATAAATTCTTTAAATGGCTTTGCCCCTTTATCAAAGGCCTCTTGATAGCTGATTTGCTCATCTAAATATGGCTTTATCCCCTGTTCATAACTCTGCTTAGCCACTGGTTCCATAATAAAAAATGTAAGTATCAAAGCTATAGATATAAGCACACTTGTAGGTGGCATCTGCTGAGTACCCATAGCTTGACGCAAAAATGAAAATACAATAACCAATCGCAAAAAACTAGTCATTATAAATATCAAAGATGGCGCCAAGGCTAATATAGTTAAGACTACTAAAACATTTAAGCTAGTTACTAGTTGTTGTGGTGTATCTGGTGCGCTCAAATTAAGATTCATAGTAGGCACAGTAACCGTATCAGCACCAAAAGCAGAAGCAAAAATCAAAAATATCAAAGCCAAATATCTCAAAAAATCCCCTTTAAATAAGGATAATTCTACATTAAATTTAATTAAAGGCTAATAAAATATATTAAATTATCATTATAAATCATAGCTAACATATTGGTTTTAAGAGCCTAAAATGACTCTTAAAATAAAATAGTTTAATACTATCCTTGATAATTAGCCAACCTAAAAACCACTGACTTTTTATTGTATTTATACTTTACATACTTAACTTCGTATAAGCAATATTTATTTGACTAAAGCAACTTTTAAAACTTCAGTAATATCTTCAACGCCAATTATCTCCATATTATCTCTTACTTGTTGTGGGATATCTTTTAAGTCTCGGTCATAATTTTTAAGCGGTATTATTGCTTTTTTTACCCCAGCTTTATATGCAGCAATTAGTTTCTCTTTTAAGCCGCCAATTGGTAATACCTTGCCACTTAGTGTAATCTCACCAGTCATTGCTACATCGCTATAGATTGGCGTATCGCTTAAAATTGAAGCAATTACAGTAGTCATTGTTATTCCAGCACTTGGTCCATCCTTTGGCGTAGCACCCTCTGGAACATGAATATGCAAATCATAACTATCATAAACTGCCATATCTATGCCATCTTTATCTTTTTGAATTAAATTTTTTGAAATACAAATTTCACCCTTATCTATAAGGCTTTTTACAAGGCTAAAAGCTATTGTAGCAGACTCTTTCATTACATCGCCAAGCTGACCTGTAATTTGCATAGCGCCCTTGCCTTTTATCTTTAATGCTTCAATTTTTAACACATCTCCGCCAACTGCTGTCCAGGCTAATCCATTTGCGATACCAATCTCATTTTTGCCACTTATAACTGTGATTTCAAAAACCTTTTTATCTAGATAATTTTCTAAATTTTTAGTAGTTATAGATATCTTTTTTGTCTGTTCGCTCAATATTTCAAGCGCGGATTTACGCAAAATATCAGCTATTCTATGGCGTAAATTTCTTACCCCGCTCTCTCTAGTATAATCGCTAATTAGTAGATTTAAAGCATCCTTTTTAATTACTACCTCGCTACTTTTTAATCCATGTTTTTTAAGCTCATTAGGCCATAAATATCGCTTTGCTATCTCAAATTTTTCTTGTGGCGTATAGCTATTTAGCCAGATAAATTCCATTCTATCACGAAGTGGAGCCGGTATAGCACTAGCATCATTTGCTGTTGCTATAAATATTACCTTACTTAAATCTATATGAAAATTTAGATAATAATCTCTAAATTTACTATTTTGTTCAGGATCTAATATCTCAAGTAATACAGCAGTTGGATCACCCTTATATGAGCGTGCTACCTTGTCAATCTCATCTAATACCACCACTGGATTCATACTTTTGGCTTCGATTAAACCCTGAACAATTCGCCCAGGCATTGCCCCTATATATGTTCTGCGATGACCTCTTAACTCATTAACATCTTCAAGCCCACCAAGTGCAATTCGCACTAATTCCCTTTTTAAAGCATTTGAGATTGAGTTTGCTAAGCTTGTCTTACCAATTCCAGGAGGTCCTACAAAACATAAAATTGCTCCTTTATTATCTTCAAGTCCCCTACTATGCAAAAGCTCCTTAAGTCCAAAATACTCCACAATTCTACTTTTTGGCTTTTCAAGTCCAAAATGGTCGCTATCTAACTCTTTTTGAACATCTTTTACCGTGAGTTTTTTGGTACTAAATTTACCAAATGGCATATCAAGCGCCCAGTCTAAATAGCTACTAGTCATACTAGATTCTGCACTATCAGTATGCATTTTGCTTAGTTTTGAGATATTTTTTTCTATCTCTTTATAAGCATCATCACTCATAAATTTACGCCCAGCCTCAAGCTTATTTCTATACTGTGTTATTTGAGCCTCTTTATCTAAATCCATTCCTAGCTCACGCTGAATTTCTTTTAATTGCTCTTTTAAGAAATACTCTTTATTTGCCCTATCTAGCTTGGAGCTTACCTTGCTTTTTATCTCTTTTTGAAGTTTATTTGTTTCAATTTGCGCATTTAAATATTCTATGATATCTAGTATTTTTTGTTCTAAATTTAGCTGGGTAAAAAACCCATATGCTATATCCTTTTTAAGATGCAATGCACTACAAACCAAATCACAAACCCTACTAGCTTCATTGCTATCATCAATAGCACGAAGTAGATCAGGTGGAAAGAAGTGATTTAGCAAGCTTAAGCTTTTTACGCTCTCTTTTAACACATTTAGACCTGCTTCGATTTTACTTGATTCAAACTCTTCTAATCCAACGCTTTGGACTTGAGCAATTAGCGGATCGCTACTTATAGGTTGTGTAATCTTGCCACGGCTTAATCCTTGAAATAAAATTTTCACTCTGCCATCAGGCATCGCCACACGACGCATTACATTGCCAATTACTCCATATTCATAAATAGATTCAAAATCTCTCTCTCCAGAATGTGCGAGCTTAGAACACACTACCATAACCGCACTACTATCATTAATTGCCATATCTAACGCTTTTATATTTTTTTCATCACTTAAAAATATTGGCGTAATCATAAATGGGTATAAAAATAGCTCATCTTCAACTATAATAGGTAAATTTGCCAAACTCATACTCTCTCCTACTCAAATGGCGTCATATACCAAGGCAATTTGGCTTTAGTTGAATTAATATCATTTAGTGGTGAAATATCAATTCTATCTTGATAAATTGCTGCTGAATCATCTTTATCTAATCTATTGTATAGTTCATAAATATCAATATTTAAATAGTATTCAGCCAGTCTAAATTTAATCAACATAGTCTCTAATAGTGGCTTATATTGAGTATTTGGATAGTTTGTTAAGAATTCATTAATCTGCGAAATACTATCTTGAATCAACTTTTGATTGCGATTTGGTTTGCTAAATGAATCAAAATTTGCTTTTATCTTTAGATATTGGATATATTCTATGCTATCTTTTGTACCATATTTTTTGATATATTCATCTAGGTAGAAGTTAGCCATCTTATACTCTCCTTCATCTACATGAGCATTTGCCATAATTACTAAAACTTGCTCTAAATATGGGCTTGCTACATGCTCACTAGCAAATGATATATAGTGCTTATCTGCTGATTCTAGGTCTGCATCTTTGATATCATTTAAAATTTGGTTATACCATTGATCTGGAGTGAGATTATATAGTTCGTTATCTTTTTTTGCACCACAACCTGCTAACAAAGCCAAAGACAAAGCTAAAATAGCAGATTTGAATTTTATATTCATTAATTTTCCTTCATCTGATTAAAATTTGGTGATTATAGCAATATTTTGGTAAATTTATGCGTTATAAGAAAAAATTTTATAAATTACGCTCAAACCCTATGAATTTGGAACAAAAAATGCTACAATACGACAAACCCAATTTTTAAGGAGAGTAAAGTGAAATTTTCTGTTAAAAACCCTATCCCTGGATTTGAAAACATCAAAGAGGTTGAGATAACTAAAATTGATGATTTCTTTGTTAAAATGCAAGATGTAGATAGCAAAACATCTTTTACTATGATTAATCCATATGCGCTTCGCCCTGATTATGAGTTTGATATCCCAACTCCATACAAAAATCTACTTCAAATAGATGATAACTCTAAATTAGAGCTTTATGCTATTGTCGCTATCAGCAGTCCTATCGAAGAATCTACTGTGAATTTCTTAGCACCAGTACTTTGCAACACAACTGCTGCTACGCTAGCACAAATTGTCTTAGACAATCGCTACTATCCAAATTTCGGTCAAGCAGAAAAAATCAGCGCTTATGTCCAAAAACAATAAATCCTTGTAGTGGCTCACACGAGCCACGATATCTATGCGTTACGCCTTTTCATCTTTGGAGCTTATTTTATCAATTATTATTGTAGCTATTGCACTATCGTCGCTTCCATCAATTTTGCAAATTTCAGTTAAAAGTACAAATGATGCTATATTATCTGAGGCGGTTACAGCTAGCTATACTAAACTATCAAATATTATTGCCCATCCATGGAATGATGCTATTAGCCCTAGTTTAGCTCAGCCGATTTATTATAGTAGTGAGTTACCATTAAATTCTCTTACTAGTAGAGTAATATCTAAAATTACGCCAAATAAAATCAACACTGCCAAAAATAGCATTAATGGCTTTAATGGTGATAGTGGGCTATTAAAACCTGGAGTAGATTCAAAAAATTTATTAAATTTAGAGTATGCTATTAGTGTTGGATTTATAAATGATTTTAAATTTACTACAAATACTACAAAAAATCCAGCTGATGCTATTGCTATAAAGCTTACAACCAAAGCAAATACTAAGCCTATTATATTTTATAGTTATAGCTATAATATTGGCGAACCGCTAATAAGAAGCTTAATAATCCCATCGCCATGAAATTTAGCTTTATTAAATTTAACCATAAAATATCTAATTACGCCAAGTCAAATACTATTACATTTAAAAGCGCATTTAGCCTACTTGAGATGAGCTTTGTTATTGTTATTGGCGGGATTTTAGCTGGAATTATGATACAAATCTATAGCTCTTTACATACTAATTATCTACAAATATCAGCCACAAATCGACTAGAATCTACTGCTACAAATACTATGCTAATCATAAATAATTATCTTCAACAAAGCATAAAAGAGTCCATTTCCACTAGAAATGGCTCTCAAATTCGGCCACTCTATAAAAGTGCGAGCGCTAGCGAATTTATCTGGTTTAGCAAAAGCTTTGAGACGCTACAAAATAGCTCTAGCTATCATCAATGGAGTGGATTTATTGATATCTTAAATATACAAACAACAAATGACACAATCACTCTGCACTCGCCACTAAGCAAATTTGATACAAGTAAAAATGATAAAGTGTTAAACAATTTAAAACTTAATGATATTAGAATCATATTTAAAGGAAGTGATGAAATATACTCAAATACGCATAAAATCATAAGTGCCAAAGATGAACTAATAACCATCAAACGACCAAATCGCCCTATTTTTATCAGTGAAATTTACTATCTAACTCACGCTCTAATCTCGTTAAATTTGCAAAATAACACATTATATTTAAATGAATTTAAACTAAATAATTTAAATAAAACTATTCGTTCCAACCCAATTGCTCGCAATGTAAGTTCATTTAATATCAAACAAAGTGGCGCAAATATTATCTTTCAACTTTGCTTAAAAGAATCAAACGGTATAGAGCTTTGCAAAAGTAGTAGCCTATGAAAAAACAAGCAATAAATCGTTTAAAAAGTGGTTTTAGCTTGATTTTAGCAGTAGCGTTTATCATTGCTATAAGTGCCTTAGCGCTAAATACCATCACGCTTAGTTCTACTGCCACTATTAGTATTAATCATCTCTACCTTCACTCTCAAGCTAAACTAATAGCCATTTCAGCTACCCAAAACGCCATTGCTCAAATTCAGCGAAATGATTTTAACCAAAATTGTCCAAGTAAATTTAGTCTATTTTATCCAAATAGTAGTGATTATATTTTAAAATCTGAAGTTGTAATTATGCGCTATATAGGCGGTAAAATACCTCCAGCATGTAATGATAAAATTTGGAAAGAAATTAATGCTACCACTCCAAATATAGACGTAGCTATAATGCATACCATAGTCCAAACCAATCCAAATCTAGCTATAACTCCTATAAAAATAAGCAAAATAACCACCCAAAAGCCCTAAATAAGGATATTTATGCTAAAATAACACAAATTTTTAAAGGAGAATGCTATGAATACAAGTATAGTAGGCAGACAGTTTGAATTAACTGAATCTATCAAAAGTTATTGTGATAGCGCATTTGAGGCACTTAGCAAGTATAATCTAGATATAATCTCAGCTAAAGCCATAATCTCAGCTGATGAAAGAAATGGCAAAAAAGGCTTTGATGTGGAGTTTGCTATTAACTTGGCTAAAAAAGATACAATAGTAATCCGTCAAAAAGATAAAGATTTATACGCTGCAATCGATTTAGCACTTGATAGAGCTAGCAAAGTACTTCGCAGACATCATGACAAACTAGTAACTCACAAAAATAGCGATGAACTAAAAGAGTCTAGAATCATAGTAGATGAAGTATCAATCGAAGGTGCTGATGAGATTGTACCAACTGAACTTGAATTATACAAACCAATGGAAGTTGAAGAAGCTTTAACTAAATTAAAAGATAGCGGTGCGCAATTTTATGTATTTAATGATATGGATGCTAAAATGCGTGTTTTATACAAAAGAAATGATGGCAAATTTGGCCTATATTAATTATATAAAACTTTCTAAAAAAGGGAGGTAGTCCATCTACCCCCCCCCCTTTTTTTTTTTATTTTAATTTAATTTTATAGAGGTATATAATGGAATATTGCAGCAGATGCCTGCAGACAAATACTCGCCCGGGGGTAGTTTTTAAAAATGGGGTTTGCGGTGCGTGTTTATGGGAAGAAGAGTCTAAAATAATCAACTGGAGTGCTAGAGAGAATGAGCTAAAATCAATTGCTGAGAATGCTAAGACTAAATCCAAAGGGGCATATGATTGCGTTATTGGTGTTAGTGGCGGCAAGGATTCTACATTTCAAGCATTTTATGCTAGAGATATTTTAGGGCTTAGAGTTTTACTAGTTAATTGCGAGCCGATGGATATCACGCCAATTGGAAGAGCAAATTTTGAAAATTTAAAGCGTCATGGTTTTGAGACAATATCTATAAATCCAAATAGAAATTTAGCAAAAAAGCTGATAAAAAAAGCATTTTGGGAGTATCTAAATCCCGTAAAACCTCTTGAATACACGCTTTATGCCTCAGCATATATAATTGCTGATATGTTTAATATCCCTATGATATTACAAGGTGAGAATGCTGCTCTTACCCTAGGTGCTAAAAATAATCTACAAGATAGTAGTGGAAACGCTCTAAATATCGTAAATTCAAATACACTTAAAGACAATCCAATAGAAATCTATATGGATGAAGAGACTGAACTAAAAGATCTATTTTTATACAAAGTTCCAGTAGATGAACTCACCAAAAAGGGCGTAACTGCTGTATGGCTAAATTATTATACAAACAAATGGAGTATGCAACATAATGCAAAATTTGCTATTGAGCGAGGTCTTAGCATATATCCTAAAGATGTCAATCCATATGACCTAGGTACATATCGCAGATGTTTTCAATTAGATACATATATGACCATTGTTAATCAATATTTTAAATATATTAAATTTGGCTTTGGACAGTGCAGCGATCATGTAGCATATGATTTAAGAAGCAAAAACATCACTAAAGATGAAGGTAAATATCTACTTCGTGAGCTTGATGGCAAATATGGTGAATTTTATATGCAAAAGATGGCCTCTTATCTAGACTTAACACCAAGCCAAGTGTTAGAGTATTGCCAAAAATTTAGAGGCGATATGTTTGAGCAATGCGAAAATGGTTGGAAGCTTAAAAACCCAATTTGGGAGCTAGAACCAATCCAAAACAAACATAATATCAAAGATATAATGAATAGACTTGGATTTTAATATAGTTTTATATTAGCTTTATTGTGGCTGTATTGCTTTATCTTTTTATTAATTTTTGATTGGCTTAGATAATTTATTTATAATTGAATCTAATTTATAATCACGATGAACTAGTTTTTTAATGGCGTAGAAATCTACGCCTAAGAATCCAAGCATCAAAATTTTTACATAAAATACAGCGCAGATTTAAATTCTATGTAGATATGATTATATTTTACTCAGAATATATTTTAATATTTGTCAATAAATTATTGAGCATCTCATAATCTAAGCCAAAAATAATTCTTATCTATATTACTTATACTTTAAATTATTAAACAGGAATTATGCTCATAGGGTTAGCCTCCCTATGGTAAATTTGTCTCCATAAAAAGGTAGGATATATATTAAAAATTATATTTACTATAATTATATTACTTTTATATAATTCTTATCAAAGCTTATTAGCTTTTTACAATAAAAGCATAAGCGCAATCCCTCTAAGCTACATAATTATTTACTTTTGATAATATGCTACTATTTTTTCTACAACTTTAGCTATTTTTTCTAGTGAGTCAATCTCTAAGTGTTCATTTATACTATGTGGAGAGTAGATATTTGGCCCTATTGATGCAGCTTCTAATCCATTTTGCTTAGCGACAAATACGCCGCACTCAAGCCCGGCATGAACAGCTTGAAATTTAACCTTAGGATTATTTTCTTGCATAAATTTCAAAACAACATTAGCAAATTCACCAATTTTTGGTGTCCAAGCCCCACTTCTCTCAAAAAAGCTTACCTTAAACCCTGCTAATTTTGCTAAGCTTGCAGTCTCAAATTTAAGCCTCTCTAGCCCATCTTCACTCATCGAACGAGCAAAAAACTCCAACTCTATAACGCCATCATTACTCTTAATCCTTGATAAGTTTATACTATCACGCACTATTTTTAGATTCTCATCATAGCTTCGTACTCCTTGAGAAAAGCTATTAATTAATGCTAAAATATTATCTCCAAATTCTAATACCTCCTCTCCAACGCCAAGCTCACGCACCACTACCCTATCATCACTATGTATTATCTCATCACAAATTACTATCCCTTTAGCATTTACAGGAATTGAGTTGCTACGCTCACCGCCATTAATATCTACAATTTTGCCATTATTTTTAGCAATAAATTCAGCTAATATTTTAATTGAATTTGGAATATCCTTAATAATCTCTAGTCCGCTATGACCGCCTGGTAAATTTAAGACACTTAGTTCATAAAGTCTATTATTAGCCGGCACTTTACTAGCTTTAATCTTAGCATGTATTAGCTCACCAGCAGCACAACCTATAAATACACCATCTTCATGTTCGCTATCAAGATTTAAAAGCCTACCACTTATAATGCGCCCATTAAAGCCATTTGCACCAATCAAGCCAACCTCTTCATTAGCACTAAATAACACTTCAAGATTTTCAAATTTCTCCATCATATCCATCATAATTGCTACGCCAATTCCATTATCAGCGCCCAAGCTAGAATTTTTAGCTCGTAAAATTTTGCCATCATCTATTAACTCAATATTTGGCGCATCTCCTACACAAACCATATCATAGTGTGACTGCAAGCAAATTTTTGGCTTACCTTTAATAGCATAGATATTATCAAATTCATCAATCCTAACGCTAAATCCACTCTTTTTAGCAAAATCAACTAGATAATCTCTAAGCTGCAAAGCATCAAAACTACAATGTGGAATAGTGCAAATTTCTTTAAATTTATCCAAGATTTCCATATTTTACTCCAAATTTTTATAAAATTATATCAAAATTAAACAAAATAATGGTAACATTATCACTATGAAAAATTTGATTATATTTGTGATTTTGGCACTATTTTTACAAGGGTGCCTTTGGATAAATAAACGAGGAATTTCAGACAAATACTACAACAGTTGTAAGGAGTATTACGATGCAGCTGGTATATATCACAAAAAGTGTGATGAGAATTTAGTAGATTGGAAAGAGATATATGAATAATAAATCTTACGATGAGCTTTTAAAGCAAATTTTGCAGCTGCCTAGTGATAATTGTGAACTTACATTAGATGAAAGTGTGCGGATTAATATCCCAAATTTTACTAAAGAGATTAAAGAAATTGCAGTTGCGCTTAAGCCGTGGCGAAAAGGACCATTTAATCTAAATGAGCTTTTTATAGATAGCGAATGGAGAAGCTTTGTTAAGTTTAATATTTTAAAACCATATCTAAATTTAAAAGGTAAAAGTGTCGCAGATGTGGGGTGTAATAACGGCTATTATATGTTTAAAATGCTCGAATTTAATCCAAAAAGTATAACCGGGTTTGACCCTAGTGAGCTAGCATTTTTGCAATTTAGTTTTATTAATCACTTTATTAAAAGCGATATTGAGTTTAAAATTGCTGGTGTAGAGAGCTTGCCTGAATGCGGAAGTAAATTTGATACAATATTTTGCCTTGGAGTTTTATATCACAGAAGCGACCCAATAAAGTGCCTAAAAGAGCTAAAATCAGCAATGAATCCAGGCGGTGAGGTATTTATAGATACAATGTACATCGAGCGTGATGATGAAATGGTGCTAAGCCCTAATGGTAGCTACTCTAAAATTCCAAATATTAGCTTTATTCCAAGTGTTAAAGCTCTTAAAAACTGGTGTCAAAGGGCTAAATTTAAAAGTTTTGAAATTTTAGCTACTAAGGAAACTGACTTGTTTGAACAGCGCAAAACAGAGTGGATAGATGGGCAAAGTCTTAGTGACTTTTTAGACCCAAATGATGACTCTAAGACAATAGAAGGTTATCCAGCACCAAAAAGAATTTATATAAGATTAACTTAAGGGTATATTATGAATGAGTATGATGAGAGTTTGCAAGATATTGGATTAATTGATAGTGCTGAGATTTTTCAAGGGCTTTTAAATATACCAGCTACTATAAACTCCACTTTATGCGGCGGAATAGTAGATATGAAACCAAACTATGCTAAAACTACGCTAATGACTAGCAATGAAATGGTTTTTGATGATGAAAAGCTAGTTCATGGTGGATTTATATTTGGTGCGGCTGAGTGGGCTGCGCATGTAGCTATAAATACGCTCCACTCTGTAACTATAGGCGCAAAAGTAAATCTATACGCACCAGCCAAAGTTGGCGATATGGTAGAATTTGAGGCGCACGCCTACTACGAAGAGTCTAAAAAGCGTGAGGTTAAGGTCATAGGCACAATCAAAGAGATTAAAATCTTTGAAGGCACTTATCAGATAGTTGTACTAGAAGAGCATATATTTAGACTTCAGCAACGTAAAATGACAAGCGATGAATCGCAACAATAAGGCTAGTATTAACAAATCTTGATTTGTTAATAAATTTAATCCATCTTATATAGGCGCAAAAGGCTAAATTGCCTGCGCCCATCTAATTAGCGAATTTCTCTCAGCATCTAAGCTTGTTGGTTCACCATGTCCTGGGTAAATTTTATAATTTTTTAACTCTACAGCACGTTTTAGACTCTGCCTCATTAATTTACCATCACTAAAAGGAAAATCATACCGACCAATTGAATTTTTAAATATAAAATCTCCGCTAAACATCACATCACCAGCCGTTATTACACTACATCCTGGAGTATGCCCTGGGAAATGGCAAAAGGCAAATTTAACTCCACTAAAATCAAACTCTTCTCCATCGCTTACTAAAATATCAGGGTTAAATTTAGCCTGCAAAAGTCCAAATGGGTCATTTTGACACAAAAATGCATCATCTTTAGGTATATAAATATCCACACCAAATTTTGCTTTAATAGCATCACAATCATAAACATGGTCAAAATGTCCATGCGTACAAAATACCGCTAATGGATTTTTGCACACACGCTCAATCCACTCTAGCGCACCATCGCCTGGATCGATTATAATCTCTCCATCACTTAAAACTACTACATAACAATTGGTTCCATAAATCCCAAAAGCTCTTGAAATAATCTGCATTTTTACTACCTTTTTTAAGTTTTTTTTCTAATATTCTAAGATAGATTTTACCATAATCTAGATATAATTTTGTATTATTTTTAATGGATGATATTAGTGGAAAATTTTAAATTATTAGAAAATAACCTTCTAAATTTTCTTGATTCTTACCTAAAAAGCTCTGGTGCTAAGGGTTTTGTCCTTGGACTAAGTGGCGGCTTAGACTCTGCGGTTGTGGCTACACTTTGTACCAAAGTCGCTCCTACAAAAGCACTCATAATGCCAACTTCTAGCTCAAATAAAGCAAATTTAAACGATGCTTTAGAGCTATCTAGTAAGCTAAATTTGGATTACCAAATTATTGATATTAGTGATATTTTGGCTAGTTTTTTACCTTTTAGCAATACAAATGATAAGCTAAGAGTTGGAAATATTGCTGCTAGAATCCGCATGATTTTACTCTACGATCACTCTAGTTTGCTTAATGCACTTGTTGCTGGTACAACAAATAAAAGCGAGAAAATGCTAGGATATGGTACGATTTATGGCGATATGGCGTGCGCACTAAATCCACTAGCAAATATCTATAAAAGCGATCTCTTTGAATTTGCGAGCTACCTTGGTGTTAATCACAAAATCATAGCCAAAGCTCCAAGTGCCGATCTATGGCAAAATCAAAGCGATGAAAATGATATCGGATATAGCTATAAAGAGATTGATAAACTGCTAAAAGCTATAGAAAATGGCGAAGATTTATCTAAATTTGATAGCGACTTTAAAAATAAAATAACTGCTAGAATCACCAAAAATAGCTTCAAGCAAAAACTACCAGCAACACCAAATATATAAAATTAGGAGATTTGATGAGAGATATACCTTTTTTTCGCCCCTTAATCACTGATAGAGAGCATGAACTTATCAAAGAGACCTTAGAAAAAAATGCAAACTATATGGTTGAGAATTTAGAAAATAATATAAAAGATTTCTTCGGTGCCAAACACGCTATCACCACAAATAACGGCACCGCCGCTATACACCTAAGCTTATGTGCTATGGATTTAAAGCGTGGAGATAAGATTATCTGCTCTGTTAATGCCTTTCCTAGTATAGCTCAAGTCATTAGGCATTTTGACGCTGAGCCGATTTTTGTCGATATAAATGAAGATGATTTTAATATAGACCCAAATGAGCTAGAAAAAATCCTAAAAACTCAAAAACACAAAAAATTAAAAGCCGCATTTATAACCCATGTAGCTGGTCAGAGTGCTGATATGGACGCTATATACGCCCTTGCTAATGAGTATGATATAAAGATTATTGATGATGCTAGTAGAGCAATGGGCGCTACATATAAAGGCAAATTAATAGGCAATATGAGATCATATATGTCTTGTTTTCAGATCAATCCCCAAGTCCAACACGCAGTAGCAACAACTGGTATTATAATTACAAATGATGATGAGATGGCTAGTCGTGCTAGACTAATTCGCAACCATGCTATAATCAACGATAGCTTCGATAAAGATGGAAATTTAGGCTATATGTATGATGTAATTGATATTGGGCAAAAATATGATCTAAATTCACTCTGTGCCGCATATGGAATTGCTCAGTTTGAAAAACTTGGAATGTTTATCGCACGCCGCAAGGCAATTGCAGCAATATATAATGAAGAGTTAAAAAATTGCCCACATATCACTACGCCACTAGCTAAGCGAGATCACATATATAACCAATATATTATTAAAATCGATAAAAATCGTGATAGTTTTGCTAGAGAACTAAAGGAGATGGGAATTAGCACTAGCTTGCACTACCGCCCAATGCACCTACTAAGCTACTATAAAAACAAATACCACCTACGGGTAAATGACTTTCCTAAAGCGCTTAAAACCTATCAACAAATTTTATCACTACCAATATATGCCGCACTTAGTGATGAAGAAGCGCTTTATATCTGCAATGCAGTCAAATCAGTAGCACAAAGTCGTGTTTAAACGCAAATTTCACGCTTGGCTAGAGAGATATTTTTACCAGCCAAGCGTTTTTGATATTATTGTTAGCGCCCTACTTTTACCGCTATCAGCAATTTATTATTGTATAGTTTGGATTAAATTCAAACTATCTAAGGTGCAAAAATTTCCAATCCCAATAATTAGTATTGGTAATCTAGTCCTAGGCGGAAGCGGAAAAACTCCATTAACTAAAGCAATTTTTAATGAGTTTAATCACGAATTTAAAACCTTTATAATCCTAAGAGGCTATAAAAGAGAGTCAAAAGGTATGCAAATTGTAGCACTAAATGGTGATATAAAATGTGATGTAGCAACTAGTGGCGATGAGGCAATGGAATATGCTACAAATTTAAAAAATGCCAATATAATAGTCTCAAACGATCGCAAAATAGCTATAAATAAAGCTATAAATCTAGGCGCTAAGCTTGTGATTTTAGATGATGGATTTGGAAAGGCTAATATTTTTAAATTTAATATTTTACTACGTCCAGCCAAAACCCCGCGACTAAATTTCACCATCCCAAGCGGAGTTTATCGCTATCCAAGTAGCTTTTATGGTCTAGCTGATTTCATCCCAAGCAGTAGCGATATAATCAAAAAAACGACTATCATAAATCCGCAGCCAAAAATGGTTTTAATGACTGCTATTGCTAACCCTTCAAGATTGGAGTTCATATTTGATAAATGTATAGGGCATGAATTTTTTGCTGATCATCATAAATTTAATAAATTTGAGTGTGAAAGCATACTTAAAAACTATAATGCTAACTCCCTTTTAGTAACACAAAAAGACTATGTAAAAATCAAAGATTTTGGATTAAGTGTTTCAATTTTAGACTTAAAAACAACGATTTCTCCAAATTTTGCAAATAAAATCAAATTATTTATCAAAAGCTACCAAAATTCAGATAAAATATATCAAACAAATCAAGAAGGAAAGATATGTTAAAAAGCAGTAGAACGGCTGAAGTCATCCTTAGTGCTTTGCCATATATCCAAAAATTTAGAGATAAAATTTTTGTTATCAAATATGGCGGAGCAGCTCAAATAGATGAGAAGTTAAAAAATAACTTCGCTAGGGATATTGTACTTTTACAGATTGTTGGTATTAAGGTTGTTTTGGTTCATGGTGGTGGCAAAACTATTAACTCATTTTTAGATCGGCTTGATATTAAGAGCGAATTTATTGATGGGCTTAGGGTTACAGATGCAAACACTATGGAAGTTGTAGAGATGGCACTTAGCGGCCTAGTAAATAAAGAGATTACTAGTATGCTAAATAAACATGGCGCAAGAGCCATAGGCGTTAGCGGCAAAGACGATAATATGCTAAGAGCCAAGGTAATGGATAATGGCAAATACGGCTTTGTAGGTGACATCACTAGTGTAGATGATAGGCTTATTAACTCTCTTTTAGATGATGGGTTGATACCAGTTATTGCGCCAATTGCTATTGGTGAAAATTACGAATCATACAATATCAACGCTGATTTGTGTGCTAGTGCGATAGCTAGTAAATTAAAAGCTAGTAAGGTTATATTTTTAAGCGATATTAGAGGCGTGTTAGATAAAGAATCAAATTTAATCGGCAAACTAGATAAAGATAGCATTGAAACACTTAAAAAAGATGGTACAATCAGCGGTGGAATGATTCCAAAAGTTGATGCTTGCTTAGAGTGTATTCAAAATGGCGTAGGTGCAGCCCACATAATAGATGGCAAAATTCCACACTCATTATTATTAGAAATTTTCACAGATGAAGGTATAGGGAGTATAATCAAATGAAACTTTTAAGCATAATTTTAAATCAATTCGAAGTAACAAATTTAGCCAAGGAGCTAGCAAATCATAAATGTGTAAGCCAAATTCACAATCTAAACCCAATAAATGCAAAATCGTGGGCAAATAAAGAACTAGCTGCTAATCAAGCAATGCTAGTTGTTGTCGGTAAATTTAAAAAAATCAAGGCTATTTTAGGTGAATTAGACCCAAAAATATGCGAATATCTCTCCATTGAAAAGTTAAGCGAGATAAATTCAAAACACCTAGAAACCCTCCAAACACTAACTGCCCCAATGCTAGTAGGCACTAGACTTCAAAACGCCGATGAATTAAACGAATCAGTAAATTTAGATACTGCATTGTTAAATCCAGCAGCCAAATATGGCGGATTATATGCACCAATAAATTTACCACTAATTAGTAAAAAAGAGTTTAAAAAATTAGCTAGATTAAATTATGAAGATTTTGCGCTGGAGATTATTAAAAAATTTAACTTTAATATTAGTTTGAATAAATTCAAAAAAGCACTTAGTAGATATGAGAAGTTTGATAAAAGCGCTGTTGAGATTAAAAGAGTTCATAAAGATCTATATATTAACGAGCTTTGGCATGGGCCAACTAGAGCCTTTAAAGATATGGCACTTCAGCCTTTTGGAGAGCTTTTAAGTTCTATTTCTCATGGTCAAAAACAGCTAATAATGTGTGCTACTAGCGGCGATACTGGCCCATCTACACTAAGCTCATTTGAAAATGCCAAAGATATAAAAGTTGTCTGCCTATATCCAAAGAATGGTACCAGCGAGGTTCAAAGACTTCAAATGGTAAATCAAAAAGCACCAAATTTAAAAGTAATCGGAATTGAGGGCAACTTTGATGATGCTCAGCAAGCACTTAAAGAATTATTAAATGATAATGAATTTAAAGCAGTTTTAGCTGAATTGGGCTACAATCTTAGTGCTGCAAATTCGGTCAATTTTGGCAGAATTTTATTTCAAATTATCTACCATATCTATGTCTGCATAAGTATAAACAATAATAAAGAACCAATTGATATAATTGTTCCAAGTGGTAATTTTGGCAATGCACTTGGCGCTTACTATGCTAAAAAAATGGGTGCAAATATTGGCAGAATAAAAATTGCTTCAAATCAAAATAATATCTTAACTCAACTTTTTACTACTGGTATTTATGATTTAAATAATAAAGAGTTAATTTCAACAATCAGCCCAGCAATGGATATTTTAGTTAGTTCAAATGTTGAGAGATTGTTATTTGATAAATTTGGTGCAGTTAGAACCAAAGAGCTGATGGATAGCCTAGCAACAAATAAAAAATACGAACTAACAAACGATGAGTTAAATGCACTAAAAGCTGACTTTGATGCGGCATTTTGCACTGATGATGAGTGTATAGAAAATATCTCTAAAATGGCAAAATCAGGTATATTAATTGACCCGCATACTGCGACTTGTCTAAATTTAGTTAATGATGAAAATATAACCGTGATAACTTCAACTGCTCAATGGGTTAAATTTACTCCAAGTATGATCAAAGCGCTAAAAAATAGAACCAGCACTGATGAACTTGCTGATATGCAATTACTAGCTAGCAAATATCATGTAAAGCTTCCAAAAAGTATAATCAAACTATTTAAAGAAGAGGCTATTCATACTGATATAGTCAAAAAAAATCAGATAAAATCAAATATTATAGAGTGGATAAAACAATGATAGTAATACCTGCACGACTAGCCTCTACTAGATTTGTCAATAAGATCCTTGCTGATATCGGCGGGGTTCCTATGTTTGTAAAAACCGCCCAATTAGCTAGTAAATGCGATGATGTTGTTGTCGCTTGTGATAATGAAGATATCCTGCAAATTGCACAAAAATTTGGAATAAAAGCGATAATGACTAGTAAAGCTCATGATAGTGGCACTGATAGAATTAATGAAGCGGTCAAAAAGCTTGGACTAAAAGATGATGAGATTGTAATAAATTTACAAGCAGATGAGCCATTCTTTGAGGAGAAAAATCTAAGCAAATTTAAAGATTTTACCTCTCAAAGAATAAATGATGGTGCATTTATGACGAGTTGCTTAAAATTTGCTAGCTCAGAAGAGGCTCAAAATCCAAATTTAGTCAAGGTAATCACAGATATAAATGATTATGCTATATACTTTTCACGCTCATTAATTCCATATCCAAGAAGTCGCTGTGATCTGTATAAAGCGCATATCGGAATCTATGGTTATAGCGTTAGCACATTAGCACAGTTTTGCGCACTTACAACTAAAGACCTAGAAAACATAGAAAAGCTCGAACAGCTTCGTGCTATCTCAAGTGCTAAAAAAATTGCAATGCTAGAGATAAATAGCCAAAGCATCGGCATAGATACTATTGATGATTTACGAGTCGCTGCTAATAAATTTGGATTTAAATCTACCCTGCTATGAGTGTCATTGCCAAAGAGCTAAGATCATATCCTAAGATCTATCATAAGCTACTATTATTATACATTATCATCTTAGCCGTATATGGCTCAATGTTTGCATACTCAGGAATATTTTTTTTATTTATAAATTTTGCCATATGCTTCTTTGTATCAATGGCGCTTTATATAGATTTTAACGAACCTAAATTTGAAAAAATTATAAAATTATGGATACAGCTTAGTGCTACGTATATCATGGTATCATCTATTTTGGTTTTAGGGTGGGGTTATGGATTTGAGCTATTTTTACTTGAACTTATAGCTATTAACTACGCCTCGCCTCTTAAGAATTTAATCTTAAAAATTACGCTTCCACTATTACAGCTTACGCTATTTATTATTTTATATTTTACCTTTAGCGGACTTGATGTAAACTATGGCTCTGAGACTATTAAACATATTAGTTTTATCTTTTGTTTTTGTATGATTGCGGTGAAATTTTTTGTATTACAAGATAACACTAACACCATCTCGACTCTTGATATAATTGCTACACAAAAGCAAAATATCAGCTATAAAAACATTGCTGAGATTGACTATCTAACTGGTCTTTATAATAGAGCACCAATGAATGAAATTATCTCTAAGCATTTTAAAATGCTCTCAAATCATCAAATTCGTTCTTTAGCTATCATTTTATGTGATATAGACAACTTTAAAAATGTAAATGATACTTATGGACATATCTTTGGAGATATTGTTTTATCAAAAGTTGCTGAGATTTTAAATATTAAAATATCTAAATTTGGTAAAATTTGCCGCTGGGGTGGTGAGGAGTTTTTAGCTATTATTCCAGCACAAAACTTCAAAAAGTGTATCCAAATCGCAGAATCAGCCAGAATCGCTATCCATAGCGCTAACCCTGATAAAGTTCCTATCAGCGCAACATTTGGACTACTATATATAGAAGACCCAATAGAGATAAACCAAGCAATTAGCATAGCTGATAACCTACTCTATCGTGGTAAAAATCAAGGCAAAAACCAAGTTGTATCGGAAAAATATGAACCTAATCAAAGATAACCTAACCTTTAATTTTAAATTTATAATAACTCTATTTTTAGTTGTAACACTTATATATTCTATAGTATTTTATCTAATTGGTATGAGTGAACTATCAGTTATATCATTTCTTGGAATTTTTATCTATTTTATCTCACTTAAGGCTATAGATGATAATAATTATGATAGAGCATTTTTCTTAGCACATCTTCATATAGTAATCTCATCGATGCTTGCTACTATTATACTTGGATGGGATTATGGATTTTACCTTATTATTATTGCAATTGCTTCGACTACATATCTAAATATTTTTAGAAAACGTATCATAAACTATCTATTAGCTGGATTTGATTTTATTGGTTTTATAGTTGTCTATATGATCTCAAATGTATATTTTCCAAAAGAGCCAGGCGACTTTTCACAAATATTTTATCTTAGTAATCTTACTTTTTTATTGTTTTTGTTTATGATAATTTTTAAAATTTACAATACTGTAAATCAGATAAATATCAAAGAACTTCACAAGCACAAAAATGAATTACGAACTGCTTCACAAACAGATCATCTAACTGGTCTAATTAATAAACGAGCCTTACACTCTATTTTAACTAAAAAAAATAATAAAACAATTACAATTGCTATGTGTGATATTGATAATTTTAAAAGTATAAATGATAAATTTGGTCATAACATCGGCGATGAGGTTCTAAAAACTTTAGCTCAAATATTCACAGATAACGCTAATAGATCTGATATCGTGTGTCGCTGGGGTGGCGAGGAATTTGTCATTGTAGCTACAAATACTAGTAGAGCAAACTTTATTACTCAAATTCAAAATATCAGATTTATCATAAATAAAGCACCAGTTAAAGTCTCTACCGATCGCTCAATTCACTTTACTGTGACATTTGGGATTTCTGATAGTGGAACTGACCCAGACAAGCTCACTGACCAAGCTGATAAACGCCTATATAAAGGCAAACGTAGCGTCAAAAACTGTATAATTACAAAATAACCATACATTTTAATTCTATTTTACAATCGTATGTAAGTTATAAAACATTGTAGCCAATTTATAAATGTATAAATTTAAAACTTTTATTATTTGATTGATAACTATTTTTTATTAATTTTTAAGAAAATTTAGTATAAATTTGAACTTATCTTTATAAAATTATCTATATTTATAGTAATTTTACATTCTAGATAAGTTCAAAAATATTATTCCAAAGCTAAGCTTTATAAGGTTATTTTTTCATACTACCTGTTTTGTTGAATCTATCATGCCAACTTAGAGCTTCGCTTAATATATGTGGTGTGTGGCCTGGTTTTGGCTGAGCGCACGCTCTATCGAAGTAGTCTTGTAGCATATCTCTATAATCTGGATGAGCGATAGCTATCATTTTTTGCGCTCTTTCTCTTGGGCTACAACCTCTTAAATCAGCATATCCATACTCGGTTACTACCACCATAGTATCATGTTCAGTGTGATCAATATGGCTCACAAAAGGCACAATAGCTGATATCGCCCCACCCTTTGCTACTGAAGGGGTTAAAAACAAAGATAGATAGCCATTTCTAGCAAAATCCCCGCTACCGCCGATTCCATTCATCATCTGCGTACCCATAACATTAGTTGAGTTTATATTGCCATAGATATCGGCTTCTAACATACCATTCATAGCTACAACCCCAAGGCGTCTTACTAATTCTGGGCTATTTGATATCTCTTGTGGGCGAAGAATTATATGCTCTTTATAGAAATCAACATTTTTTCTAAATTCCTCCACAGCAGTTGGACTAAGTGAGAGAGCTGAAGCTGAAGCTAGATCAACGGTGCCATCTTTAACAAGGTCTAGCATACCATCTTGGATAACTTCTGAGTAGCACTCAAGTCCTTTATATCCAGCCTTGCTAAGAGCGGCTAAAACAGCGTTAGCTACATTACCGATACCACTTTGAAGTGGTAGTAATTTACCCTTTGGTAATCTACCAGCGGCCTCTTCGGCAGCGAAAAATTTAGCCACATTATCACCAATGGCTATTGAAACCTCATCAAGTGGAGTAAATCTATTTAGCCTATCTTCAGTAGAGCTTAATACCACACCTACAACCTTATCAAAATCCACGCTCATATATGGAGTTCCTATGCGATCTCTAGCAGTTTTAAGTGGAATTGGTTCACGAAATGGCGGTTTGGCTTGGACATATATATCATGAAATCCCTCTAGCTCTTTTGGTTGATGGATATTTAACTCCAAAATCACCTTTTTAGCAGCATTTAACCAAGCTTGGTTATTGCCTACTGAGGTGGTAGGGATTAATTTGCCATCTTCTGTGATACCTGAAATTTCAATCACAGCAAAATCCATATCACCAAAATACCCACACTCTACTTGCCACGCAAGAGATGAGAGATGGACATCTAAATATCTAGTTTCACCAGCATTAATACGGCCTCTCATATTTGGGTCTGTATTAAATGGAGTTCTAAACTCAACACAATTAGCCTTAGCCAAAATACCATCTAAATCCACATCAGTACTAGCACCAGAATATATACTAATCTTATATTCTTGACCAGCTTCATGTAATTTTTGAGCTCTATTGGCAATTGCAATTGGGATATATAAAGGGCTTCCAGCGCCGACAAATCCACTAAATCCGATTTGAGCCTTATGCGGAATGAGAGCCGCTGCTTCATCTGCTTTGATAACCTTAGATAGATATCTAGCGTCTTTGATACGACTAGTGTCATTTATAGTATTGTCAATCATTTTTATCCTTTAATTAAAATTTAGCTTGATTATAAGCAAAATTTCTATAATTTCTCTTATAATATTAATAGTAGAAATTTATTTTAAGAAAAATTTAAAATTTAAATTATAGGCTTCACCATACCAGCTTCAGCTAAAAAACAGCTTGGCTGATACTCGACTTTTCTTATCTTGTCATATTTGGCATAGCTTAGCACCAATTCATCCTTTGCCCTTGTGACAGCGACATAAAATAGCCTTCTTTCTTCTTCTATATCACTCATTAATCTTGAATTTGGAAATCTACCTTGAGCTAGATCCACTACAAAAACAAGGCTAAACTCAAGCCCCTTACTAGCATGGATTGTGAGCAAATTCACCCCTTCACCCTCGCTCATTTCGCTTTTGCCAAGGGTTAAAAAGTTGTAAAAATTATCAATATTATTGTGTCTTTTACTAATTTCTAAAAGCACCTTAGCCTTAGATATTATCCGCTCTATTACGCTGCTTTTAAGCTCGTTATCTATATTGCCATTTTTTAGGGTTGCTCTTTTGGTTGCTAAGATATCAACTATAATATTATAAATTTGAGATTTTATCACCTTATCTATAATTTGATATGGTGAGCTATTTTTATCTAAATTCAGTATCAAATTCCTAAGCTCATACAAAAATATCGCACCATTTTGATTTAAATTTGAGTAGTTTAAAACAGGAGATTTCATAAACTCATCATCAAATCCAAGCTCACAAAATCTATTTGATGGCATAAATTCACTAAAATCATCAAATAAGCCAAGCTGATGATTATGCCTTTTGGGGGCTAATTTAGCACTATTTTTATCTGGATTTATAAGACCTTTTATGATGCTACCATCTCCAGATGAGATTAAAATTTCAAAAATCTCCTTAGCGTGAGCGTTGCCAACTCCTTTAGCATACTCTAAAATATGTATAAATGACATAATATCTTTAGGATTTACCAAAATCGATATCAAATCTATAAGTGCCTTAATCTCACGAGACTCAAAAAAGCTCACTCCACCTTTTCTTTTACAGCTTATACCATACTCTTTTAAGGCTATCTCTAGTCCATCAGCACTTGAGTTATTACGAAAGATTATAGCGATATCATTTTTATTATATCTGCTATTTGAGATTAACTCTGCTACTGCGTTATACTGGATAAAAAGCTCATCATAAACAAGCAAAATAGGCGATTTAAACTCCCCCTCACGGCTTACTTCAAGCGATTTTGGATATAATCTAGGATTATTAGCTATGACTTTATTTGCCAAGGCTAGGATTTTAGCACTTGAGCGGTAATTTGTATTTAATGAAAATATATTAGCATCCAAATATCTATCTTTAAAGCTACCAATTATCCCTATATTTGCCCCATTAAAGGCATAAATACTCTGGTCAAAATCCCCTACGCAAAATAGACTTTTGGTATTAAAAGCATCTATGAGTGAGCCTTGAAGTGAATTTGTATCTTGATACTCATCAACCAAAATTTCATCAAAATAAATTCTAGCACCCTTTTTAAGCTCATTTCTCATCTTGATTAATAGATCATTGAAATCAGCATAGTTAAAATTGCTCTTAGTCTCTTCAAACTCACGCAAAATATCATCATAAATTTCAGCAAATTCCACCTGATCTGGATAATTAACACTAAACCAATCTACAAAGCTCTCACCACCTACACAGCTATTACAAAATAAAGAGTATATATCATACAAATACGCCCCGCTATATCCCTTAATATCGCTAATTCTATGAAATTGCCTTCTATCCGTGATACTCTTTAATAGTGTTTTTAACTCGCTAGGTTGCTTTAAAATCACCCCTTTATCAAGGGATTTTAGAAGTGAATTTGATACAGAGTGAAATGTCCCGGCTGTGATTTGAGATACTATATCACTATCAAAGTAACGCCCCAATCTCTCTATCATCTCACTAGCGGCTTTATTGGTAAATGTTAATAACAAAATTTTATTAGCCTTTATCCCTGAGTTTAGAAGATGAGCTATCCTAGCTACAATTGTGCTTGTTTTACCTGTTCCAGCACTTGCTATGATGAGATTATACCCCATAGACGCTGTGGCTGCTCTATACTGCTCTTTATTTAGCTTTGAAAGTGGCATTATTTAGCCTTATTAGAGCGATCAATTGCTTTTGTATGCGCTTCATAAGTAGAGCTAAATATATGAGCGCCTGTGCTTTTATCCCTTACAAAATATAGATAGTTTGTCTTTTTAGGAAAAATTGCTGCTTTTATCGCATCAAAACTAACATTACAAACAGCATTTGGTGGTAGCCCTGCGTATTTATATGTGTTATACCTAGTGTTGTCTTTAGCTATTCTTTGTGGGGTAATTTTCTCGTGAGAATATAGATCATAATTTAGCGTTCCATCCATTTGTAACTTCATACCGATTTTTAATCTATTGTATATAACAGAAGCTACTAAAGCCATCTCGTCTTTGTTAGCAGCCTCTTTTTGCACTATAGAAGCTACAGTGATAAACTCATACCATCGTCTCTCATCCCATTCGCCAAAAATCTTTCTACTTAGGCTCTCATGCTGTTTTTTAGATGTGTTAATTAGATAATAAACTAAATGCGCCTCCCCAATTCCAACTGGAACTTTATATGTCTCAGGGATTAAAAACCCCTCTTTTATAGGTGCATTTTCTAAGTAGCTTTTCATTAATTCATTATAATTTAGCCCTAAATTTTTAGAAATTTCATAGAAAAAATATGCTGTAGTTTCACCAGGAATGAGTGTAATATCTCTCATTGCAGCTTTAGCAGTTGTAAGCTTGTACAAAAAATCAAATTTGCTAAGGCTAGTCTGCCCAATTTCAATCCATCCAGATTGTGGAAATCCCATCAAAACTAAAATATATTTATCAAATTCATCAACCTTAAAATTTAGCTTAGCTAAATAAGATATAATTTCGCCTACACTTCCCTTTGGTAAATATACCGCCTTGCTGGTATTCATCGTTTGAGATAGTGAAGCAAAAATCGATAGGAAAAATATGAGTACAATTTCACAAATGATAAACAAAAACCGCTTTTTAGCTCTGTTTTTAATGCTATTTATTTCCATTTTTGTTGCCCTTTTTATATGGTTAAAAATTGGTATACAGATAGAAAGTTTAAATTTTAGCCAATTTAAAATTTCGCAATTATATATAAAATTAGATAACAAAATTACACTAAGAGTAAAAAATATCGATATTTTACCATTGACTAATGAAAAAAATAATACTAAACCATCCTTAGAACTTTTACATTATCTAAGCTGGATTGATATGCTTTTTGAGACAATTGAACTTACAAATATTACAAATGGTGAGTATAAATCATACTTTATCTATGCTGATAATAAATTTAATCTAAATAATAAAGATTTATATATAAATGCAAATTTTGCTAGACAAAATCACAATCTAAATGTTGCCGTAAATGAGATTAAATTAAAAGATTTTAACACTACAATTAATGGATATTTAGAGCTAAATTTCTATAATGATAGACATAAATTTAGTGGAAAATTTAACTCCTATGAGCTTAGCGGAAATCTAGGACTAAACATAGAAAATGATATTTTAACCTATGAACTTAGCGATGTGAGTGCTAGTACTATTGAGCAGTTTATGAACGCTTTAGCTAATATTACTGGGCTTGATAATGAGATTAAAAACTGGATTTATGGGTATATAAAAGCTAAAGATTATAGGGTTGAGATTTTACGTGGTAAATTTGATTTAAACTCCAATGATCCGCTAATCTCAAAGCTCTATGGTAAAGCTACAGCAGTATCGCCAGTAGTAAAATTTCACCCAAATCTCCCAGCAGCCACTGCTAGTAGCGTAGATGTGATATTTGAGAATTCTGGACTTAAATTTGATATAAAAGATCCAAAATATCAAGGTTCTAGCGCTATAATAAATTTAAGCATAAATGAGTTAATTAATAAACCAAATTTAATACTAGATATTTATACTAAAACATTATATAGTAATGATATAAATAATATACTAAAAGCCTACAATATAAATATCCCAATCACGCAAAATAGTGGCAATATGAACGCAAAGCTTCGCTTAATCATAGACCTAAGCAATATAATTGTACAAGCCAATGGGGAGTTTATACTTGATGGCGATATTGATATCTCTGGGGCAAAATTTAATACCAATCATGCTAAAATAATTTTAAAAAATGATAAACTCACCATAGAAAATAGCCATGTAAAAAATAGTATTTTTGATGCAAATTTTAGTGCTTTTATTGATGCAAATACACAACAAGCATGGTTTGATACTAAATTTAACTCTATTGCTATTCCAAATCTACTTGATATTAAAAATCTAGATGATAATATCACACTCGAATTTAGCACAGCCCCAAAAATCAACTCCAAAACTTTAGGATATGAACTAAATATTACCAATCCAATTACGCTAAATATACCTAGCATAGAACCGCTTAAGCCCTACTCTACGCTTATAAATGATTTAAATATCACTAAAGCTGCAATTAACATCACAACTAATAATTTTATAGATATCAATGCAAGAGTTAATGATGCTAAATTTAATATTCCAATGCTAGCTAAAAAGGATGGAAATTACACCGATGATAACTTTACCATTAATGTTAGCAATATTATTAATGTAAAAAGCGATAGTGGCATAGTAGAGGCTAGCATAATTAATGATGAGGTAAATATATTTTTAAATTCAGCCAAAATTACTATAAATTCTAATGCTGCCAAAGGTGATTTTGATAAAAATCTAAACTTTATAGCCAATGATACTATATTAAATATAGCCGATGTTAATAAAAGTGTATCGTTTGATCATTTTAGCGGAAATAAAACTAGCGATACTATTAAATTTGATGGGGAATTTGATGGAGGATATATATCTATTACCGAAGGTGAAGGTATATTAAAGATAAAAGGAAATGGTATATCAGCTACAGCTGTCAATGATATTTTAGATTTAAATACATTTAGCGAAGGGGTTTTTGGATTAAAAGTTATGGGAAAAAATAGCAAAAATTTCAAAGCTGACCTAGAATTAAAAGATACATATCTAAAAGATTATAAAATTTACAATCAACTTCTAGCATTTTTAGACTCTATTCCGAGCTTGCTTATTTTTAAGGTACCTGATTTTAATAATAAAGGCTTTAGTGTTAAAGATGGAATTATAAGGATTGGACGAATCGATGATAATCTAACAATTCATGCTATTGATATCGAAGGTGCAACCGCTGATATAATTGGCAATGGAACGATAAATCTAGCCACAAATCTCATTGATATAACTTTGGAATTAAAATTATTAAAAGATGCTAGCTCAATCATTGATAAAATTCCATTAGTCAACCACATACTATTAGGCAAAGATAAAAGCATATCTACAATTATAAAAATTAGCGGAACAATTGATGAGCCAATTATTAAAACACAAGTAGTGACTGATGTATTAAAAACACCATTTAATATAATTAAAAATACTCTAACATTACCATTTGTGATTTTTGAGTAATTTAGGTTAAATTTAGTTAGTTATAATATCAAGACAAAGGAGAAAATATGCAAAAACATCAATTTCAAACACAAGTAAGCGATCTTTTAAATTTAATGATCCACTCACTCTACTCTAATAAAGAGATATTCTTAAGAGAGTTAATCTCAAACGCAAGCGACGCACTAGATAAGCTAAATTATCTATGCTTAACTAATGATGATTATAAATCGCTTCAATACACCCCTAGAATTGATATCAAACTAGATAAAGAGGCCAAAACATTAATAATCACAGATAATGGAATCGGCATGGATGAAGATGATCTAATCAACAATCTAGGCACCATCGCAAGAAGCGGAACCAAAGGCTTTATAGAATCCATGAGCGGAGATGCGAAGAAAGATAGCTCATTAATAGGTCAATTCGGGGTTGGATTTTACTCAGCATTTATGGTGGCAAACAAAATAGAAGTTATCAGTCGCAAAGCCCTAAGTAGCGATGCATATAAATGGAGTAGCGATACAAATGGATATGAAATTTCAAAATCCACACTAGATAGCCACGGCACACAGATTACTCTATACCTTAATGATGATGAGTTCACAGATAGTTTTAGAATAGAAAATATCATCACCAAATACTCAAATCACATTCCATATCCTATCTATATGGATAGAGATGAGTGGGTAGCTCCACAAGATGAGAACAAAGAGGGTCATTATGAGAGCAAAAACTCTCAAATCAACAAAGCAAGTGCTTTGTGGAGAATGAGTAAATCTACTTTAAAAGATAGCGATTACAATGACTTTTATAAGCAAATAAGCCACGATAGTAGCGATCCACTACTACATATCCATACAAAAGCAGAGGGCAAAATAGAGTATTCTACCCTATTTTATATCCCATCAACTCAACCATTTGATCTATTTAGAGTAGATTATCAAAGTGGTGTAAAACTCTATGTTAAGCGTGTATTTATCACTGATGATGCTAAAGAGCTTCTACCACCATATCTTAGATTTGTGCGTGGGGTTATGGATGTAGAAGATATCCCATTAAATGTAAGCCGTGAAATCTTACAAGAGAATAAAATTCTAACCGCAGTCAAAGACCAAAGCGTCAAAAAAATCCTAAGCGAATTAGAAAAACTACTAAATAATGATAAAGAAAAATACTCCAAGCTCTACTCTCTTTTTGGTAATGTTATCAAAGAGGGCCTATATGGATTTAATGCTAATAAAGATAATATCTTAAATTTATGCCTATTTAAATCCACTCTAAATGACAAGCCAATCACGCTAAAAGAGTATAAAGCCGCAATGAAAGAAGATCAAAAATCGATATATTATATCAGCGGCCAAAATGAGAGTATGCTACGAAACTCACCACTTTTAGAAGGGTTTAAATCCAAAGGAATAAATGTCCTAATCTGTGATGAAGAGATAGATACAATAGTCTTGCCTATGGTAAATGAGTATGACTCCATACCATTTAAGAGTATAAATAGCTCTGATATAGATAGTGAGATAACTAGCAGTGAAATTTCAACTAGTGATGAGACAAACGCCCTAATAAGCAAAATAAAAGAGATCTTAAAAGATGAAGTCAAAGATGTCAAAATATCAAATCGCCTAAGCGACTCCGTAGCGTGCCTAATCTATGACAAAAATGACCCAGACTACGCTATGCAAACTCTATTAAAACAAATGGGTCAAGAAGCACCAAAAATCAAGCCAATCTTAGAGATCAATCCAAATCACGAAATCATCGCCAAATTAGCTAATAACGAATTGATGATAAACGATGTTGCTATACTAATCCTAAATATGGCTAAAATCAGCGAAGGTATGAGCATAGAAAATCCAAGCGAATTTAGCTCTAAACTTGCTAAAATTATATCCAAAGCTCTATAAATTTACTCTGCCCTACTCTGGGCAGAGATACTCTATCAAACTGAAATTTATAAATAAAATTAATTATAATGTTACGATTATACACACCCAAACGATTTTTTAAACAATTTTTATAATTTATCTTAAATTTAATAATAATTTACGCTAAAATGAAATTTCAAAAAATTTTTATCGATAGGAGTCTATATGCAATGGACACAGGTATATGATCCACTTGGCAATATATGGCTAAGTGCGTTGGTGGCGTTTTTGCCAATTTTATGTTTTTTGGTTTCGCTTTTAGTTTTTAAGCTAAAAGGCTATATGGCTGCTTTTTTAACAGTTATTTTGGCTTCTGTTTTGGCGTTATTTGTATATGATATGCCTTTTTCTCTAATCGGTGCTAGCTTCGTTCAAGGCTTCGCTCAAGGTATGTGGCCGATCGCTTGGATTATCATCGCTGCGATATTCTTATACAAACTTTCAGTCAAATCAGGCTCATTTGAAGTTATCAAACAAAGCGTTATTAGCATCACTCCAGACCACAGAATTCAAGTTATCTTAATTGGATTTTGTTTTGGCTCATTCTTAGAAGGTGCTATCGGTTTTGGTGGCCCTGTGGCTATCACTGCTGCGCTTTTAGTTGGTCTTGGACTTAAGCCTTTATATGCTGCTGGATTGTGTCTGATAGCTAATACTGCTCCTGTTGCCTTTGGTGCTGTGGGTATTCCTATTATTGCGATGGCGAATTTAGTTGGTGTAGAACAATATGAAGTCTCAGCGATGGTTGGTAGAATGCTAGTTCCACTTAGCCTTACTGTTCCATTTTTCATTGTATTTTTAATGGATGGATTTAAAGGTGTTAAAGAGACATTTCCAGCAATTTTAGTAGCTGCAATTAGCTTTACTGCTACACAATTTATCAGCTCAAACTACCTTGGTGCCGAGCTTCCTGATATTGTTTCTGCTGTTGTATCTCTTATTTGTACTACTGCATTTTTGAAAATTTGGAAACCATCTAATATATTTAGACTTGATGACCAAACAGACTTTACAAGCAAAACCGAACTTAGTAACGGCCAAATATTCAAAGCTTGGCTACCATTTATCCTATTAATCGCTTGTATAATTCTATGGACTCAACCATGGTTTAAAGCACTATTTGCTAAAGGTGGAATATTTGATTATACAGTTGTAACTCTAGCTGCTAACAATGTAGGCACAAGCATAGTTGATGCTACTGGTAAGGCTATTGGGTTAAATTTAAATATCAGCTTTGTAGGCCTTCAAGCTGGTACTGCTATATTACTAGCTGCTTTCTTATCAATTTGGTTTTTAAAAATCAAAGCCAACGACGCCGCAGATTGCTTCTGGGATACACTAAAAGAGATGGCGATTCCTTGTATTACAATCGGTCTTGTTGTATCATTTGCCTTTATCGCTAAAAACGCTGCTATGAGTACAACTCTAGGTCTTGCCTTTGCTCAAACTGGCGATGCTTTTGCCTTCTTTAGCCCTGTGATTGGCTGGATAGGCGTATTCTTAACAGGTTCAGATACAAGCTCAAATCTTCTATTTGGCCCACTTCAACAAGTTAGCGCTAGAGAGCTTGGTGTTGGTGAAGCACTATTTTTGGCAGCTAACTCAGTTGGTGGTGTCGTAGGTAAGATGATAAGCCCACAAAGTATCGCTATAGCGTGCGCTGCTGTTGGTTTAGTAGGTCGTGAGAGTGAGCTATTTAAATTCACACTTAAATACTCAGTTGCTTTCATTATCTTAATTGGTATTTGGACTTTAATCATCGCATTCTTTATGCAAGGAATTATCCCAGATATCGTACTTAAGGGTTAACATCTATGAGAAAAGTATATTTTTTCGCTACTTGCCTTGGTAGTGCTGCTATGCAAGATAGCGTTTTAAATGCTATTAAACTTCTACGCCGCCAGGGCGTGGAGGTGATTTTCAAAAAAAATCAAACCTGTTGCTCTCAACCATCTTTTAATAGCGGATATTTTGATGAGAGTAGAGCCGTAGCTATGCATAATATAAATTTATTTGATGAAGATATCCCAATTATCGTCCCTAGCGGCTCTTGCGCTGGTATGATGGGGCATGATTATTTAGAGCTTTTTGAAGGAAGTAGCGAATTTGACAAGGTTCAAAAATTCGCCGCTAGAGTATATGATCTAAGTCAATACTTAGATGAAATTCTAAAAGTAGATTACCAAGATAAAGGCGACAAAATCAAAGTCGCTTGGCACTCTAATTGCCACGCTTTAAGAGTAGCTAAAAGCGTAGAATCTAGCAAAAATTTAATCCGCAAACTATCAAATGTAGAGTTAATCGAGCTTGAACATGAAGAGGAGTGCTGTGGATTTGGCGGGACATTTTCAATCAAAGAGAGCGATATCTCAAACGCAATGGCACTAGCCAAAATAGAAGATATCAAAAATACAGGTGCTAGCTACTTGATAAGTGGCGATGGTGGTTGCTTATTAAACATTTCAGGCACAATGAAACGAAATGGCGTAGATATCAAATGTCTTCATCTATATGATTTTTTGATTAAACGCTTAGAAGGAGTATCCCTATGAGTAAAAAAATGCCACACGAACAAATCGTAAAAATCAAGCTTGGCGATACTCAATTAAGACAAAATCTCACAGTCGCTATGCACACCTTACAAAAAAACCGCCTAAATGTGATAAATGCGAAATTTAATAATTGGCAAGGATTAAGAGATAAGGCTAAAAAAGCTAAAAATAATGCCCTAATGTCTCTTAGTGATAGACTAATCGAATTCGAAAAAAACGCCACAAAAAATGGCATTAAAGTCCATTGGGCTAGCTCAGCTACTGATGCTTGTGAGATAATATATGAATTAATGCGCCAAAACAATATCAAAAAGATATTAAAAGGCAAATCTATGGCTAGTGAAGAGATAGGCCTTAATCACTATCTAGCTAATAAGGGATTAAATGCTGTTGAGACTGACCTTGGTGAGCTAATAATACAATTAAATGATGAAGCACCAGTCCATATAGTCGTCCCAGCAATCCATAAAAATCGCAATGAAATAGGCAAAATTTTTCAAGAAAAATTAGGCTCAAATTTAGAAAGCGAACCAGAAAAACTAAATCAAATAGCTAGAAAACATTTAAGAGATCAGTTTGAAGGCTTAGAGATGGGGCTTAGTGGTGTGAATTTCGCTATGTCTAAAGAGGGTGCATTTTGGTTAATTGAAAATGAAGGAAATGGTAGAATGTGTACTACCGCTCCTAAAATTCATGTTGCACTTTGTGGGATTGAGAAGGTTATGGAGAGCTTTGAAGATGCTGCTACTATGGTTCATCTACTCACACCATCAGCCACGGGACAATTCATCCCTACATATAACAACATAATCACAGCTCCAAGAAATGATGAATTCGATGGGCCAAAAGAGGTTCATTTGATACTATTTGATCATCACAGAAGTGATATGCTAGCTCATCATGACTACTATGAGGCTCTTAGATGTATTAGATGTGGGGCGTGTATGAATTTCTGCCCTGTATATGACAAAATCGGCGGCCATAGCTATCAAACTATCTATCCAGGGCCTATTGGCGAGGTTATTAGCCCAAATATCTTTGGTATGGAAGCAACCGGTGATATACTTACATTTTGTTCGCTTTGTGGTAGATGTAGTGAGGTTTGCCCTGTTAGAATCCCACTAGCTGATCTAATTAGAAAGCTAAGAGCAAATAAAGTTGGCCAAGGCAAAAATCCACCACTTAGCACGCAAAATAGCCATAAAAATAGAGCCGAAGCATTTGCGATGAAGCAGTTTGCTAAGGTCGCTACAAATGGTGCTTTATGGAGATTTAGCCTTAGTAAAACTCATCTATTTAACTCAGTTTTACATAAGTTCCAAAACTCAATCCCGGTTATAAAAAGCTGGAGCAAATATAAAGAGCTGCCACAGATTAAAAAAGATCTATATAAAGAGCTTGAAAATATGGAAGGAGTTCGCTATGAATAGAATAGATGAAATTTCAGCTAAATCAAAAAATTTAATTCTTTCTCGCTTAAAAGATAGCCATAAAATCACAGGCCATGAATCCACTCCTAGCATAGATCCAGTAGAGCATATCCAAACTACTGATAATGCTCTTGCTGAAATGAAGCAAAAAATGAGCGATAACAAATATATCGTCCATGAGTGTGAGCCATCAGCTCTAGAAGATACGATAAATGAGATTGTAGCTAGCTATGGATACAAAAAAATGATCTATGGAAGTGGGTTGAATTTAAATTTAGATAAGATTAAAGCTGATCAAAAAATCTGTTTCGATAAGCCTATAGAAGAGCTAAGAAGCGATGTATTTCATAGTGAGTTCTCTATAGTTCATGCCGAATATGGCGTCAGCTCTCATGGTGTAGCATTGCTAAAATCTAGCCAAGCTCAACCTAGAATGCTAAGCCTAGCGCCAAATCTTTGTATAGTTTTACTTAAAAAAGATAGAGTCAAAAACTCACTAGTAAGCGCTCTAAACGCCCTAAAAGTCGATCAAAACGGCAAATTACCAAGTAATATTTTATTTATCGCTGGGCCATCTAGGACAGCTGATATAGAGCTTATAACCGTTTTTGGCGTTCATGGCTCACAAAAAGCACATTTAATTTTATATTAAAATCGCATGGAGAGACTCTCCATGCCAATTATCTATCCTTAAAATCTCTTAAAATAACTCTAAATTTAGTTTGATTATCGCCACTTTCGCACTCGATACTAAGACCAAGCTCATCACAATATCGCTTAACCAAGCTAAGCCCAATCCCAAAGCCGCCATTTTGCGTATCAAAACGGCTGAATTTATCATAGATTTTGTCTATATTCTCCTTAGAGATAGTAGCTCCAAAATTGATTATCTCAAAGCTATTTTGGTCTAAATTGATAATAATTTTGGAATTTTTGTTACTATATTTTATCGCATTTGATATGAGATTATCTAATATTTTACCAACTTTTTGTATATCGCTAGATAGCTCAAAAGAGTTAGAATTAATCTCAAATTTAAGCCCCTTTGAATTAGCTGAAAGCTCAAATAGCTTAATGCGACTCTCAAGCAGAGTTTGGATATTAAATTTACTAATAACATTTGGATTATTCTTTAAATTCAAAGCCAAATCATTATAAATTCCACTTAGAGTTTTGGCTGCTATTTTGATGTTTTCTAAATATTTTGGCGGATTTTTATCAAACATTTCACTACTCATAAGTATCACGCTCAAAGGAGTATTAATCTCATGCGTAGTATCTGTGATAAAGTTATTAAGCGCTCTAATCTGAGCCAAAAGTGGCAAATACGCAAGCTTAACCAAAACAAAAGCAATAAGCCCAACCAAAACAAAAACCGCCCCAGCTATAAGCCACACACGCCAAAAAAGCTGATTTATATCCTTAATAGTATCTTCGCTTTTTAACTCTACAAATAGCTCTATTGCTCGTCTTTTTGAGTGGATATTCTCTCTCATATACAAAGCATCTAAACCTTCATAAAATTTGCCTTTAAATTTAGGTGTATCAAAGCTTTTATAGATATATTTACCTGTTTTGATATTATAAAAATTAATTGGATAAAAGGATTTTAATTTCATTATATTATCTATATTATTATTTAAGCGAAGTATATACTCAAGCTCTTTAGCAAAGGCCTCTAAGCGGATCTTATCTCGTTTGATTATATCAAATTTAGCCTCTTTATAATACATAGTGGCAAATCCGATTAAAAATATCATACTAGAAAGAGTATATAGCAAAAATATTGGCAAAATATACTTTTTGCTATACATATTCATAGCCTATTTTTGGATGTGAAATTATCTTTTCTTCGCCGATTATTTTACGCAAATTTCTGATATATACTCTTAGACTTAGCTCACTTGGCACCTGACCATAATCCCATAAATTCATATATATCTCATCTCTGCTTAAAATTTTGCCACGATTTTTTAAAAACAAAACCAACAAATCAGCCTCTTTTTTAGCAATTTGAACTATTTTATTATCTTTAATTAACTTTTTTTGGATTATATCAAATTTTATATTTGGAGAGATCTCTACATAGTTATCACTACTTGAGTGGCTAAATTTGCGTTTTAGGATATTATCTACTCTTAGATGTAATTCAGCTAACTCAAAAGGCTTTTTGATATAGTCATCACAACCACTCTTAAAGCCCTTAGCTAGATCATTTATATCATTTAATGAAGTGATATAAATACAAGGAGTATTGATCCCAGAGCTTCTAAGCTCATTAAGTAGATCAAAGCCATTACCTCCTATAATCTTGACATCAAAGATAAAAATATCAAATTTACCCTCATACGCTAAACTCAAGCCATCTTCATAGCTATCACTACTTACAACTTCAAAGCCCTGCTCCATAAGATAATCACTAACCATCTCACAAAGCATAGGCTCATCTTCTATTAGAAGTATTTTGCTGCTCATCTCATTGGACAATCTGGATTTATACCATTTGGGCAATTAGGTGCAAATTTACCTGGGCGATCAGAGCGATTATTTGCTTTTGAACCTCTTATATGCGGACCACAAATTCCATTATAAAACTGCTCATCTTTGCCTAGTTTGGCCATATTTTGACGCATTTGATATCTAAATTCTTTATAGAACTCCTCTTTTTGTTTAGAATCCATATTTTGAGTTGCTTTAGCTATTTTATCATGAATTTGCTCGCAACCTTTTTGAATTTTATAGTACTCCTTACTAGCTTGCTTTTTAAACTCAAACATCTCTTTGCTTAAACTAGTCGCACTATCAGCACCAAATGCCACACTACTACTTACCATAGCCGCTAAAGCTATACTTAAAATCTTTTTCATTTTAAATCCTTTCTATATAAAATATAGTGAAATTATATATAACTCTTGTTTAAAAAATGTGAATTTAAAAAATTGAGTTGAATTTTTCTATAAATATCAATGGATCAACTTGAGTATTTCGCACTATAATCCCAAAGTGCAAATGTGGCCCACTCACCCTACCACTCGCACCACTTAAGCCAATTTTCTCACCTTTAGTAACCTTTTGACCGACTTTGACATCTATCCTATCTAAATGATAATATTGTGTATAAATACCACCACCATGATCAATTACAACACTATTTCCAGCATAATATCTATCTTTGGCGATTCTTACTATCCCATCATTAGCACTCACCACCTTTTGCCCTATCGCCGCCCTATAATCAACGCCACCATGATAACTTTTAATACTACCATTAAATACCCTAGCATTTCCATATTCACTAGTGATAAAGCTACTCATAGGTGATATAAATTCGCTATTAACTAGCAAATTTGGGCTAGAAGTCTTATATATCTCAATTGCCTCTTTTCTCTCTTTTTCTATGCGATTCATCACACTTTTTGGTGGATTAGCCTTTGATGGGGCTACTGTGATACTCTCTTTTTTATAGTTTTTTTGCTTAACTTTTAATATTGTTAAATTACTTTGGTTATTTAGGCTATTTGTGATATTGATATCATTTTTAGCATAGTATCCAATAGGGATAATGGCTATCTTTACCCCATCTTGCGTAGGATGATCTAGCCAAGCTGTGGTTTTATCATTGATTTTTAGCTCACCAGCGTAATTAGAATCAATGCTAAAAATCTCCACACTACCATTAAAGGTATCCTCAGCCCAGCTAAAAACAGCAAATATTAAAAGAGCTAAAACTACTCGCATAATCAAACAGAGTATAGAGATAAGAATCTTTTTCTACTAATTGGCGAATATCCATTTAGCTGCTCATAAGCCTCTTCGGTATCGCCATCTGTTAATTCTTTGATCTTTTCAATAAGCTCATAAAGTTCCTCATCATCTAAATTCTCAAACTCTCCACACTCTTCTAAAACCTCTTGTATAATAGCTTCTAGCTCTAATTCATCAAAACTCACTATATCTCCTTAAAAAATTTTCGCAATGATACCTAAAATTCCTTAATTTAACTTTGAAATTTATATTTAAATAATGCACTTTATGATAAAATTTAGGATAAATTTTTTGGAGTTTGTATGAGAATTTTACATCTACTTTTGCCATGCTTATTATCGCTTGGTAGCTATGCACAAAAAAATAGTGAGCCTACTGGACTAAATATACCTCTATCTACATATAGTATAGATGTTGATTTTATGGGAGTTGATGAGCATAATCAAAAAGATATTATGCTTGGATATAATGATATCTTACACGATGTCAAAATAGACTCAAATAGCGATAATTTAAAGCTTATAATAAGCGGTAAAGAGTCTATAAATAGAGTTAAATTTGATGAAATTTCAAACAAAATAGCCAGTTATTTGAAAAATTATAGAGGCGGAAATAAGATAGCAATCGAGTATCACCTAGACTCCAAACTGCTCTTTGCTGGTATCTTTTAACCCTTCTTAATCCAATTTTCCAATCCAAGAGTGCCTTTAAAGCACTCTAATGATTATATAGTTATCTCTTTTATATCAGCGACTTTTAAAAATGCTTGATAAATTTGCCCAATTATGGATATGCGATTAGATTTGATCTTTGGATCATCGCTATTTATCATTACATTATCAAAATAGCTATCAATATAAGGTTTTAGATCAAATAACGATAGTAAATATCCCTTTGTATCATTGATATCTAATTTTAATGAGTTAAATTTATTATACAATGCTCTTTCGCTCTCATGCTCCATTAAGCCCTCATCTACACTCTCAATCTTGCTATCTTTAATTATATTTGCTAGGCGCTTAAATGTGGAGAAATTATCTTTAAATTCGCTATCTTTGCTTATCTCATCTAAGGCAATTATAGCTAGATTTAGCCTTTTAATATCCCTTACACCACTATCTAGACACGCTTTTATCACAGATGGATTGGCATTATACATAGTGTATAATCTATCAGTTATAAATAGCTCCAAACTACCCAAATCAAATTTAGCATAATTTTGAGCTATTAGAGATAGAATTTTTTTGATATCAAACTCTATATTTAAATTCAAAACAATCCGTATAACCCCAGCTGCAGCTCGCCTTAGAGCGTATGGGTCTTTATTGCCTGTTGGGATTTTATTTATACTAAATAATCCCATTAGCGTATCAAGCTTAGATGATAGTGCCACCACGCTAGAAAAGTAGCTTTTCGGACACTCGCTACCCTCTTTATTAGGCAGGTATTGCTCTTTGATCGCTTCAATTACAAAGTGATTTTCTTTTCTATGCTTAGCGTAATAACTCCCCATAATCCCTTGTAAATCTGTAAATTCATATACCATTGAGGTAGCAAGATCAGCCTTGCTAAGCATAACAGCTCTATCAAGCTCATCTATAAACTCACCACCAAATTCATCTTTTAGCTCTTTTTCATAGATTTTAGCTAGCTCCCTAGCAATTTGGCGCTCCCTAATCTCTTTATCATACATTGAGCCAAGACCGGCTAAATAGGTGATATTTTTTAATTTCGCTGAGCTAAACTCACTAGCTAGATCACTCTCCCAAAAGAACTTCGCATCACTTAGCCTAGCTCTTAGCACCTTTTCATTACCTTTGATTATCAAATTCGAATCACTACTAATAGCATTGCTAACTACCACAAAATGATTACTTAATTTGCCATTTTGATCTCTTAGTGGGAAGTATCGTTGATTTTCTTTCATTGAAGTTACTATAACCTCACTAGGCACTTCTAAAAACTCTTTTTCAAAGCCACCAATAAGCGCAGTAGGCATCTCTGTAATAGCCACAACTTCATCTAATAAATCCTCATCTAACTCGATTTTCAAACCGCTATTTTGCTCAATTTGCTTAAATTCATTTAGAATTTTTTCTCGCCTTTTATCAGCACTAAGGATAATCCCATTACGCTCTAAAGCACTATAATACTCATCTATAGTAGCGAATTTTACCATCTCATAGCCGTAATTTCTATGCGGATAAAAGGCCATTTGCGACTTCACACCATAAATCTCCATATCCACCAACTCATCATCCAAAACCGCTACAATAGATCTAATCGGACGGATAAACTCATACTTGCCATCTCCCCATCTCATAGATTTACCAAAATTTAAAGATGATATAAACTTATTTATAACCTTATCAAGCAGATTTTTACTCAAATCCCCCTTAATCACGCTCTTATGATACAAAACCTCTTTACCATTGATATTTTCAAATTTCAGCTCATCTAAGCTTATGCCACACTTTTTGGCAAATCCTATCGCCGCTGCGGACCAATTATGATCGCTGCTTAATGCTACATGCTTTGGTGCGCCGATACTCTCAACCACCTTATCACCAGCGAATTCATCCATATCACCATGCAATACAACTCTTCTAGGGGTATAATCAAGCTTAAAATCACACTTAATATTATACTCATCTAACGCAGATTTAAATTTTGGCTCAATATTATTAAGCTCTTTTAAAAAAGGTATCGCAGGAAGCTCTTCTACTCCAATCTCAATTAACATTTTCATTGCTATCTCCATCTATATCTATTTTTTGCTTTTTATCCTTAGCGGCTTTTCTAGCAGCTGTTATCTCATCTCTAATTCTATTTTTCTCCATCATTTGACGATTAAACCCAACGACAAGGACAAAAATAATAAACACAACAACAACCCAACCCATAAAAGTCAAAAATTCACTCAATTATCAACTCCTTTTGCCCCTTATAACTCCACACAATAGCCTTTTTAATAGAGATTTTACCATCTTTTATCGCCCTATTTGGTGAGTAAATTTTAAATTTAGTATTAGAAATATTAGCAAATCCACCCTTAATATCTAAGACAATATCCCCAATCACATCGCCGCTTGTAGCCATATCTATATCATTTATATCCATCATATACCTGCTCTCATCACCCTTAAAATCGCTATCTAAGCTTACATATGAGATACTACTAATTTGCATATTACCCTTATAATTTTCAATCTTATTTGCCACCGCATCAACTCTCATACCAATACCAAGAGATGGATTTTTCTCATAGATATAAATTCCACGCCGACTCTCATCAGCTAATATATATCCATTTTTATCCTTATATATCACCACGCCTGATATCTTGGCTCTTTGATTAGATGATTTAAGCTCATTAATTGATAAAGTTGGCAACTCTTTAGAGCTATTTTTCGTAGTTATCGTAGCATATATAGGGTAGTGATCAGAATAACTATCATCCATAAAATTTGCTTTGAAAATACCAAAACTTCCATCTTTATAACTCAAATTCCCACTCATCAAATCACTACTTAATATTATATGATCAATTGCGCTTTTGCCATTTTTATAGCTACTTCTTTGACTAGCCGAGACAAACTCCCATAAATTCGTCCATCCATCAATATCATTAAGCAAAAATTTATATCCATAATTGCTATTTAAATCGCCTAAAATCACCCCATTTTGACTATTTTTAATAGCTTTTTTCATTGTATCAGCGGCGGCGATTCTGCTTTTAAGTGGATTTTTAGCCGCTGGGAAGTGAGCTACAAAAAACTCAATATCATAACCATCAAATTCCACCCTACTCATCAAAATCGGCCTAGTTTTGACATTTGGCACAAGATAAACTCTACTATCACTAATCTTATATCTACTAAGCAGCCCAAGTCCAACTGGCGCACCCTTTGTAGTAGCAAATTTATAATATCTATATCCGCTCAAATCAGCTAGCGCCTTCATCACATTTTGATTTTCAATCTCATTTAATGCCACCACATCGGCATCTAAATGCTTTAAAACTCTAGCGATTTTTTGTAGTTTTTGCTGATATTTTGCCTCGTTCCATCTATTTGATTTAAACTCACTATATTCACTACCACTAATCCTATCATCAAAGAGATTTTCGACATTATATGTAGCGATCTTTAATTCTGATGAAAAAAGCAACCCAAAAAACAAAATAATAGAGATTAAAATTCGCATACCATATCCCTAAAATCAAATTTATCTATATTTTGGCGGATAGCTTCATAGGTGATAATCCCAACACTAGTGGCTAAATTCAAGCTCCTACCTTGACTAGTCATAGGTATAGTGATACAATTATCTCTATTTAATCGCATTAAATCAAGTGGCAATCCACAATCCTCACCACCAAAAAACAGATAATCCCCCGGCTTAAACTCAGCTTCAAAATATAGCTTATTACACTTAGTAGTCGCAAAGAAAAATCTATCTTTAAATTCCAAATTTGCTTCTAAAAAACTATCCAAACTCTCCCAAATCACAGGATTTAAGCTCGCCCAATAATCCAACCCCGCACGCCTTAAATGCTTATCATCAATCTCAAATCCCAAAGGCTTAACTAAGTGTAATTTAGCTCCACAATTAACACACATTCTACCGATACTTCCGGTATTTGTGTGAATTTTAGGATTTACAAGCACGATATTAAACATTAAAATATCACCGTTTTATTATCATAAACAAAAACTCTCTCATCAAAAACTAGCTCCAAAGCATTGCTAAGCACCACTTTTTCGACATCTCTACCAGCTTTTTGCATATCTTTCCAATTCATCTCGTGATTTACCCTTATTACATCTTGAGTGATGATTGGCCCTTCATCCAAATCATCAGTAACAAAATGCGCTGTGGCTCCGATAATCTTCACACCACGCTCATAAGCTTGTTTATACGGATTTGCACCTATAAAAGCTGGCAAAAATGAGTGATGAATATTGATAATCTTTTTTGGATATCGCTTGACAAAATCAGGGCTTAAAATTCTCATATATTTTGCCAAAACCATATAATCAAATTTATATTTTTCTAACTCTTTTAAGACCAATTTTTCATGCTCAACCCTATCTAGTCCATCAGTACTAATACAGGTAAATGGGATGTCAAATTTATCACTCAATGGACGCAAGGTATCGTGATTGGCTATGATAGCTAAGATATTTGCGTTTAGATCCTTGCTACTATGTTTAATAAGCAGATCACCTAAGCAGTGATTCTCTTTTGTTGCTAGGATTACTATATCTTTTTTCTTTATGGATTCAAAAAATATTACACTATCACTTGGCAAATAGGCACTTAGAGTATTTTGAAACTCAATTGTATTTACCTGTCCTACAACCACCGCACGCATATAAAATCTACTATTTTCATGATCTACAAACTCACTAGTGCTAACATAGTTTAATCCATGCTTAAATACAATCTCGCTAACTCTTAATATAAGCCCTTTTTCATCATTACAATCAATCTTTAAAATATAATCCACTCTATCTCCAAAAATTTTAGAAAAATTCTGCCAATTATACAATTTTGTTGCTAAAAATTAGCCAAATTCACTACTTTGATTATATTAAAAAATTTAATTATTTTTCACAATTTTAGCTAAGAAAAATGCATCCATATCACAATCTGGCAAAATCCTAAGCCCAAATTCGCTCACAATCTCGCTTTTTAAACCAAAGCTAATAGGCTGGATATTAATATCAAATTTAGATCTCAAGGCATTTTGAATCACCTCTTCATTCTCGCACTCAAAGAATGTACAAGTGCTATAAACCACGCACCCGCCTGGCTTTAAAGCACTTAACGCTGAGTTTAAAAGCTGTTTTTGTAGCTTTGAGAGAGATTTTATCTCTTTGGCTGATTTTTCTACAAATCCATCACCAAAATGAGAGTAGCTAGAGCATGGCGCATCAAGCAAAATCTTATCAAATCTACCCACACAGCTCCTTGAAATGCTCCTTGCGTCTTTATTGTAGGTTCTCACCCACTCACAACCATATTTATTTAAATTTGCTTTTAAGGTATAAAATCTCTTGCTATCGCTCTCCATCACCGCCAAATCCGCCCCATATCCCATCATATTTGCTAGCGCAATGCTCTTTCCGCCTGGGCTAGCACACATATCTAAAACGATATCATTTTTAGCTGGATTTAGAGCTAAAACTGCTAGATAGCTACTTGGATTTTGGATATATATCGCTCCTTTGTTAAATAACTCAGAGTGAGTCAAAATCTCTTTAAATTCAGCCTTGCATAGATAAAAATTTGGCAAAATCTCCCTAAATTCAACCCCTAAATCATCCAAATTTGAGATAATATAATCCTTATCAAATTTCAGCAAATTTAGATAAAACCCAACGCTTTTAGGCTCAAAAAAGCTATCCCAAACCCTTTGAAAATCAGCCTTATTTAAACTAGATTTTAGATAATCTTTAAAATTCATCTTTTTAAAAATCTCTCCAAAATTATCATCGCCGCTACGCTATCGAATTTGCCATCTCGCCTATCTCCTACTAGCTCGCTAGCTTCAACGCTACTATAAGATTCATCTTGATAATATATCTCTCCATCGAAATTTAAAAGAGATATAAAGTGAGTAATCCTACGCTCCATCTCATCTTGGCAGCTGCCACCCTTTGGCAAGCCTACAACCAAGATTTTGGCTCCATTATCCCTTAGCATATTATCAAGATCTCTTGCGGCTTGATTGCGATTTTTACGCAAGATTGGTATGGTTGGGATAGCGATTTTGCCATCTGGGCTTATAGCTACGCCAATTCTTTTAAGCCCTATATCAACCCCAACTATCATAAAATTCTCACATAAATTCCATCAATAGCGATTTTGCCATCTAGCTCATAATCATAGATAATATCTCCAAATTTAGAATAACACTCATCAAAATTTGAATTTTGTTTGATAAATTCAATGATCTCATCGCTATTTTGATCATAATTTTTCAGCCCAAATTTCATAGCAAATTTATCAAAATCAGTAATAATCTGCGCTTTGCCACTTGCTAATAACTCATTAGTCCCACTACTCTCACCAAGTCTTTGAGGCAATACATAGAGCGGAATTCCAAATTTAATAGCCGCCTTAGCACTACTCATAGAGCCACTTTTAATATCAGCTTGAGCTACTACAACTGCGTCGCTTAGGGCTACCGTGATTAAATTTCGCTCCAAAAATTGCCACCCCTTTGCTACGATACCTGGCTCATATGAGCTTAATGCTAATGAGTTTTGATAGATATCTTTTATCATTTTGGCATTTTGTAATGGATAAATTTGATCTAATCCATTGCCAAAAACCGCAATTGTATGCGGATACGCACCAGTGTGAGCATGGATATCTACGCCAATTGCCGCACCGCTAACTACACAAACTCCATATTTTTTTAGCGTTGAAGCGAGATTTAGGGTCATATTTTTGGTATAAGATGAGCATTTTCTTGAGCCGACAATTGCTACTTTTGGACGATCTAAAAGAGTTAAATCTCCCTTATAATACAATTTATCTGGAGAATTTTTAAAGTTTTTATTAAGGCGTAATTCAGTTATAAAGTTCATATAAATCCTTTACGAATACCAACTCAACCTCGTTTTTTAACTCATTTTTCATTACTTCTAAGGCTTTAAATGTTTGCGAATATGGATGACCAATAGCAATAGCTTGACCACTAATTTTAGCGATTTTTATAGCTCGGCGAATCTGATTGATAATTGCTTTCTCATCTTTACTATTATCGATAAAAACATCACGTTTTAAATATTTATTTCCAAATTCTTTACTTAAAATTCCAGCCTTAGATTCCTTAGTAGTATAGCTATCTATAAATATCATTTTATATGTTTTAAGTGAATTAAAAAGTATTTTCATAGAGCTATAATCGCTAGTAAATTTACTACCAGTATGATTATTTATATAAATTGCATTTGGAAAATCACTACGAATTTTGGCAATTTGCTTATTAATTTTTTCGATACTATCGCCAACTTTTAGAGTATTTTTTTCTTCGTATGGATAGTTTATCGCCTCAAGTGGTAGGTGAATCATATAAAATTTAAACTCACGTGATACACTGATGGTTTGAGGATAGTTTTGGCTTATTGGAAATATTGATGGAGTAATATTTAATCCAAGAGATTTTATCTTTTTAGCATGATAAAATGTAGAGATATCATCAATTATTATAGCCAATTTTGGTTTATTAGATTTTGGTTTATTAGTTGGCTTTGGTTTTATTTTCGTATTTTCACTAGAATTTATGACTAATTTTTGACTTGGATTTGCTTTTAAATTTAGAGTAGAATTTAGATCTTTACTATTATTTATTGTTGAATTAGTATCATTGTTAATTACTTCATCAACTCTTTTAATCTCAACAAACTCACCATCAAATTCATCGCCATCTAACCTAGTAAAATTTGGAGTTGGCAACATTTGTATTTTAACTTCATCAGTGATATTTAGCTCTAAATTTCTAGGTACATCAAATATGGTAAAATCCTGTCTTCTACTCTCAAAATATCTATCTATATTCTCTATTATACGTGTTTGATTATGAGCTTTAGAAGGATTTTTATAGTTACTAGCAATTGTATAAATAGCCATAGCAACTACTAAAATGCAGAGCAAAATACCAACATATAAAAGCGCCCTACTTCTTTGGGCGCTATTTTTTTTATCTTGTTCCAATTAGTTTTTATCTTTATTTACTAATTTACCTTTATTAATCCAAGGCATCATAGCTCTTAATTTTTCGCCAGTTTTATTTAGTAAGCTCTCATCGCTTAATTTGCGTTCAGCATTCATCTTAGTATAACCAGCTTTTCTTTCTAAGATAAAGTTTTTAGCAAATGTACCATCTTGGATCTCTTTTAAGATCTCTTTCATAGCTGCTTTTGATCTCTCATCTACTACTCGTCTGCCACTTACATAATCCCCAAATTCAGCAGTATTAGAGATAGAATATCTCATATCAGCCATACCACCTTGGTAGATTAGATCTACGATTAATTTCATCTCGTGTAAGCACTCAAAATATGCCATTTCAGGCTCATATCCAGCCTCTACTAAGGTCTCAAATCCAGCATTTATAAGCGCACAAAGCCCCCCACACAATACAGCTTGCTCGCCAAATAGATCAGTTTCAGTCTCAGCTTTAAAAGTAGTTTCTATAATACCAGTTCTACCACCACCAATAGCGCTAGCATAACTTAATGCTATATCTTTAGCCTTGCCTGATGCGTCTTGCGCTACAGCTATTAGATCTGGGATACCGCCGCCATTTACAAATTCATTTCTTACAGTGTGGCCTGGGGCTTTTGGTGCTATCATGATACAATCAACTCCCTTTGGTGGGACGATTTGACCATAATGGATATTAAATCCATGGCCAAAAGCGATTGCGCTACCACTTTTTAAATTTGGCTCAATTTCAGCTTTAAATATATCAGCTTGTAATTCATCAGGAGTCAGTATCATCACAACATCAGCTGCTTTTGTCGCTTCACTTACGCTCATAACCTTAAAGCCCTTAGCCTCGGCTTTTGCCCAACTTTTGCCATTTAGATTTAATCCTATGATAACCTCTACGCCACTATCTCTTAAATTTTCAGCATGGGCGTGACCTTGAGAACCAAAGCCTATCATTGCAACTTTTTTAGATCTAATTAGGCTTAAATCACAATCTTTATCGTAATAAACTGTTATTGCCATAATCTTCTTCCTTTTAGTAAAAAATAAAGGGCAATTATACATTATTAAAATTTAAATTTGACAAAATTTCAAAAAAATTATCAAAAATTTAACTTCAATGTAGTAAAATTACTCAAATCAATCAAAAACACGAGAAATATAATGAACGATGCAATCTATAAGAGTATAAAATCTCTACCACCACTTGATGAGACAATTATGAAAATTCAGCAAATTTGTAGCAGCGAAGATAGTGATATTGCTGAGTTAATTAGCGTAATCCACCAAGATCCAATGTTAACAGCAAATATTTTACGCTCAGCAAATAGTCCATTATATGGGTTTAGCAGGGAAATTGCTGATATAAATAGAGCTGTAGCACTATTTGGAATGGCAACTATTAGAGGTTTTGCTCTAGCTGGCACAATTAGTAAAAGCTTTAAGATAAATCTAGAACCATATGGAATATCTAGTGCTAAATTTATGGATTTGGCAATATTGCAAAACGCTTTAGCATTTCACTGGTGTAGCAAGATAAATCGTGAACTTTTAAACATTATTTCACCAGCTAGTTTTATGATGGATATAGGCAAGATTATAATTGCTAAAGAGTTAATTGATTCTAAAAAATCTACCAAATTTAAAGATAAATTACAAAACATCTCCACAACAAACGAACTATCTAAACTTGAGATAGATATGGTAGGTATCTCAAGTCAGATGGTTACAGCTCAAATCTTTAAAAACTGGAATCTAGAACCTGAGATTGCAGAAGTTATAAAATACTCTTTAAACCCAATTGATGCCCCAGAAAATCTTAAAAAGCACTGCTATATCTTAAGCGTGATAAGTAATAGCATAAATGTATTTGGCACACTCTTACCAGACCAGATAAATAGTACTATTGAGCTTTTAAAACTCTATAATTTAGATGCTCAACTATTTTTCAGTGCTATTGAAAAAGTACAACATTGAAAGCATTTTTAAACTCTTTAACTACTGGATTAGAGAGTAAATATATCAAGTCAAGCGAACTTGAAATTTTAAGATTATTAGAACAGATAAAAGCCGTTACAAAATATAAAAATCGATATTATCTCAATGACGGCTTTGTCTGTGGGAAACTAGATATATCTAGTAATGGGACTGGATTTTTATATTCATACGATAGCAAATTTAAGCAAGATTTAATGATAGAAAATCGTGATTTAGGCGGAGCTCACTTTGGCGATATCGTTCTTGCTAAACTAACTAAATTTAAAAAACCACGCCAAAAAGCAGCCGTGGTGGCTGTATTGCTTATGGCAAATGAAACAAGTGTAGTATATACCAAAAAAATTGGCCCCATTATAATGGGCGTAACTATCCAAAACTCCATCACAATAGCCCTAAAAGCTAGTCAAAAATCCCTAAAAGAGCTTCCATTAGGCACTGTTTTAAAGATCAATAATTTAGATAATGATATTGTAGAAGTCTTAGGCGTATTAAGCGATGCTAATGTAGATCAAAAAATCTCAATGGCACTATATAATAAGCGTGAAATTTTCCCAAAAATAGCCATAAATGAAGCCATTAGCTTTGGCAATGAAGTGGATAAAAGTATGTATCCTAATAGAGTTGATCTAACTCATTTGCCATTTTGCACCATTGATCCTGTTGATGCTAAGGATTTTGATGATGCGATATATTTTGATAAGCATAAAAATGAAATTTACATAGCTATCGCCGATGTCAGCGAATATGTAAGCCCATATAGCGGTATTGATAAAGAGGCTAGACTTAGGGGTTTTTCTATATATTTTCCACACATTGCTGTGCCGATGCTACCTCGTGAACTTAGCGAAAATATCTGCTCTTTAAAGCCAAATTGTGATAGACTCGCTTATCTTTTTAAAATTACTTTAAACTCAAATTTAGAAGCCATTAAAGAGGATTTAATAAGCTGTGTGATCCACTCTAAAAGAAGATTTAATTATGATGAAGTTGATAGCTTGCTTAGAGGCGAGTTTGATTGTCAAGGCGAGATAAAAGAGTGGCTAATACCGCTTTTTGATCTCACACAAAGATTAAAAGAAAAACGGCTTAAAAATGGCTTTGATTTTCATACATTAGAGCTTAGAATGAGCCTTGATGAAAATAATGAGATTAAATCAACTAAATTTGAAGGCTCAACTCCATCACACTCTTTGATAGAAGAGTGTATGCTCCTAGCCAACAAAGCCGCAGCAAAAAGATTAAGCAAAGGGATATTTCGCAATCACGAACCAGCAGATATAAAAAAAATCAACACACTCTTAGATGATCTTGCCGCCCTTGGCATAGAAGCCGAAAATCACGGCGATTTAATCTTCATGATAACACAAATTCAAGCCAAAGCAAGTGAGCTAAATATCAGAGAAGATGTCGATAAACTCATCATAAAAGCACAAAAAAGAGCCGAGTATTCTAGTAGCTCTAGGGGGCATTTTGGGCTTGGGTTTGAGTTTTATACGCATTTTACTAGCCCTATTCGCAGATACTCAGATCTCTTGCTTCATAGAATTTTAAAAGCTCAAAATGACCCTAAAATCAGCAACTACCTAATGCTTGGCATAGATGAGCTTTGCGCTAATTTAAATATCTTAGAAAGAGAAGCCGATAAGGTAGCTTGGGATTTTATGGATCGCAAATTTGCTCGTTGGGCAGCTAAAAATATAGGCCAAACATTTAAATGCTTTATAGAAGAGAGCACCAATCAATCAATAGCTAGATTAGATGATGAGTTAAAAGGCGCTAGAATATTTTTAAGCGATTTTTGTGAAATTCTAACCCCAGTTATGGTCCAAATCACAGATGTCGATATCCCAACAGCTAAGATAATTGGCAAAATAGTAGAGATTTTAGATGTATAAAAGAGATTTTATAACGCTTTTAAATTCTGCTAATATCCCAAATTTTTTCTTGCTTTATGGGGCTGAGAGTTATCAAGTTGAGTTTTACGCTAAAGAAATTTTAAATAAATTTAATAAAGATAATATGCTTAGCTTATACTATGATGATTATGATTTTAATCTTGCTATTTCGCATCTTAGCGAGCCTTCGCTATTTGCAAATTCAAATTTATTACATATCAAAAATGACAAAAAAATCCCCGCCAAAGATACAAAAGAGCTAATAACCCAATGCCAAAATAATCCAAATAATATATTTATCTTTGAACTACACGAAGGCGATGAAAAATCCATAAGCGATTTAAAAAAGCATTTTGGATCAAATTTTGTTAGATTTTTCCCACCTAGCACTGCTTCAGAAGTCAATCAAATCCTATCTAATCACGCCAAAATCTTAGGCCTAAATATAGATAGTCAATCTCTTTTATACATTTATAACTTACAAAATGAGAATCTATATCTTAGCGCTAGTGAGCTAAATAAACTCGCTAATATAGCAAATAAATTTAATCTCGAAGAGATAAAAGAGCGAGTTTATGCCTTAAACGGCATTGGATTTGATGCGCTTTTTGATAAAATCATTAGCAAAAAGAGTATTAATAGCGATTATTTTGAGTTTATAAATGATAGCTCATTTAATGAAATTTCGCTTTTAAATATGCTATTTAGGGCGTTTCATAGACTTTATCTGATACATAGTTATATAAAAACTAATGGCAAATTTGATCCTAAAATTGTCTTAGGATACACGCCTCCACCACAAATTTTAAATAAACTTGAATCCCAAGCAATATCTATAAAAATTGATCAATACACTAAAATATTTAAATTTTTAAATGAGATTGAATTTGATCTAAAGTGCAAAAACAACATAGACAAAGAGTGCTACCTACTCTCAGCCCTTTTAAATTTACAAGAAATTTTAAGTCAAAACAGCAAATTTTAAGCATATTTTTAGTAGAATGCCAACCGCATTTTGTGCGAATTTCCTTGCTCTTTTGTAGAAAAAGAGCGAAATCCATAAGGAGAATATATGAGACATTATGAGCTTTTATTCATCTTAAAACCAACACTTACAGAGGATGAAGTTAAAGTTAAGGCTGATTTCATTAAAGAGATCATTACAAAAAATGGTGGCGAAATTGCTAGTGTAGTTGAAATGGGAACACGCAAATTAGCTTATAAAATTGATAAATATGAGCGTGGAACATACTTCGTAATCTACTTCAAAGCACCAACTCAACTAATCGCTGAATTAGTAAGAAATTTAAGAATAACCGAAGAAGTTATTAGATTCTTACCTGTAAAATATGAAAACAAAAAAGAGATCGCAGCTTGGGACAAACTAAGCAAAGGTCAAAAATTAACCCAACCTAAAAAAGAGTCAAAAACAGAAGAAAAAGTAGCTCCACAAGAGTAATTTATAAAGGCTAGATTATGTTTAATAAAGTAGTTTTGGTAGGAAATTTAACTAGAGATATCGAGCTTAGATATATCCAAAGTGGCACCGCCGTAGGTAGTGCTGGTATGGCTGTTAATCGCAAATTTAGCGTTAATGGCGAAAAGAGAGATGAAACTTGCTTTATTGACATAACCTTTTTTGGTCGCCAAGCCGAAATAGCAAATCAATATCTAAATAAAGGTAGCAAAGTCTTAATAGAAGGAAGGCTAAAATTTGATACTTGGCAAGACCAAAATGGCCAAAATCGCTCTAAGCACTCAGTAGTAGTAGAAAATATGGAGATGCTAGGCGGACAACAAAATCAAGGTGGATTTAATAGAGATAGTGAGCCAAACTACAATAGCGGATATCCTAATAACAGATCAAACTCATACCAAAGAGAAGATAATGGTGGATATGGGAGAGAATTTAACCAAAATAACAGATATCAACAAAATAGCAATTACAATCAAAAACAGCAAGTAGAAGAGCCTTATCAAGAAAAAGTCCCAGAGATAGATCTCGATGCTGATATAAAATATGATAGCAAACCAAGCAAATCAAATTTTAATGATAGTAGCGAAGATGAAATTCCATTTTAAAGGATAAACAATGGCAGAAAAAAGAAAATATAGTAAAAAATATTGCAAATTCACAGAGGCAAAAATTGATTTTATAGATTATAAAGATACGGCACTTTTAAAACAATGCCTATCTGAAAGATTCAAAATTATGCCAAGACGCTTAACAGGTACAAGCAAAAAACATCAAGAAATGGTAGAAAAAGCGATAAAAAGAGCTAGACATGTTGCTCTTATACCATACATTGTAGATAGAAAAAATGTAGTTACAAACCCATTTGAAGGTCTATAATTTAATGCCCCGTTATGGGGTATTAAATTTACTCACACTCTTTTACTATAATCTTTTTTTATCTTAATAACTTCAAATATAAATTTAACATATCCACCTTTATACCAATTTTTATTAGCTCCTATTAAAGCTTTACCTAAATTATAGCTTAAATGATTTTTTAATCTTAAGGCATCTTCATAATCACTATATGATTTAAGCTCTGACACTTTTAAATTTGGATTATGTTTTATATTTTCTTTATATTTTTTTTGTTCCTTTTTATATTTTAATAATACATCTATCAATCTAAATGGTAATTTAAAAATACCTATTGTACTTTTAAAACTCTCTACCATAGTATAGCCTAGTCTATATTCAAGTCCATTTAATATTTGTAATTTTGCACTACCATAGGTAAGCTTCGAGCTTGGCTTTTTTACTATATTAGATGGCTCAGATATATTGCAATTTAAAAATTGCTCTTTAATTTAATATTATTAAATCTTTTTTTATACTGTGTTAAAGAGATATCATAAGGATAATTTTCAAAATAAGCAAATCTATTTTTACTCTTATTATTATAGATTACATCATATAAAAATTCCAATTTATCTTTTGCATTAATTAGGCTATTTAGCATATTTTCAATAGCTTTTGGTGAGATAAACTTATCTTTATCATAAATATATTTAAAATTTTAATTTGATATATTTAAATTTTTTAGTGTCTCTTCTTTACTCCATTTTTGTTCAAATATATCATCTCTTAGCCAAAATATATCATTTTTATCTGTTTTGCTGGATTTCATGCATTTATAGTATTTGAATAGCACTGCTTAACAACCATACTTTTAGCACCAAACATGATCGCCAATATAAATACTTTTTGAAAAATTTAATCTATTATTGCTATTAATATCCATTATAGGATGATAATCACAAGTACCAGCCCATATACTCCATGAAAACATACAATCCCTACCGATAATAATATTTGTAGCTTCATAAATACGCAGACTAACTCCGCCAAAACTACTATCATCGTCTATATAACAACAGCAATCCTTTGTAAGAGAGATTGAGCCATTTACCCTAACACAATTGCCAATAAAAACCAAATTATTATCTGAGTGAAAAGTTATATTAATATTTTTTGCTTCTTCCAGCAAAAAATACAATATTATTTTTACCTTTAAAATCACATTTGAAATTTAACTGTTTTGATAGATCGCCATATATAATATTGCCATTTTCACCAATATTTTCTAGCATAATTTCTTCAAATTTTATATCAATATAAAAATTGACAATATATTAAATAACTATAAAATCGCAAATTCAAATAAGCAATTTTATAGTTATAAATTTAGCCATAAAATTTTATGAAAACCAGCTTTTAATCTTATCCCAAATTCCCTTATCAGTAGCCATTTCGCCACTTTTGATACTAAAACTATTTTGAAGTTTTTTCAAAAGCTCTATTTGCTCATCGTTTAGCTTTTTAGGTGCTTGGATTGAAATTTGAACGATTAAATCGCCTAATTGCTTGGTTCTAGCGTTTCTAACTCCTTCTTTAGCGATAATAAATTGCTGTTTATCCTTGGCTCCTACTGGTAAATCCAAAGTCGTCTCTCCTCTGAGCGTCGGTATCTTGATACTATCACCTAAAATAGCTTGGGTGAAAAATACTGGAATCTCCACATATACATCATCTCCATTTCTATGGAAATGCTCATCATCTTTAACAGCTATACGGACATATAGATCTCCGGTTAAATTTTCATACCTATTTCCCTTTTGGCTAACCCTAATTCTAGTACCATTATCCACCCCTTCAGGGATATTGATTTTAATACTATCGCTTATTTCATTATAGCCACTAGCGTTACACTCAGGGCATCTGTCTTTGATAGTTTGGCCTGTACCTGAGCACTCTGGACAAGTTTGGACAAATTGCATAAAGCCTTGTTGAATTCCTATCTTACCATTTCCGCCGCATTTGCTACAAGTCTGTTTTTTGCCATCTTTTGAGCCTGTTGCGTTACAGCTTTTACATGGAATTTTATACTTATATTTTATCTCTTTTTCACAACCAAAAACCGCCTCATTAAACTCTAGCCCAATACCAACTTCTATATCTAAAGCATATTTATACTGACTTTGAGATCTACTTTTAGTACCAAATCCGCCACCAAAAAATGAGCTAAATATATCACCCAAATCATCAAAATCAAATCCACCGCCAAAGCCACCACCGGCCATGCCTTTTAGCCCATCTTTGCCATATCTATCATATATTTCTCTTTTTTCAGCGTTGCTTAAAATCTCATAAGCTTCATTAATCTGTTTAAATTTCTCCTCAGTCTCTTTATCGCCTTGATTTCTATCTGGATGGTATCTTAATGCTTGTTTTCTATATGCTTTTTTAATCGTATCGCTATCAGCATCCCTTGAAATCTCTAATATCTCATAATAATCAAATTCCAAAATATCTTCCTTGCTTATAATTTTAACTGGCGATTTTATCTAAAAGTTACTAAATTTATCCATAAAAGTAAATTTTATTATTAATTTTTGGTATAATAGTGCCAAATTTTAATACCAGGAGCCAAATATGATAAATGTATTAATGATAGAAGATGATCCGGAATTTGCTCAAATTTTATCTGAATATTTAATAAAATTTAATATCAAAGTTACAAATTACGAAGATCCATATTTGGGTCTTAGTGCCGGTATCAAAAATTATGATCTTTTGATATTGGATTTGACGCTGCCAGGTATGGATGGGTTAGAGGTTTGTAAAGAGATTAGAGAAAAGTATGATATCCCTATCATCATTAGTTCAGCTAGAAGCGATGTAAATGATAGAGTTGTTGGACTTCAAATTGGCGCTGATGACTACTTGCCAAAGCCATATGACCCAAAAGAGATGCACGCTAGAATTACAAGCTTAATCCGCCGTTATAAAAAGAGCAATGAAACCCAAGAAGAGGTCACAGATACGCTATTTAAAGTAGATGATAAAAGGCATGAGATATCATATAATGGAGCGCCACTTACACTAACACCAGCCGAATATGAAATTTTAGAATACCTAATCAAACAACATAGCTTTTCAGTATCAAGAGAGCAGTTAGTATATCATTGCAAAAGCCTAAAAGATAAAGATTCTAAAAGCTTAGATGTTATAATCGGTCGCTTAAGAACCAAAATCGGTGATAATTCCAAATCGCCTAAACATATATTTTCAGTTCGTGGTATAGGGTATAAATTAGTCGGATGAGATACTCTCTAACTACCAAAATCACGATAATTTTCGCTATTGGATTTATCGTGATTTGCACTCTATTTTTTATGTTTTTTAAACTACAAAATGAGAGATTGCTAGAAAAAATTAGCGAAAATCACTATAATTCTATTAGTTGGCTACTATCACTATACCAAAAATCCAATATGCCAGAAGATTGGGAGCGATACTTTAAAAATTTTGATCTAGCTTATGTTAAAAATGCAAATTTGCAAAAGGCAATTTTTGACCACGGCACACTAGTTAGTAGAAGCGATACATTAATTGGCATAGTTGATACCATTAGCTATAAAAATAATCTTTATCTACGCATTAAAAATCAAAGCGTAACTATAATTTTAGAATCTACTTTACATAGTGGAAATGATAGCATATTAGCAAGTTTCATAATTGTTATGGCGCTATTTATCTCGCTTTATGTATCGATTTTTAGAAGTCTTGTACCATTAAAAAAACTACGTAGTGATATACGTAAATTTGCAGCTGGTAATATGGATGGAGTTTGCGTAGTCAATTTTTCTAAAGGTAACGATGAGATAAGCGAGGTTGCATATGAATTTAATAACGCAGCATGCAAAATTAAAGATCTCATTATGTCTAGACAATTATTTTTACGCACCATTATGCATGAGTTAAAAACACCAATTGGCAAAGGTAGAATCGTTAGTGAAATGATCGAAGACGACACTCAAAAAGAGCGCTTAATAGCAATTTTTGAGAGACTCAATATCCTAATAAATGAATTTGCTAAAATAGAACAACTTTTAAGTAAAAGCTATAGCTTAGATTATGCTAAATATCATTTTAGCCTCATATTAGATCAAGCTAAAGATATGATGCTCTTAGATGATTTTAATAGTAATGTTAAAGTTAATTTAAACTCCGATCCGCTTTTAAAAGTAGATTTTCAACTATTCTCTCTTGCTATTAAAAACTTAATAGACAATGCATTAAAATATTCTGATGATAAAAAAGTGCTTATAACATGCGATAATAAGACTATTTCTATAAAAAATCATGGTAAGCCATTAGATCGTTCTATTGAACATTATAAACAAGCCTTTATAAGAGATAATAGCTCAAAAGCTAGTGGAATGGGACTTGGACTATATATCATAGAGCACATATGTTCTATGCATAAATTTAGCTTAGATTATAATTATGCTGATGGATATCATGAATTTTTGATTAAATTTGGAAAATTAGATAATGAAAAAGCTTGAGCAGTTTGATAGACTTGTAGAAGCCTTTGGTAAAATTCCTGGTGTAGGTAAAAAATCAGCGATAAAATACGCTTATTATGTAGCATTACAAGATCCATTTTTTGGGCTAAATTTAGCCCATACAATAGAAAATTCCATTCAGAATCTAAAACATTGTATAATCTGTAGCGGTATTAGCCAAAATGAAATTTGTGATATCTGCAGCGATATCAATCGAAATAGTTCCATAATATGCGTAGTTGAGAGTCCTAAAGATATTCTAACTATAGAAGATTCAAATTCATTTGACGGATTATATTTTGTCTTTAATGATATAAATAGTGTAGGAAATTTAAAAGATATGATTAGTAAATTTAACTCAAAAGAGTTAATTTTTGCTTTTAGCCCAAGTATAAATAGTGATGGTATTATGCTTTATATCGAAGATCAATTAAAGGAATTAGGAATTAGCTTTACAAAAATCGCTCAAGGTATCCCAACTGGAGTAAGTCTAGAAAATGTCGATATGCTCTCATTAACTAAAGCAATAAAAGATAGAAAAGAGCTTTAAAGCTCAAACACTCCACGCATTAACTGCGTAATATTATCTTGATTAAATTTATTATCAAAAAATATATTAAATGCCAAAACCGCTTGATAAAGTAACATATCCCTACCATCTTTGTTTTGTACATTCAACTCATTAGCAAGGCGTAAAAATTGAGTATTTTTATTATAAATAACATCAAAGGCAAATTTTGAATTAGAAAAAATATCATTTAGCAAATGTTTATCACATGGCAATTCATCACCACAAAGCCCTGCTGAAGTGGTATTTACTACCAAATCGTAACTACTTGGAGTAAAATTTGTATGAGTATGGAATTTATAGTTATTAAACTGTTCGCTTTTATCGCTTCGGTTTAAAATCTCAACGTCCACTCCGCTAAGATCTAAAATATATGCAAGTGCTTTAGCAGTTCCACCAGCACCTAATATTAGCGCCTTATTAATTTTGCCAAATTCAGCAATTGCCATCATAAATCCAGGTGCATCGGTATTATAACCTTTAATCTTATCACCTATGCGAACTAATGTATTAATCGAGCCAATCTCCTTTGCGATACTATCAAGCTCATCGCAAAGGTTGATTACTGACTCTTTAAATGGAACGGTGATATTTGCCCCTTGAAGGTTATATTTTTTAAATTTATCAATTATATCACCACCTTGCTCTAGTAAAATCCTACCATATATTCCATTTATACCCAATCCGCAAAGCGCACTATTATGAAGCCTTGGCGAAATAGAATGCGATACAGGATTACCAAAAAGAGCAAAATATTTCATTATTATTTAACCCTATAGACAAAGGCGCCACTTGAGACATCTTGGCGTATTTTTTGAATATTTGATTCAATGTTAGAATCAAATGGACCAATTAGAATTTTTACTACTTTGTTACCATTTACAACAACTTCATGAGTTGTGTATTTATAGCCATTAGCTGTAATTCTTTTAATCAAAGCACTATTTCTATCGAGTTTAGATACAGATGCAACTTGAATATATGTTCCCTTAGCTAGGCCGCTTGTAGTAGCTGGCTCTTTTTTAGGTTCTACCTTTTTAGCTGGTTCAGATTTTTTAACAGGTTCTTTTTTAGGTTCTGATTTTTTAACAGGTTCTACCTTTTTAGCTGGCTCTTTTTCTACCTTTTTAACTGGTTCAGATTTTTTAACTGGTTCTTTTTTATTATCTTTAACAGCTGGAGCAGTTGCACCAAATGGCTCTTCAACTTTTGGAGGTAGCACTGGCACAATCATACTAGGTGTAGTATCCATAGCAGCTTGAGCATTTTTATACTCATTTACTATATTTTCAAAACTCTCTTTAGAATTTGAATTATCACTAACAATTGGCACTTGTTCAAAAAGGTCATTTGAGCCACTATTATCTGATGTATTAGCAGGCAACTCAGCAGGTAGTAACAGACTATCAGATATATCGTTACCCTTTTTAGTCTCATTTGAATTTAAAAACTTCACAACAATCAATACTACAACAAAAATGATAACTAGCAACGCCACACCAATTAAAATTTTGCGTATACCACCAGACTTTTCCTCTTCGTTTTTATCTAGCAAGATATCTTGTAAATTATTATTTTCTTCCATAATTTATCCTTTACATATGTTTTGACCAGCTAGCACCACGTTCTTTTTGATAGATCTCATATGGCAAGGCTAGAATATTATACTCTAATGGCATATCCATAGTAGGAAACATTCTCCACTCTTGAGGTAACTTTTGTGATAGCATCACTGATAGTTTATTAGCTATTTGACACCCTTCCATAAAGGTTGTGTGACCTTTATGGACGTATAGATGTAAATGACCAGGGGTTTTGGTCTCATAAGCTGTGAAATTTATAAACCCCTCTTCTCTTAGTAGTAGCTGAGCCCTATGCCAAAAGCGTTCAGGCATTCTGCCATTATAGTCAAAAACAATATTTTCAACTTTATTTAACCTATTGATCAAAGAGTGTGCTACAATTATTTTACGCTCAGCATGTTCCCTTTGTATTGCTAGGCTAAGCGGTTCATCTACTCTTTCAAATTTATCAAAAAAATACCTACCCTTATGCTCAATCTTTTTTACAGTTAGATCACGCTTGATATAGTAGTGATCTGTAATCATCTTAATAAGCGATAAATCCATACGCTGCATTAGAATGTCGCTTTATTATAGATGATAAATTGATGAGCTAAATCTTTTAATTCGGCTGCGATTTTACGTTGTTTATCAAGATTATTTATATCATCTAATACATCAGCAATGCGATTTGCAATTAACTCAAATTCAGTCTCTTTCATACCTCTAGCAGTAAGCGCTGGGCTACCTACTCTAATACCGCTTGTTATAAATGGACTTCTAATTTCGCCTGGGACTGTATTTTTATTTACCGTAATTCCTGCATTACCTAAAGCTATATCTGCATCTTTACCGCTAAAATCTTTATTTAAGAAACTAACAAGTACAAGGTGATTATCAGTACCGCCACTTACTAGATCATATCCACGGCTAATTAAAATTTCACCAAGTTTTTTGGCATTTGCTTTGACTTGTTTAGCATATACCTTCCACTCATCGCTTAAATTATGCTTAAAGCCTACAGCCTTACCAGCTATAACATGCATTAATGGCCCACCTTGAATTCCTGGGAATATAGAGCTATTGATCTTTTTAGAAAATTCCTCATCGTTTGTCATGATGATACCGCCTCTTGGGCCTCTTAGAGTTTTATGTGTTGTGGAGCTTACTACATGGCAATGTGGAAATGGATGAGCATGCTCGCCAGCTACAACTAACCCCGCTATGTGCGCCACATCAGCAAATAAATACGCACCTACGCTATCAGCGATCTCTCTAAACCGCTTAAAGTCTATCTCTCTAGTATAGGCACTCGCACCACAAACTATCATCCTTGGTTTAACAATATTTGCAATATCGGCTACCTTATCATAGTTGATTCTACCATCTAGCTCAACACCATAAAAGAAACTCTCATAATACTTACCAGAGCTTGAAACCTTAGCACCGTGAGTTAAGTGACCACCATGGCTTAAATCCATACCTAAAATCTTATCTCCTGGTTTTAAGAAAGCACCATATACACCCTGATTAGCTTGTGAGCCACTATTTGGTTGAACATTAGCAAATTCGCAACCAAAGAGTTTTTTGCATCTATCAATTGCAATCTGCTCAATTTCATCTACAAATTCACAACCGCCATAATATCTCTTACCAGGATACCCTTCGGCATATTTATTAGTCAAAATAGAGCCCATAACTTCCATAACTTCAGGATATGTGAAATTCTCACTAGCAATCATCTCCAAATGATCACACTGACGCTCAAGCTCTTTATTTAAAAGAGCGTAAATCTCTTTATCATAACTTTCTAAATTCATATTTACTCCTTAATTTTTTGGTTTCATCGCTGGAAATAATATAACATCGCGAATTGATTTTTTATTTAATAGTAGCATTACCAACCTATCAACACCAAGACCCCAACCAACAGTTGGTGCCATACCATATCCAAGAGCCCTACAATAATCCTCATCCATCTCATGGGCTTCATCATTGCCAGCATCTTTGCTCTGTATTTGAGCCTTAAATCTCTCATATTGATCAACTGGATCATTAAGCTCATTAAATGCATTTGCTAATTCTCGACCAGCGATAAATAGCTCAAATCTCTCTGCGATTTCAGGATTTTCATCACTTCTTCTTGAAAGTGGTGAAATTGAAATAGGAAAATCTGTTATAAATGTAGGATTAATTAGCTTACTTTCAACATAATTATCAAAAAGTTCAGCTTGTAAATGACCAAGATCTAACTTATCATTTGCTTCAAATTTATCCTCTTTTAATTTAGCCAATATCTTCTCTTTGTCGCTTATAATTTCTCTATCTAACCCACCAATTTCTACAAGTGCATCAAGATATTTGATCCTTTTAAATGGCTTAGAAAAATCGATATTTTGACCATCAAATTCGATTATTTTATCCAAATTTAATTTATCAAGTAGTGTCGCAAATAACTCTTCAGTAAGATCCATAACCTCAAAATAATCATGCCAAGCCCAATAAAACTCAATACTAGTAAATTCAGGATTGTGAGTTAAATCCATCCCTTCATTTCTAAAGCAACGATTCATTTCAAATACTGCTTCCATACCACCTACGATAAGCCTTTTGAGATAAAGCTCTGGGGCGATTTTAAGATATCTATCTACGCCTAATGCGTTATGATGGGTGATAAATGGCTTGGCATTAGCCCCGCCTGCTATCGGATGCATCATAGGCGTCTCAACTTCTAAAAATCCACGCTCTTCAAAAAACCTTCTAATGGTACTAATAATAATTGAACGCTTAAGAAAATCACTCCTTACATCCCTATCCATAATCATATCTAGATATCTCTGTCTATATCTAGTCTCAATATCAGTAAGTCCGTGAAATTTCTCAGGTAGTGGTGATATGGCCTTAGTAGCAAGAGTGATATGGCTTGCATGTAGGCTAAATTCGCCAGTTTGAGTGATAAAAGCATAGCCTTTAACAAGGATTATATCACCAACTTCAAGATTTTTTTTGAATTTAGTATAATCCTCCTCGCCTATACTAGCTAATGAGTAATAAATTTGGATATTATCGCTCTCATCTTCTATATTGGCAAATGTTGATTTCCCAGCTACTCTTTTTAGTTTTATTCTACCAGATATAACTACCTCTTCTTGGGCCTTTCTCTCACCTTCAGGAAGTTCTTTTATATATCCAAATTTGCTCTTAAACTCAGAAATATTCATCTCTCTTTTTAAGAAATGCGGATAAGGGCTAACTCCCATTTGTCGTAGCTCATCAGCCTTAGCTAGACGAGTTAATTCTAATTCAGTGTCAAAAATCAATTAAATTCCTTTTATCTTTTGTTTATTGCATTCACCACAAACACCATATAGTTGCATAATATGGCCAGTAAGCTTAAAGCCATGCTCTTTAGCAATTGCTAGCTGGCGCTTTTCTATAATCTGGTCTTCAAACTCAACTATCACACCACACTGCCTACAGATCATATGATCGTGATGAGGCTTATTGGCTAGTTCAAATTTCTTACCCTGCACACCAAAACTAATTGATGTTACCATACCTGATTCTTCAAGTAAATTTAGACTTCTATAAACTGTAGCAATACCGACATTTAGCCCTGGATGGCGTTCTTTGATATACAAATATAACTGCTCTGGGGTAAAATGCTCACTATTATTATATAATGTTTGTAAAAGTACTTCACGCTGTTTGGTATATTTTAAACCATTATCTCGTAATACCCTCTTAAATCTCTCTAGCAACGCATCATACTCAATATTTTCTATCATTGCTCCACCTTAGTTAAATTTTCTTCTACTCCCTCAGCACTATCTAAAAGCTCAGGAACGACAATCTGACCACTCTCTACACTCTCTTTAACTTTACTAACATCCATTGCCATAATAAATTGACCAGCACTTAATAATATTGGATAAACCTTACTGCCTTCAAAAAATGGAGATATTTTTTGATTTAATACTGAAATTTTTGATACAATCGCAGCTAAAATAGCAAGAACTAAAAATATCTTTGCTGCTCCAACAAAAAACCCCAATAATCTATCCACAAATCCCAATCCGCTCATTTTTAACATCTTTGATAGTAGATTACCAAGCATCAAACATACAAACCAAAATACTAATAAAGCAAGCAAAAATCCAAAGAAAAATTCTGCCGAATCACTGAGTTGATATATATAAAGACTTATTAAATCTCCAACTAAATTTGCATTTCTACTAGCGATAATCACACCACCAATAATACCTATAAGGCCAAAAACTTCCTTAATAAGGCCATTTATAATACCCTTAATTCCTAAAATAATCACTACAGCGATAATAATAATATCAAACCAAGTAATAAAATCCATCAATTTTTCTCCATTAATTTAAATTTGTCGCATTAAATTGCATCGCAATATCTTTTGTTATTATATTTTCATTTAGTGCTTTTTGTATCTCGCTTGCCATAATTCTCATACCACTTTGTGAGCTACCAAGTTGCATTTGAGAGAGGATTTGATGAATTTTCCCCTCTCTTATTAAATTTGAAATTGCGATATTGTTTAGCATAATCTCAAAAAGCGCAACCCTACCTCCGCCAATTTTTGGAAGTAAATTTTGAGAAATTACAGCTATTAATGACGAGGCTAAAGAGCTTTTAATATATGCTTGATCACTTGTAGCAAAACTATCTATTATTCTATTTATAGAGCTTACAGCTGAGTTTGTATGTAGTGTTGCAAAGACCAAATGCCCTGTTTGAGCCGCTTCAATAGTCATTGCCATAGTCTCTTTATCCCTCATTTCACCAACTAAAATAACATCTGGGTCCTCTCTAAGAGCATATTTTAACGCTCGTGAAAATGAGCTTGTATCGCTTCCAACATTTCTATGCGAAAATAGTGAGTTTTTACTAGTATGAATAAATTCTACTGGATCTTCAATAGTAATAATGTGTTTATTTTGACTATAATTTATCTCATTTAAAATTGCTGCTAGCGTAGTACTTTTGCCACTTCCTGTAGCTCCAGTTATTAGAATTAGCCCCTTTTGTTTCTTAGCTAAATCAAATAATATATCGGGTGCACAAATATCATCAAGTGTTGGTATCTCTAGCGGTATAGTACGAAATGCAGCCGAAAGCTCACCATTCATAGTATAATAATAATTTACTCTAAATCTACTATTGCCAAGATCAATAGAAAAATCAAGCTCTTTAAATTTTTTTAATTCAGCTTTTTGCTCTTCATCTATAAGTGGTAGGCAAATTTCTTCTATATCATTTGGTGTTAGAACTACATTTCCTGTAGAAACTAGCTCTCCATCAATTCTAATCTTTGGCATACTTCTAGCTACTAAGTGTAAATCACTAGCTTTCTTATCTATTACCAAATCAAGCAAAGATCTTATAGCCATATTCTACTCGATAATTTTTGGAACTTCAAAATTTTTGCCCTGTTTTTGTGGAGCATTTTGTAAAATTATATCTATTACATCACTCTTGCGTGGTTCATCATCTCTAAGTGGAGTTCCACCGCTTACAGTACTTACTGTAGCTTCTATGCCATCTAAATTTAACTCATTTAAAACATCAACAAAATCGACAATCTTGCTAAGTTGACCCTTAAACTCTTCACGCTTATCATCCGGAATCTTTAGTGCGCTTAATTTCTCTAATTTTTCAAGCATTTTATCATCAATTTGCACAGTTTCACCCCAAATTTAAAATTTTTGAGCGATTATATCATAAGTTTTCTTAGATAGAAATTATCAATATTAGGAACTTTTTAATAATTACCTTTTTATTTGTTAGATTTAAGATAATTTATGATAAAATTAGCAAATTTTTTATTTTTAAAGGATATTACTTTGGCAGTTAAAGAGAATATTGACTATATTAAAAATGAGATTAGCTCTCAAGAACAACTATTAGAAAGCGCTATAAAAAGTGAGAGATTTTTTAAACGCAATAAAAAGAGCATTATCACTGCAGGAATTGTTATAGTTATTGCGCTTGTTGGTTATAGCATATCAAATGCTTTACAAGAAGCTAGTAAAGCAGAAGTTAATAAAGCCTATAATACCTTAATAAATCACCCAGACGATAGTAATGCAAAAGAAATTTTAATATCTAAAAACCCATCTTTATATGCTCTTTTTGCAATTAAAACAGCTGATTTAAACTCAACTACAATTATAGATGAGGCGATCAATTTAGAGATCGATCCGCTTTTAAAAGAAATTTTAGTAAATTTAAAAGGCCAAGAATCGGCTAAAATTTTATCAAATTATAATGCTTTAATCGATGGTTATGAACTATTAAAAGATGGCAAAACCGATGCTGCAAAGGCTGAATTTGCAAAAATTCCTCTTAATTCACCACTTCAACAAATTGCTAAAAATTTAGAGCATTATCAAGGAAAATAGTATGAATTACAAAGCTTATATTCTATTATCTTTAACACTTTTTATACTTGTTGGTTGTTATACTAAAAGAGAGTATTATAAACCTGAGAGTGTATCTAGTAATATAGAATTTACTGGCTCATTAAGCTCAGCCATTCAACAAACTAGCAAATATGGTGCTGTATTAAAAAATGGTAGTGTGCTGCTAAAAAGTGGAAAGATTATAGAGCTAAATTTGCTTAAAGATGATAACTTTTTAGGAGAGTATCAAGATAAGCTTTTAGTTGCTAATATTGATGGCTCATTTAAAGTATTAGTTGACAGTGATGAGTATTACACAAATAAATTTAACACTCGCATAGTCTCAGCCTCTATAAATGATAATCATCTAGCTGCTCTAAGTGCTGATAACACTATATACCTTATTGATATGATTAGTGATACAATTCTTTTGGAGTATAATATCGGTATAGCCTATGCAATTGATGCAAAGATGGCAAATCCAATATTTCTAAACTCAATTATAGTATATCCAACACTTGATGGTAAGATTATGATTGTTGATAGAGCTAATGGAAGAATTTTACGTGATGCAGTTGTTAGTAGTGAGCCGTTTTTTAATAATATTATATTTCTTGATTTGCTAGGCGATAAAATGTTTGCAGCGAGTGCTACAAAATTTATGGCAATTGACCCTAATGGTGTTAAATATTATGATGGCCAAATAAAAGATGTTTTAATTTACTCTGGTAAAATTTATATTTTCTTAAAAGATGGAGTGGTAGAGATTTTGGATTTGGAGCTAAATAAAATTGGCAGTCAAAACTTTAAATTTGCCATATTTGCAGGTGCAATTCCACAAGATGATAAGCTATATATCTTTGAAAAAACCGGATATATGTTTATAACAGATCTAAATTTACAAAATACTCAAGTAATTGAGCTAGACTCAGAAATTAGCAAAAAAAGCTTCACAGGTGCGGACGCTTTCTACTATGATAATGAGATATTAAAATTAAAATAATGGATAATAGAATTTGTAATATTTTTAACCAGCGTAAAATTTTACTTAAAAATTTACGCACTCTTGATATTAAAGAATTTAGTAAAAAGCGTAATTATCAGCTATTTTTAGGAATAGATAAAAGCGGATTTTATAATCTTATCTTTTTTAGGGATTCAAAAAGTAGATTTGTGAGTAAAGAACTTGAGGAGCTAAGAGAAATTAGCGAACTTGTTAAGAGGAAATTTGATACAAACATAGTTAAATTTGGACTTTTTTACAGCTCGCCGATCTGTTCAAAGGTTCTAAAATCAAATTCAGATTGGAAATTTTATGATTTTATGTGATATTGGAAATACAAATGCCTCATTTTTTGATGGTAGAAGAGTTTGGAATTTAACCATTGATGAATTTATGGCTTATGAGCCAACAGAAAAAATTTACTACATTAATGTAAATGATAAAGCTGAACAAAAACTTTTAAACCATTTATTTATCGATATTTCATCATATATTAAGTTAAATAGCACATATATTGGTTTAGGCATTGATAGGGCTGCTGTATGCTATGCTATAAATAATGGCCTAATTGTAGATGCTGGAAGCGCTATAACTCTTGATTTAATGGCAAATGGTTGTCATATTGGTGGTTTTATAATTCCTGGGATATCTACAACACTTAAAAGTTTGCAAAATATCTCACCACGACTAAATTTGCCACTAAATACAAATATAGATCTAGATTGCCTACCACAACGCACACAAGATGCTATCAGCTATGGAATAATCAAACCAATTGTAAGTTTAATTAGCGATTTTTCAAGCCAAAAAACGATATATTTTACTGGCGGAGATGGGGAGTTTTTGTCTAAGTTTTTCTCTCAAGCTATCTATGATAGAATGCTAATATTTCGTGGTATGCAAAGAGCGATAAATGAAAATAAGGAGATTTTATGCTAAGTGTAGCATTACCAAAGGGTAGAATTGCTGAGCAGACTTTAGAAATTTTTAGCAAAATTTTTGGAAGTGAGTTTAAATTTGAAGATAGAAAACTCATTATGACAAAGGGTGAATTTAAATTTCTAATGGTGCGAAATCAAGATATCCCAACTTATATCACCGAAGGTGCTGCAGATATCGGTGTAGTCGGACTTGATGTATTAGAAGAGCATAGATGCGATGTGCTTAGATTGCTTGATCTTGGACTTGGGCGATGCAAGGTTTGCATTGGTATTAAAGAAAACCAAAGACTAGACTATAGCAAACCAGAGCTAAAAATTGCTACAAAAATGCCAAATATTACCAAAAATTATTTTGACCAAAAAGGGATTGCAGTTAAGATTATTAAACTTTATGGTTCTATTGAGCTAGCTCCACTTGTTGGACTTAGCGATGCTATTGTGGATATTGTTGAAACTGGCACTACAATGAGACAAAATGGCCTAAAAGTAGCCGAAGAAATAATGACTAGTAGCGCTCATTTGATTGCTAATAAAAATAGTTTTATAACTAAACGTGATGAAATTTTATCACTTTATCATCAGATAAATAGTATAATCCAAAACTAAATTTAAGGCAAAATATGAGTCCATATATTTTTATTCCACTATCTACGCTGATTTTTTTGGGAATAAATTTATATACTTATAAACGTCTTAAACAAAACTTGATATTGGTCAAATTTAAATGGAGTTTACGAGTAGTTTTTGGGTTAATATTTTTATTTGAAGTAGCCTATTTTATATCTATTAAAAGCTCTCCACTACCATCGCTAATCTATCAAATTTCTATCATCTGTATTGGCGTGAGCTTTATGCTTTTTTGTACCATTTTACCATTTCATATTGCACTACTTTTTATTAGTAAACTTAGTAAAAATTCTCAAAAAATTGCCAAATTTATAATAGATATCTGTGTAATTTTTGGCTTTTTTATGTATATTATAGTAGGTGCTTATAATGCTAATTTTAACACTATTATTACTACCAAAGAAATAAAGATTAAAAATCTTAAAACTCCGCTAAATTTAGCCATAATTACTGATGTGCATATCGGACAATTTTATCAAAAAGATTTTATGGCCAGCCTTGTTGATAGGATAAATTTACTCCGTCCAGATGCTTTACTAATCGTAGGCGATTTGGTTGATTTAAAAAGCGATGAGTTAAAAGACTTTCTTGAACCACTCAAAGGTGTTCAGAGCAAATTTGGTACTTTTATGGTTGTTGGAAATCACGAATATTATCATGGCCTTAGTGGGTTATTGAATAAATTTAAAGAGCTTGGAATTAAGGTTTTAGAAAATGAAAATCTTAATATTGGTGGAGTAAATTTAGCTGGTGTTTATGATATTACAGGCTTTAAAATGGGTGAGTTTGTTCCTGATTTTGTCAATGTATTTAATGGCATTAATCCAAATTTACCTACAATTTTGCTTACTCATCAGCCTCGTTCACTCAAATATTTAAAACGTGATGTAGATCTAGTTATTTGCGGACATACGCATGGTGGGCAGATTTTTCCATTTTCGTTCCTAGTATGGCTAAATCAAAAATATGTCTATGGGTTATATAATATCAATAATAATATGCAATTATATGTTAGCAGTGGTGCTGGGCTTTGGGGGCCACCTTTTAGAGTTGGATCAAATAGTGAAATAGTATATTTAAAGCTTTTAGGAGATTAATATGGATTATAATAAATTTTCAAACTACTTTGGCCTGATAGCGCACTATAAATTCCCAAAATTACTTCAAAATGCTATAAATAATTGGTATGTTAAAAAATTTCAAATAGATATGAGTGAGTTTAATCCCATTAGTAGCTATGATAGCTTAAACGCCCTATTTACAAGAGAGTTAAACTCTCCAAGAGCACTTGGTGATGGATTTGTTTCACCAAGTGATGGATTGTGCTTGGAGTGCCAAAAAGGTGATAATCTAAAAGCTTATAGCATCAAATCCAAAAGCTATAGCATAGATGAGTTACTAGGCAAATCTCTTGAAAAAGGCGAGTTAGATGGTGAGTTTGACTATCTAAATATCTATCTATCGCCACGAGATTACCATCACTATCACGCACCTTGCGATATGGAAATTATAAGTCTAAACTACACACCTGGAACGCTTTTTAGCGTAGCTAGAAGCGCCCTTTTAAAGCATGATAATCTATACGCTAGAAATGAAAGAGTGGTATTAAAAGCAAGATTAGCTAATGATAAATTAATCTGGATGGTATTTGTAGGCGCTTTAAATGTAGGAAAGATGAAATTTGATTTTGAACCAAGAGTTAGCACCAATTCAAATTTATCTCCCGCTTTTTATAATTACAATAATTTAAGCTTAAAAAAAGGCGAACATATAGGCAATTTTGAGCTAGGCTCAACCATTGTTATAATCAGTCAAAATGGTGCTATAAACTACCAAATAAAAAGAGATATGACTCTAAAACAAGCCCAAAGCATAGCCCAAATAATAGGCTAAATCAACTACTAGCTTTTAGCTTAGCTGCTAGGGCTTGTAAATTTTTTATCCTATTTTCATGACTTGGGTGAGTGCTTAAAAACTCCAATCCACCATCACCTGAATGCTCTTGCATCTTCGTCCATAACGACGCTGCACCATCTGGGTTAAATCCCGCCATATACGCAAGCTCTAGCCCTATTTCATCGCTCTCATTTTCGTGCGAACGGCTAAAAGGCAGAGATATCCCCACATTAGCAGCCAAATTCGCAACTCCTAAAATAGTATTATCCACCCCAAAAACCGAAGCTACATTGATTAATCCACTCTTTATCATCTCTTGGCTTTGTTGCTCTCTTACATGCTCTCTTAAGGCGTGAGCAATCTCGTGAGCTAGGATAAATGCTATCTCATCATCATTTAAATTCAACTTCTCTATAATCCCTGTATATACAGCTATCTTGCCACCAGCCATACACCACGCATTGATAGTATCACTCGTAATTACATTTATCTCCCAATTCCACTTTGTGCTATCTTGTCTAAAATATGAAGTTTTAGCAATTAATCTATTTGAGATATTTTTAACCCTATTTGTAAGTTTTGGGTCTTTATTTAGAGTATTTGACGCTTTTGCTTTTTGTATCACCTCGCCATAAGCTTTAGCAGATGCTTCATTTATCTCATCGCTAGATATCAGCATTAGCTGCGTTCTATCAACTTCTGAGCGGCCTACATTTGTGGTATTTTGCATACAACCAACAAAAAATATAAGAGCAAATATCAATATAAATTTTTTCATATTTTTCCTTAAAATTTATTTTGGTGATTCTATCCAATTTTATCTAGCAAAATCCTAAATTTGCTAGAATTTAAGATTTATTTGGCTATAATCACGCATTTTATAGAAATTCAAAAGGTTAAAAATGAGCAAATGGAATAAAGATAGTTGGAGAGATTATAATATTTTACAACAACCGGTGTATCCCGATACTAGCAAGCTTAGAGAGTGTGAAGATAAGCTTAGCAAACTACCACCACTTGTATTTGCAGGTGAGGTTAGAAATCTCAAAGATGAGCTAGCTAAGGTCACTCAAGGCCATGGCTTTTTACTTCAAGGTGGAGATTGCGCTGAGAGCTTTGCTAACTTTAATGCAGTAAATATCCGTGATATGTTTAAGATTATATTACAAATGGCAATTGTCCTTACCTTCGCTGGTGGCTGTCCTGTAGTCAAGGTCGGTCGTGTAGCGGGTCAATTTGCCAAACCTAGAAGTAGCGATTATGAAGAGATAAATGGGGTTAAGCTCCCTAGCTATAGAGGCGATATCATAAATGGATTTGAATTTAATGAATCAGCTAGAGTCCCAGATCCTAAAAGAATGATAGATGCCTACTATCAAAGTGCATCTACGCTAAATCTTCTAAGGGCATTTTCACGAGGTGGATTGGCTAATTTGCATGAAGTTCATAGATGGAATTTAGGATTTGTAAAGCGAAGTGAATTAGATGAAAAATTCGAAAAACTAGCTTCCGAGCTTACAAATGCTCTTAAATTTATGGAGGCTTGTGGGGTTACAACCTCTAATACTCCAACACTAAGCGAAACCAAATTATACACTTCTCACGAAGCACTTTTACTCCCATATGAAGAGGCTCTTACAAGGGTTGATAGTTTAAGCGGAGATTGGTATGACTGCTCTGCTCACATGCTTTGGATAGGTGAGAGAACTAGAGGAGTTGATGATGCTCATGTCCATTTCTTAAGCGGAGTTAAAAATCCAATCGGATGCAAAATCGGCCCAAATGCCACAGCCGATGATGTGATAAAATTAGCCAACAAACTAAACCCAAATAACGAAAATGGCCGCCTAAATATCATCATCAGAATGGGAGCTGATAAGATAGAGAGTCGCTTGCCAAATATCTTAAAAGATATTAAATCCGAAGGTCTAAATATCTTATGGAGTATTGATCCTATGCATGGCAACACGGTAAAAGCGTCAAATGGATATAAGACTCGTGAATTTGATAATGTTTTAAGAGAGGTTAAGAGCTTCTTTGATATCCATCACGCTTGTGGCACCATACCTGGGGGCGTCCATTTAGAGATGACAGGCCAAGATGTTACAGAGTGTACTGGTGGTGCATTTAAGGTGACTCAAGAGGCCCTTGCTAGTCGTTATGAGACTCAATGCGACCCAAGACTAAATGCCGATCAAGCCTTAGAGCTTGCCTTCTTAATCGCAGATGAAGTGAAAAAATCTCGCTCATAAGCTATGGCCTTTGCCATAGCTTTTATTGATATAATTTAAATTCCAAATAACTATATAAGCATATTTTTGGTATAATCCATCACTATTTTTTACACAAGGTGATATATATGGATTATCTACAAATCAAAAGATCAACAAATTTAAAAGGCAAAATCACAATTAGTGGCGCCAAAAATGCCGCTTTGCCGATAATCGCTATGACAATTTTAGCAAAAAATAGAGTAACAATCCAAAATACACCTCAAGTTGCTGATATAAAAACATTGATAAAACTACTACAAAATTTAGGCGCTAAGGCTGAATTTAAAAACTCAACCCTACAAATAGATACCGCAGATATAAACTCCACAAAAGCGACATACGATATTGTCCGCACTATGCGTGCTTCAATTTTAGTCCTAGGGCCACTACTTGCTAGATTTGGCCATTGCGAAGTCTCGCTTCCTGGAGGGTGCGCTATTGGGGCTAGGCCAATTGACTTACATCTAAGTGCTTTAGAGAAAATGGGCGCTAAAATTGAGATAAAAGATGGCTATGTGATAGCCGATGCCAAAGATGGATTAAATGGAGCTAATATCGTTTTTGATAAGATCACAGTTACAGGCACTGAAAACATCATAATGGCTGCGGCCTTAGCAAATGGAGTTACTAAGATATTTAACGCAGCCAAAGAGCCCGAAGTCGTCCAACTATGTGAAATTTTAAACCAAAATGGCGTCAAAATAGAGGGCATCGCAACAAGCGAGCTAACGATACACGGAACAAATAAAAATCTTATAAATTTAGATGAAATCACAGTAATACCTGATAGAATAGAAGCTGGAACTTATATGTGCGCTGTGGCGATTACTGGCGGGGATGTTACAATAGAAAATATAAATCCCGATCACCTAGTAGCGATCACTTCCAAGCTTTGTGATATGGGAGTTGAGTGTAAGCTTAGCCAAAATTCAATAAGAGTAATTAGCGATGGCAATTTAAAACCATGTAATATCATCACAACCGAATTCCCCGGCTTCCCTACCGATATGCAAGCGCAGTTTATGGCTCTAGCATCTATCGCTGATGGCGTATCTAGCATTGATGAGAGACTTTTTGAAAATCGTTTTATGCATGCTAGTGAGTTATCTCGCATGGGCGCTGATATAAAACTAAATGGCCATATCGCCACCATAACCGGAGGCAGTTTAAATGGCGCTGATGTGATGGCGACTGACTTAAGAGCTAGCTCAGCACTAATAATTGCAGCTCTAAGAGCCGAAGGAATAACTAGAATTCATCGTATCTATCACCTTGATCGTGGTTATGAGAATTTAGAATCCAAACTTACAGCTATTGGTGCTAATATAAAAAGACTTAGCGAGTAAGATATGAGAGTCGATGAAGTATTTGATTTAATTAGTAGTATTAATGTGCTAAATGGAAGCGAGATTGTGCCACTTTATATGGCAACTAATAGAGTTGTAGCTAGAGATATTATAGCTACTAGAACTCTTCCAGCATTTGACAACTCAGCACTTGATGGCTACGCCTTTGCCTATGCTGATATTAAAAATCCTCTAAAAATCAAAGGGACGATTCTAGCAGGCGATAAAAATATCTATCAAATCGGTTCAAATGAGTGCTATAAGATTATGACTGGAGCTATATTTCCTAATGGTGCTGATACTGTTGTAATGATAGAGAATGAAAAATTAGATAAAAATGGTAATTTAATAGTTCCACTAGATACTCCACCAAATAACGCTAGAAAAATCACTGGAGAAGAGATTAAATCTGGTGAGCTTTTACTAAGTAAAAACTCACCACTAACTCCAGCAAATATAATGCTTTTAGCTGCTCAAGGTATTAGCTATGTAAATGTTATTAAAAAGCCAAAAATTGCTATCTTTAGTAGTGGGAATGAGATTTATGAGCCGTGGGATAGCTGCGATACTCTTTCTGTATATAACGCAAATGGTTTTGGGATAATGGCTGCACTTAGCCAAAATGGCTTTGAAAGTGAATACAAAGGTGTTTTAAAAGATCAAATTTCAACTATTAAAGAGGCTCTTGAGAGTTGCATTAACTATGATATTATTATCACAAGTGGCGGAGCAAGCAAGGGTGAAGCTGATTATATGAGTGAGGTTTTAGATTTACTTGGTTTTAAAATACTTTTTAATTCAATTGATGCGCGCCCTGCAAAACCTACTAAATGCTATAAAAAAGGTGATAAGTTTATCTTTGTCCTGCCAGGTAATCCGATGTCATGCCTACTAGCTACATATATCACTGTTTTACCGCTAACTAAAAAACTAGCCGGATTTAGTGAATTTTTGCCTCAGATGCAAATTGCTAAATTCAAAGGCAACTTAAAACTCAAAGCCAGTAGAGCAAATATTGTAATAGGAACAGTAAAAAATGGCGAATTTAGGGCTACAAATAATAATATTTATAGCCCTTCAATGATAAAACCTATCTCTTTATCAAATTTTATATATATTTCTAATATCGGTGAAAGCGGCATTGAGGATAATAAAGAGATAAAAATTTTTAAAATATCTTGACAAGTGAGTAAAAATATGGTATCATTCCACTTCAATTCAACAAAATGCGGGAATAGCTCAGGGGTAGAGCACAACCTTGCCAAGGTTGGGGTCGCGAGTTCGAATCTCGTTTCCCGCTCCATTTTTTTACTTCTTATTTTTTATATTCCTCTTTTTAGTAGCTCTTTAATTGATGAACTTCATAAGGCTATTTATGATGAATTTCCATCAGCTAAGATAAATTCTATTAATATAGATAATCACAATGAACTACCAGTAAATTTTAATGAGTTAAAATTAAAAAATATTATCTTGCTTGGCTTACGTGATGATAGTGGAACATTTAGAGCAGTCTATACTACACCAAATTCTACCAGTAAAAGTATATTTTATAAATTCAAAATCGATTTTAAGCTCCCAGTATTAGTTGCTACTAAAGACATTGGGCGAGATCATATACTAAATTTAAGTGATTATAAACAAAAATTTGTAAGTCTAAAGGATTATGATAAGCAAGCTATCATAAATCCATCAAATCACCAACTTATAACTAAAAGCAAAATCAAGCGTGGCAAAATTCTAACTAATCGCCAATTTAAGACCCTAAGCGATGTCAAAAAAGGTGATAAGATTACTGCTATTATAGAAGATGGATCTTTAAAAGTAGAAATATTAGTAACTGCGCTCAATGACGGCAATATCGGACAAATAATCAGTGTTAAAAACCAAAATAATCAAACCCTAAAAGCCCAAGTAGTAGGCAAAAACCAAGTCATCATAAAATAGAGGTAAAAATGAAATCATGCATATATCCAGGAACCTTTGATCCTATCACTAATGGTCATCTAGATGTTATTAGACGAGCTTGTAATGTCTTTGATAGAGTTATTGTAGCAGTAGCACTAAATGAGTCTAAAAAGCCGTATTTTAACTACGATCAACGAATCGAACTTGCCCGCTTAGCGACTAAGGAGCTATCTAGTGTTGAAGTTACAGGATTTAATAATCTCTTAATCGATTTTGCTAAATCACAAAATATTAATACTGTTGTGCGAGGTCTAAGAGCTGTGAGTGATTTTGAATATGAATTACAAATTGGTTATGCAAATGCTTCGTTGTGGAGCGAATTTGAGACGATTTATTTTATGCCAAGTCTTAAAAATGCCTTTATTTCTAGTTCTATTGTCCGCTCAGTTTTACGCCACGATGGTGATATTAGTTCACTTGTCCCATCTAAAGTATATAAAAAAATAAAGGAAGAATATGCTAATTAATTTTGAAGGTGTCGATGGAGCTGGTAAATCTACTCAAATAAATCTGCTAAAAGAGATTTACAAAGATGCTATAATAACTAAAGAGCCAGGTGGCACAGAGCTTGGATTGATGATTAGAAATTATTTAATGAGTAGTGCAAGTAAAATATCACAAAGAGCAGAAATTTTTCTATTTTTAGCAGATCGTGCCGAGCATTATGAAAAAGTTTTAAAACCTAATTATGGAAATTTGATTTTAAGCGATAGAAGCTTTGTATCTGGTCTTGCATATGCTATGGCAAATGATGATAATCTAGATATAAAAACCTTAATTGAACTAAATAAATTTGCGCTTTGTTCAGATTTTGGAGATAAATTTGTATTTTTAAAAGCAAATGAGAATTTAATCCGTCAAAGGCTTTTTAGTAGAGGTCAAAATGATGATATTGAAAGTCGCGGAATTGAGTATTTAATGAGAGTTCAAGGATTTATGAGTATAATATTCGCCGATTTAAAATTTGAAGTCTTAGAGATCGATGCCTCACTAAGCCCAGAAATTATACATAATAAAATAAGGAAATTTATATGATTAATGCTCTTCGTGGTATGAAAGACCTACTTGAAAACGATGGAAAACTATATAAATTTATAATTGATACCTGTGAAGCTGTGGTTAAAAACTATGGCTATGAGTTTTGCGAAACACCAAAATTAGAAGAGACCGCACTATTTAAGCGAAGTGTTGGCCAAAGTAGCGATATAGTTGGTAAAGAGATGTATCAATTTATAGATAAAGGCGGCAATGATGTCTGTCTTCGCCCTGAAGGAACTGCTGGAGTCGTAAGAGCATTTATAGAGAATAAATTTGATAGAGCTGGTGGGGTTAAAAGATATTTTTATCACGGTAGTATGTTTAGATATGAGCGTCCTCAGCGTGGACGTCTAAGAGAATTTCATCAATTTGGCGTAGAGTGTTTTGGGGAATCAAGTGTATATGAGGATGCATCTGTAATTTTAATGTTAAATGAGATTTTAAATAGGCTTAAAATTAAAACCACACTAAAAATCAACTCACTAGGCGATAGTCAATGTATGCCAGCATATAAAGAAAAATTAGTTAAATTTGTTGAAAATAATAAAGAAAATTTATGTGATGATTGCTTAAGAAGACTTGATACTAACCCTATTAGGATACTTGATTGCAAAAGCCAGAGTTGTCAAAATATCTTAAAAGATGCTCCGCTTATTACTCAAAATTTAAATCAAATTTGTAACGATGATTTTAATAAACTTCAAGAGATTTTAAAAGCAAATGGAGTTGAATTTCAAATCGATCCAAAACTCGTACGTGGGCTTGATTACTACTGCAAAACTGCCTTTGAGTTTATCAGTGATGATATTGGCTCTCAAAGTGCCGTAGCAGGTGGCGGTAGATATGATAAACTCTGTGAATATCTAGATGGCAAACCTACTCCAGCAGTTGGCTGGGCTATGGGTATTGAGAGAATTATGGAGATTTTAAAGCAAAAAGAGTCGCAAAATACCCGTCAAGGTATCTATATCTGTGCTTTAAATCCAAATTTAATTGATGAAATTTACAAAATCGCTCAAACTCTAAGAAAAAGATATATAACCGAAATTTCATATGAAGCCAAAAGCCCAAATAAGCATCTAAATATAGCTGATAAAAAGGGATTTGAGATATTTTTATGTCTTGGCGATGATGAGTTTAGCCAAGGTCAAATTTGGTACAAAAATCTACAAACAAAAGATGAAAAACGAATATCTATAGCAAATTTGGAGGGTGAAATATGACACACGACTATGGACTAAGCCTGTGGGGAGATTCAAATTTTATCACTGATAGTGGCAAAGTCTGCTTAAATAGCGACTTAAAACCAGCACTTATTGATATCGTAAAAGATATTAGAAACGATGGTTATCGTGGACCACTTTTACTAAGATTTCCACACCTTATTAAAAAACAAATTGTACAGGTATACTCTAGTTTTGAAAGAGCAAAAAAGGAATTTGGCTATAGTGGCAACTTTAATGCTGTATATCCATTAAAGGTAAATCAATATCCAGGATTTGTAGAAAATCTAGTTAAAATTGGAGAAAGCTATGGATATGGATTAGAGGCTGGCTCAAAGGCTGAGTTACTACTAGCTATGGCCTATAATAACTATGGCGCACCAATTACCGTAAATGGATTTAAAGATAACGAGCTAATTGATATTGGTTTTATCGCTGCTGAGATGGGACATAATATCACTCTTACAATAGAGGGATTAAATGAGCTAAAATCGATAATCTCTACTGCCAAAGAGAGATTTAAACCAAAGCCAAATATCGGCCTTAGAATCAGACTTCATAGTAGTGGTACAGGCGTATGGGCTAAAAGTGGCGGGATAAACTCTAAGTTTGGACTTACATCTACAGAGCTAATTGAAGCAGTAAATTTACTAAAAGAAAATAACCTAATTGAGCAATTTACTATGATTCATTTTCATATTGGAAGTCAAATAAATGAAATTCATCCGCTCAAAAAAGCCCTTATAGAAGCTGGAAATATATACGCCGAACTTCGTAAAATGGGAGCAAAATCTCTAAAAGCTATAAATTTAGGCGGCGGTTTGGCTATTGAGTATTCACAATTTAAAGATAATCCAAGCAGGAATTACACACTTAAAGAGTATGCAAATGATGTTGTGTTTTTACTAAAAAGCATTGCTAATCAAAAAAATGAGATTGAACCTGATATATTTATAGAAAGCGGTAGATATATAGCTGCATCTCATGCTGTATTAGTAGCTCCTGTACTTGAGCTATTTAGTCAAGAATATACAGAAGAAAAACTAATATTAAAAGAGAACAATCCTCCACTAATTAGTGAATTATATGATCTATATAGAAGTATAAAGCCAAGCAATGCCATAGAGTATCTCCACGATGCAATCGATCATATGGAGAGTGTTTTGACACTATTTGATTTAGGCTATGTAGATTTACAAGATAGATCAAATAGCGAAATTTTAGTCCATTTAATTATGAAAAAAGCGATCTCACTTTTAGGAAATAAACAAAATTATGCAGAGCTTTTAAAAATTCAAGAAGAGGTGCAAGAGAGATATTTGGTTAATTTTTCAATGTTTCAAAGCTTGCCTGATTTTTGGGGACTTGGACAAAACTTCCCTGTAATGCCGCTTGATAGGCTTGATGAGCGCCCTACTCTGTCTGCTTCTATATGGGATATAACTTGCGATAGCGATGGCGAAATAAGCTTTGATGCGACCAAAAATCCGCTATTCTTGCATGATGTTGATTTAGAAAAAGAGGATTATTTTTTAGGGTTTTTCCTTGTTGGTGCATATCAAGAGGTTCTTGGAATGAAACACAATCTCTTTACCCACCCTACTGAAGCTACAATAATCATCAATGAAGAGGGCAATTATGAGATAAAAAATATTTTAGAATCACAATCCGTTATGGATATATTAGAGGATTTAGACTATGATATACATGCTATTAGAGATACTTTAAATGAACGAATAGAAAATTCAACACTAGTAGATGAAAAACAAAAAAAGCATATTCTAGGCGAACTATATCTATTCTTAAACGATAATGGATATCTAAAAACCATAGGCTAATGATGGGTATTTTTCAAATTATTAAAGAGGATTTATCTCAGCCTAAAGTACAAGATCCAGCATATCGTAGCTGCATAGATCTTATCTTTAATTATCCTGGAGTATGGGCAGTAGCCAATCATAGAATTATCCATATTTTATGGAATAAAAAGTGGCATAAATTAGCCAGAATACTTGCTGGAATTAGTAATTTTTTAACCAGAGTTGATCTACACCCAGCAGCAGTTATTGGAAGAAGAGTATTTATTGATCATGCTACTGGAATAGTAATTGGTGAGACAACTATAGTTGGCGATGATTGCTTGATTTATCAAGGAGTTACCTTAGGTGGGGTAAGTTTAGATAAAGGCAAACGCCATCCTACATTAGAAAATGGCGTAGTTGTCGGTGCTGGAGCTAAAATTTTAGGCAATATCACCATAGGAACTGGCTCAAAAATTGGTGCAAATTCAGTTGTAGTAAAAGACGTACCACCACACTCTACGGCTGTAGGAATTCCGGCTAAATGCATTAGCAGTGATAATCGTCCATTTGAACACAATAAGCTACCAGATATCACAAAAGAATTGCTAATCTATCTAATAGATCGCATAGAAAATCTTGGATGTCAAGGAAGTGATAAAATAGTATTAGACAAAAAATATCAAGAGTATATTAAATCAATAAAGGAGTAAAAATGTTATTATCTAAAAGAATTTCAGTTCTAAGCGAGAGTCTTACAATCGCAATTAGCTCAAAAGCCAAAGAGATGAAAGCTGCTGGGCTTGATGTTATTAGCTTTAGTGCCGGAGAGCCTGATTTTGATACACCAGAAGTTATCAAAAATGCGGTAAAATCAGCATTAGACAATGGTTGTGGTAAATACACGCCTGTCCCTGGTACACCTGAGGTCTTAGAAGCTATTGCTACAAAGCTAAAAAGAGATAATAATCTAAACTACAAACCAAATCAAATTATTACAAATGTAGGTGCCAAACACTCTTTATTTAATCTATTTTCATGCATTATCAATCATGGAGATGAAGTTATAATTCCATCTCCATACTGGGTAAGCTATCCTGAAATAGTAAAATATTGTGGTGGTACTCCAGTGATAGTTGAAACAAGTGAAGATAATAAATTTAAATTAACAGCCAATCAAATCAAATCAGCAATCACTCCAAAAACAAGAGCTATAGTGCTAAATAGTCCAAGCAATCCATGCGGTGGCGTATATAGCAAAGCCGAACTTGAAGAGATTGGCAAAGTATTAGAAGGTAGCGATATCTTGGTAATTAGCGATGAAATTTATGAAAAACTTACATATAATGGTGAGTTTATAGCAGCTGCAGCAATTAGCGATGATATGTTTAAAAGAACAATAACAATAAATGGTTTAAGCAAATGCGGAGCGATGCCAGGGTGGAGATTTGGGTATATGGCAAGCAGTATCGATGAGCTAAATAAAGCTGTTAGAAAACTTCAAAGCCAAAGCACTAGCAATATCTCAAGCATAGTTCAAGCTGGAGCTATCCCAGCGCTACTAGGAGAAGCTGATGCTAATATAGAGTATATGAAAAGTAAATTTATAGAGCGTAGAGATTATGCTGTAAAAGCTATAAATGATATAGAAAATTTAAGTGTAGTATGTCCAGATGGAGCATTTTATCTATTTATAAACTGTAAAAATGTAGAGCCTGACTCAATGAAATTTTGCCAAGAGCTATTAGAAAAAGCCCTAGTAGCTACTGTGCCTGGCGTAGGATTTGGTATGGATGGATATTTTAGAGTTAGTTTTGCATGCGATTTAGATAGTTTAAAGCGTGGTATTGAGCGTATAGCTGAGTTTGTCAAAAATTATAAAAAATAACAATAAGAGTGCTAGAAAGGCACTCTTATTTAGACTAAATTCATAATATTTAGCTATAATTCTAAGCTTACAAACTATAAAAAGTATCAAAATGGGAAAAGAACTAGCAAGAAACAAAAAAGCACTTCATGATTATACAATTATAGAAAGCTTTGAAGCCGGCATAGTCTTACAAGGTAGCGAAGTCAAGGCACTTCGTGCTGGTAGAGCAAATTTAAAAGATAGCTTTGTAAGAATCATCAAAGGTGAGCTCTTTTTGTTAAACGCACACATAAGCCATCTACAAACTGCTCACTCACACTTTCGTCCTGATGAGAGATCGCCTAGAAAGCTCCTTATGCACCGCAAACAGATAGATAAACTCCTTGGCAAAGTTAGCACCGATGGGCTAACAATCGTAGTTTTGAGCCTATATCTAAACCACAAAAATATAGTAAAAGCAAATATCGCCCTAGCCAAAGGCAAAAATTTACACGATAAAAGAGAAGCTCTCAAAGAAAAACAAGCAAATTTAGAAGCTAGAGCCGCTCTAAAAAGATATTTATAAAGGATAAAATATGAAAAATATTAAATTTATAGCCCTATTTTTAATAGCACTTTTCGCACTTAATGGATGTAATCAAGATAAGACAACTCAAACTCAAATAGAACAATCAAACTATTATAAAACAGGCGATGAGATAGAATTAACCAGTATAATCGGCACTAAAGCTACGATAATTCGCACTGAAAATGGCTTTAAACTCAAAGATAGTGATAAAATTCTAATGCTTGATATATTTGGAACTTACTGCGCCCCATGCCAAAAAGAGGCTCCACATTTGATGGATTTTCAGCTTAAAAACGCAGATAAATTTATGATAATTGGCTTAATTCACTTTGAAGATGTAAGTGATGAGTATATTTTAGAGAATTTTAGTAAAAAGTACAATGCCTACTACTTTATATCAAATTCAAAAGAAAATAGCAAGATTATAGATCAAGCTCTAAATGATATAAGCTATAATAGAGCCCTTTCAATTCCATTTAAAGTAGTATTAAAAGATGGTAAATACCAAAATCTAAGCGATAATCTAGGCGGTACAACAACGCAAAATAAATTCTACCTAGGTGAAGTAAGCACCAACACAATTAGCCAAGATATAGATAAGATCTTAAATGCAAACTAAAAGATCATTAACTTCAAAAACAAAATTAAAAGAGTTTAAACCAACTCTTTTTAAGGTGATTTTATTAAACGATGATGTAACTACAATGGATTTTGTAGTGATGGTGCTTTGTGAAATTTTCAATAAAGAGCTAAAGCAAGCTATAGAATTGATGATGAAAATTCATAAAAATGGTAGCGCTGTTTGCGGAATTTACACAAAAGAGATCGCCCAAACCAAGCAAAACCAAACCCTAAGCCTAGCTAAGGCAAATGGATTTCCATTAAAATGCGTTATAAAAGAGGATTAATGATAGAACAAAATCTAGCAATGTCAATAAAACAAGCTAATGACTTAGCTTTAAGCGAATCGCATGAGTATATTAGTACTGAACATATTTTATATACTCTAACATTTGATAAGGAATTTATAAAAATTCTAGAAAATATCGGTATTAATGATGTTATAGCTTTAAGAAATGATCTAATAAATATACTCAAAGAGTCTCCAAAATCTAGCGAAAAAAAGCCACCAATTCTTACTCATAAGCTTAGTGAATTATTCTCTAGCATTACTGCTGAGGAAAATTTTGGAATTGAGGAGTTTTTAGATGAAGTTTTGAGCGATAAAAACTCACAAGCCTATCAACTACTTGAATTTCACGGATTAAATTTAGATGATAATGAACTACTATCTGTAGCTACAAATTTAAATGAATTAGTCAAAAATCATCAAATAGACCCTGTGATAAATAGAGATAAAGAGATTGACAAAGCTCTTCAAATTCTATGCCGCCATAAGAAAAATAATCCGATTTTTGTAGGTGAAGCTGGAGTTGGTAAAACCGCAATAGTCCAAGGAATAGCCCAAAGAATAGTAGATGGAAAGGTTCCTGATAGATTAAAAGATAGCGTGATTTTTAGCTTAGATATCTTTGCTATTTTAGCTGGAGCGAAGTATAGGGGTGAGTTTGAAGAGAGATTAAAAGAGATTATAAGTCGCTTAAAAGATAATAAAAATCATATAATTTTCATAGATGAAATTCACACTATATTAAACACAGGTAGCAATGACAATGGCCAAGATGCGGCAAATATCTTAAAACCACACTTAGCAAATGGTGATATAAGGTGTATTGGCGCAACTACTTATAGTGAGTTTAGAAATTTCAATAAAGATAGAGCCTTGCTTCGTAGATTTAATAAAATAGATGTCGCCGAACCAAGCAAAGAAGAGACCTTAGAGATATTAAAAGGCTTAAGGCCAACCTATGAGAAATTTCATAATGTCAAATATAGCGATGAAATTTTAAGCCAAAGTATAGAGATGGCTAAGAGATATCTAACTGACAAATTCCTGCCTGATAGCGCTATAGATATCATTGATGAGGCTGGCGCATCGGCAAATATCGAGAATAAAAAAAGCGTAACAAAAACCAAAATCAATGAAATTGTCTCTAAAATAGCCAATATCTCAAATATCCAAACAAGCTCTGATAACACTCAAATTTTAAAAAATCTATCCACTATATTAAACCAAAAAATATTTGGCCAAGACCTAGCTATAAAGAGCTTAAATGACGCTTTAATCACATCATACGCAGGATTAAATGAGCCAAATAGGCCAATTGGTGTATTTTTATTTACTGGAAGTAGCGGTGTGGGTAAAACTGAGTTAGCAAAAGAGTTAGCAAATGCTTTAAATATCCATTTTGAGAGATTTGATATGAGCGAATATATGGAGAAACACGCCGTAGCTAAGCTCATTGGCGCACCTCCTGGATATATAGGGTTTGAAAATGGCGGAATGCTTACAAATATGGTTAAAAAGCATCCTTATAGCGTGATTTTGTTTGATGAGATTGAGAAGGCTCATCCAGAGCTATTAAATATATTTTTACAGATTTTTGATAGCGCAACTCTAAGTGACGCAAGTGGAAATAAGAGTGATTTTAAAAATACAATTATCATAATGAGCTCAAATTTAGGCACCAAAGAAGCACCGATTATGGGCTTTAATAAAGATGATAGCGATAAAACAGATAGAGCTGTGAAGGGATTTTTTGCTGCGGAGTTTAGAAATAGAATCGATAAGATTATAAATTTCAACACTCTAAGCCACGAAGTCTTAGAAAAAATAGTCCAAAAAGAGATAAAAGAGCTAGAGCTATCAGCAAAAAAAATCTCTATATCTATTAGCAAAAATGCGATTAATGAGATTATTAAACTTGGATATAGTAGCGAATTTGGCGCTAGAAATCTTAAACGAACTATTAAAGATAAAATTAATCTTAAGCTATCCAAAGAGCTGCTTTTTGGTGCTTTAAAAAATGGTGGCACTGCCAATATTGATTTTAATGGCAGTGAGTTTGAGTTTAAATTTATCCAAGCAAAATAGCTAATGAACTCTATTTTTCCAAATCCATTAACTGCTCCAAAAGACGCTCCACTAGCATATGGTGGTGACCTAAGTAGTGAAATTTTACTTGATGCGTATATGCATGGTATTTTTCCATGGCCGTGTGATGGGGTGATATTTTGGCATAGCCCTGACCCAAGGGCAATATTTTATCCACAAAATATTAAAATTCAAAAGAGTTTAAGGCCATTTTTAAGGGATTATAGAGTTAAATTTGATTATAATTTTGCAGATTTTATCAATTTTTGCAAAACTCATAGAGAACAAAATGAGCCAACTTGGATAGATCAAAATGTTGTAGATAGCTATATTAAGATGCACGAATTAGGCTACGCTCACAGCGTGGAGGTCTATTATAATGATGAGCTTATTGGCGGGCTTTATGGGCTGATTTTTGGTAAGATTTTTTGTGGTGAAAGTATGATTAGTAAAGGCAAAAATGCCTCCAAAGTCGCTCTAATCACACTAGCTAAGGCATTAGCAAAATATGATTTTATCATAGATGCACAAGTAATGAATCCTCATCTTAAATTTATGGGAGCTCAGGATTTAGCTAGGGATGAATTTTTGACTCTGCTTAAGATAAAATCAAATCAATCAAGCGGATTTGAAAATTTTAAAGATTTAGAGTTAAATTTGGAATAAATATTGCTTATGTATTGCAATAAATTTAAAAAGGATATATGATGTACGCAGGTTTTAGTACTAGCAAATCAAAACAATTAGTAGATTCGGCTCTTGGTAGTAGGGTTGCTAGAAACCAATTAATAGCTAGCAATATTGCAAATATCGATACTCCTTTTTATAAAGCTAAAGATATCGATTTTGAAACCGCTTTAATAGAAAAAAAAAGAGAGGTATATAAACTAGGTGCTAGTGAGCCAAAATTAGAACTCGCTAGAACAAATGATAAACATTTTGCCGCAATCGATTTTCCATCAGTTAAGATTCCAACTATATATCTAAGAGATGGTCATATGGCTAGAAATGACGCTAATACTGTCGATCTAGATATCGAAACTAGCGAAATGAGTAAAAATGTTTTAATGATTCAAGCACTAGATTCAGCTAGCAAAAAACATGGCGATATCTTTAAAAGCGTAATAGATGCAAGTGGAAAAATATAAAGGATAAATAATGGCATACTTAAGTGATTTTGATATTAGTGGATATGGACTTAGTGCGCAACGCTTTAGAATGAATGTAATTAGCTCAAATATAGCTAATGCAAATACTACTAGAACAGCCGAAGGCGGCCCATACCGCCGTAAAGAGGTTGTATTTAAGGCAATTGAATTTGATAAAGAGCTAAATAAACAACTAAATGCTAAAAATGACTTTTTAGAAAATGAGAATCCTTTAGATGATCCAGATGCGCCAAGATTTCCAAAACCTGCGATCTCAACTGTGGTAGTCGATAAAATCGTACGTGATGATAAAGATTTTAAAATGAAATTTGATCCAACTCACCCAGATGCAAATGAAAAAGGTTATGTAATGCTACCAAACATAAATCCAGTCATTGAGATGGCGGATTTAATAGAAGCAACAAGAGCATACCAAGCAAATGTATCAGCATTTCAAAGTGCCAAAGCGATAGCGACAAGTGCTATTGATATGATGAAAGGATAATTGAATGAACATTAATAATATATCAAATTTAAATCCATTAGAGCAAAAAAGTAGTAAAAATGATAATTTACTAGACCAAAGTTTCTCTGATATTTTAACCAAAACTCTAGGCGAACTAAATGACGTCCAACAAAAAGCTGATAAAGCAGTAGCTGATCTAGCAACTGGAGAAGTAAAAGATCTACACCAAGCAGCGATTGCAATCGGCAAAGCAGAAACTAGCATGAAACTAATGCTAGAAGTAAGAAATAAAGCTATAAGCGCATATAAAGAGATAGCAAGAACACAGCTATAATGAGCCAAAATAGTAGCCAAAGCAAAGTATATGTAGTATTTTTGCTAATTGTTCTTGGTATCTTTATATTCTTAACAGTTATATTTTACCGATCTAGTATCGAGCGTCGCCTTCCAAAACTCCAAAGTAGCGACTATACCAGTGCTATGCGTGGCTCTATATTAAGCCAAGATGGTTTTAGCCTAGCAAGCAGTCAAAAACTCTTTAAAGCGATGGTAGATACTAGAAATATTGATCCAAATAAAAAAGAGTTATTTATCAAACTATATACTTTATATAGTGGTGATGACCCTAAAAAAATTAGAAAAATCCTAGCAAAAAAAGGTTTAGTAACTCTATCATATGAGATTGATGCCAAGGGTGCTGCATATCTAAAAGAGTTAGCTAGAAAGCTATATAGAAATAAAGTATTTATCGCATATCAAGATCCAAAAACCGGTATAGTCTCTACTCAAGGAATGAGCATTATAGAAAGCGGTGAAAGACGAATATATATGGCAAGTGACGCTTTAACGCCAGCTATTGGCTACATTAAAAAGATTGAAATAGATGGTATTACAAAAGTTGAAGGAGTAAAAGGAATTGAAAAAGTATATGATAACTTGTTATCCTCTACTCAAGATGAGCTAACAAAAGGACCAAGAGATCTAGCAAATACAATAATTTTAAGTAAAGACGCTGAGCTATCTCGCCGTATTGATGGCTATAATGTCGTGCTAAATATTCCATTAAAACTACAAAAAATATTAGAAAAAATGGCTGTAGCAAAGATGAATGAACTAATTGCTAAAGAAGTTATAATAGGCGTTATGGAGGCTAAAAGTGGAGCTATAATTTCACTAGTTTCTACCTCTAGATACAATCCATCAAGTATCACTAAAAAAGATTACCAATCACTAAATTCAACAGCAAGCGAATACGCTTATGAGATGGGTTCAGTTATGAAACCATTTATCTTTGCCCTACTTTTAAAAGCTGGCAAAATCGATCCGCTTGAGATAATAAATGTCTATGGTGGTAAATATAAACTAGGTAAACGAACAATCACTGACAGTCATAAAAATGATACCCTAAGCGCCCAAGATGTAATCGTAGAATCTTCCAATGTTGGTATGATTCAAATTGTAGATAGATTAAGCGAATTTGAACTTTATAATGGTCTTTTAGAATTTGGATTTTCTCAAAAGAGCGGAATAGATCTAAGCTATGAACAAGTTGGCAATATACCGTCAATCTCTAAACTAAAAAATAAGGTATATAAATCCACGCTAAGCTATGGTTATGGCGTCCAAGCTACATTTATACAGCTTCTAAGCGCCTATAATGCAATCACAAATGATGGTGTTATGGTTACACCACGCATAGCTAGTCATCTAGAAAAAGATTCTAAAACCTATAAATACAAAGAACAAGAGTTTACCCAAATTCTCTCAAAAGCTCAAGCTCAAAAGATGAAAGATATCCTAATCAAAGTTGTAGAAAGTCCTAATGGAACTGCTAAAAGAACACAAATCCCAGGCCTAATAATTGGCGGCAAAACTGGTACTGCACATATCGCTACAAGTGGTGGTTATAGCGATAAGCGCTATAATGCAAATTTCTTTGGCTTTGTCCGTGATGCCAAAGGCAAGGAATATACAATTGGCGTTTTAGTACGTGAACCAATGAAGCCATATCCATACTACTATGCTTCATGGAGCGCATTGCCAATATTTCGCTCAACTATCGAGCTAATGGTAGAAAATGGCTACCTAACTCCAGCTAAACTAGACCCAAAAGCCATTAAAGCCATTAATGCTAAAGAGGGTAAGAATATAAATGTAATATTAGACTAAATTTAACGCAAATAAAATCTTTTTAAGTCTCTTTTGCATATAATTTAAGTTTTATTTTTTAGGTAGGATTATGAATTTAATAGACAAGTTAGAAAACAATCAAAGATTGGAATTTGATGATGCTATCAAGCTTTATGATTTAGATCTATTTACTCTAGGCAAATATGCCAATAAAATCAGAGAAGCTAAAAATGGTAAAAAGGTATATTTTAATATAAATCGCCATATAAATCCGACTAATTTATGTGCTGATGTGTGTAAATTTTGTGCCTTTTCATCTCATAGACAAAGTGCTGATAAGAGTTATACAATGAGCTATGAGCAGATTATTGAAGCAGTAGATAAAAGCGTATTAAACGGAGCCAAAGAGATACATATAGTCTCTGCTCACAATCCAAATGTATCATGGCAATGGTATCTAGAGATATTTAAAATGATAAAAAATAAATATCCAAATTTACACATAAAAGCACTTACTGCAGCAGAGGTTGATTACCTACATAGAAAACATGGCTTAAGCTATGAAGAAGTGATAGAAAAGATGATTGAGTATGGTGTAGATAGTATGCCTGGCGGTGGGGCCGAGATATTTGATGAAGGCATTAGAGCTGAGATCTGCAAAGGCAAAGTAAGCAGTGATAACTGGCTTAAAATTCACTCTCTTTGGCATCAAAAAGGTCACCAAAGCAACGCTACAATGCTATTTGGTCATATAGAGAACAAAGAGCATAGAATCGATCATATCCTTAGAATTCGCTCGCTACAAGATCGCTCCCTAGCTCTAAATAACGGCGGTGGATTTAATGCTTTTATCCCATTAGTTTATCAAAGAGATAATAACTATCTTAAAAATATCCCATTTTTAGGCTCAGTTGAGATACTAAAAACTATGGCTATTAGTAGAATTTTACTTGATAATATCAATCATATTAAAGCTTATTGGGCTACTTCTACTTTAAATTTAGCTCTTGTAGCACAAGAATTTGGTGCTGATGATCTAGATGGAACGATAGAAAAAGAGAGTATTCAAAGCAGTGCTGGAGCAGCAAGTAAAAATGGTAAAAGTCAAAAAGAATTTATAGAGCTAATTCAAACAAGTGGATTTATACCAGTTCAAAGAGATAGCCTATATAATGAACTTATAATATACAATTAGAAAGAAATATGGATATATTTAAGCTCAAACAAAACAATACAACTGTAAAAACCGAGCTAAATGCAGCTCTTACTACATTTTTGGCTATACTTTACATAGTTCCAATTAATGCGCTTATCTTAAGCGATGCTGGTATGCCAAAGGAAGCTTTATTGGTAGCGACAGCCCTTATCACGATTCTAGCAACTATTTTTAATGGCTTATGGGCTAACACACCAGTAGCACTAAGCACGGGAATGGGATTAAATGTTTACTTTACATATAGCATGGTAATTGGTATGCAAATTCCATGGCAAACTGCACTTGGAGCGATATTTATAAGCTCAGCTATATTTACAATTTTAAGCTTTACAAATTTTCGCCTTTGGATTATCAAAAATATCCCACTAGATCTTAGGTGTGCCATTAGTGCTGGTATTGGTGCATTTATATGTTTTATTGGTCTATCTAAAATGGGTTTAATAGTTGCTAGTCCAGCTACTAAAGTTGCTATTGGCAATATTAGCGATCCTAAAGTTTTAGTTGGTGTTATAGGAATTATATTTATGATACTATTTTGGACTTTAAAACTGCGTGGCGGATTTGTTTTGGCAATTGCTGTAACATCAATTGGAGCGTGGATATTTGGAATTTATGAAACACCAAAAGAGATAATCTCGATACCTGTTAGCATCGCTCCTATTTTTGGTGAGCTTGATATATTTTCAGCACTTCAAATTTCCCTTCTTCCGGCTGTTTTAACTCTATTTGTTACTCATCTATTTGATAGCATAGGCACTCTTACTGGAGTTGGAAATAGAGCCAATCTATTTACACACGCTGATGGCGAAAAAAAATTAGCCAAAAATTTAGAAAGCGACGCAATAGCTGGCATGGGTGGAGCCATTATAGGTACAAGTACAATTATAACATGTGTAGAGAGTGCAAGCGGTGTAGAAGCTGGTGGCAGAACAGGACTTACGGCTGTATTTATAGGAATGTTTTTTATATTTACCCTATTTTTCTTACCACTATTTGGCTCTATTCCAGCTAATGCTATCTATCCAGTACTTGTAATGGTAGGTATTTTAATGTTTAGTGAACTTGGCAAAATCAACTACAAAGATCCAGCTATTTGCGTTTCAACATTTTTAACTGTGATATTAATGCCGCTTACATACTCTATTACAATAGGATTGAGCGTAGGATTTATATCATATTTTATTATTAAATTAGCACTAAGAAAATGGGAAGATCTGAATTTAGGCGTAAGTACACTAGCTATTATTAGTCTATTTGCCTTTATTGCTAGTTCAGCACCTAATCTATTTAAATCAATAATTGGAGGCTAAAAATATGACATATTATGATTTTAGCTCATTTGAACATGATGCCAAAATTTTAGCTAAAAGAGCTAGAGATGAATTTAATCCAGATGTTATTTTAGGTATTGCTAGAGGTGGATTAACTCTAGCTCATTTTTTAGCAAATGCGCTCAATATTAGAGATTGTTTTAGTCTAAACTCTATACATTATGAAAATACTACAAAGCTAGATACTGTCAAAATCTACAATATCCCAGATCTAAGCAAATTCAAAAGAGTATTA